>NZ_BNEB01000003.1:1800000-2100000 GCF_016860545.1 Streptomyces asoensis | reverse complement strand
GGTGTGCCACCCGGTGCGGGTGGGATGGACGACCCGTCCGCTGCGCATCGACACGGGCCCGAAGACCACCTTCGTCCCCTTGCGCACCCAGGTCAGCTGGCGGTCCAGGTCGACGCAGGCGACCCGCCCGGTGCGCACCGGGCACTTCTTGCGGGGGTCGAGGTTCTTCCGCGCGGCGATGAGCTGCATCCGCGCCCAGGTGACGGGTCCCGCGAACCCGATGGCGGGTCTGATCCCCTGCTGCTGCTGGAAGGCCCGGATCGCCATGCAGTCCGCGGCGGACTGCCGCCCGTCCGTCCTCAGCTTCAGCCAGCGCTCGACCCCGCGCTGATAGGGCCCGGTCCGCGTGCTGCACAGGACGCGGGTCACGGCGTCGTCCAGCGGCACGTACTCGACGAGCGCGTACGTCCCCGGCAGCGCGTCGCGCGGTTCGAAGGCGTCCTCGGCGGCGGTGGGCCGGTACACCTTCGGCGCGAGCGCCTGGTCGGGCGTGTCGATCTGCCAGGGCTGCTCGGGCCCGAGCGGCACACCCGGCACGAGCTGCCCCTCGGCCCCGGCGGGCGACGGCACGACGGGCACAGGCCCGCTGCCTGCGGGCGCGGGAGCGGGCACGGTCCGGCCGGAAGGGGCCACGGGTGCGGCGGGCGCGGGCACGGACGCGGTGGTTGCGGACGCGGGCGCGGCCCGGGCGGGAGGGGGCACGGCGCGGGCGGATCCGCCCAGGGGGACGAGGGCGACGGCGGCGAGGACGAGGGCCACGGTTCGTGTGCTGAACATCCGGTCAGACAAACGCGGCCCTCCGGGAGCCCGGAGTTGCCGCGCGGCGCATTCACCCGACCGGACGCCCCCCGACACCCCGTCCGGAGCCCGCCCCCTCCCCCTGCCGGGGCCCACGCCCCCGCGCCCGACCACACCCACCGCCGGGACCCACCCCACCACCCCGTCACAGACCGCCCCCGCCCCGCCCGCGGCAGCCCCGTCCCGCCACCCCGTCCGAGGGCACGTCCCGCTGCGCGCCGCGGGCAGGCACCCGCCCGCGCAGCCCCGCCAGGAGCCCGCCCCGCCACCCGACAGGGACCCGCCCCGCTCAACCCCGCCAGGGGCCCGCCCACTACCCGTCCAGAGCCCCGCCCCCCTCACCCCCCGTCAGGGGCGCACCCCGTCACTCCCCGACCGAGCGCCAGGCCTGTTGGATCGCGCCCGCGACCTCGTGTGCTCCCACCGGGGCGCCGTCCGCTGCGAAGCGGCCTGCCAGGCCGTGCAGGTAGGCGCCCGCGCTCCCCGCGTCCAGCGCGTCGAGTCCCGCCGCGAGCAGCGACCCCGCGAGCCCCGACAGCACGTCGCCGCTCCCGGCCGTGGCGAGCCACGCGGTCCCGGTGGCGTTCACCCGCACCGCGCCCTCGCCTCCCGCGTCCGCGACCAGCGTCGTCGACCCCTTCAGCAGCACCGTGGCCCGGTAACGCGCCGCCAGTTCCCTTACGCAGCGCAGCCGGGCCCCCTCGACCTCCTCGCGCGCCACACCCAGCAGGGCCGCCGCCTCCCCCGCGTGAGGAGTCATCAGCGTCGGCGCCTTGCGCGCCCGCACCGCGTCGGCGTCCGCGAGCCGCAGCCCGTCGGCGTCGATCAGCACCGGCACGTCGGCGGTCAGCACCTCCGCCACCGTCTTCGCGTCGTCACCGGCGCCCGGTCCGACGACCCAGGCCTGCACCCGCCCGGCCTGCCGGGGGCCGCGGTCGGACACCAGCGTCCCGGGGAACCGCGCGATGACGGCGTCCCCCGCGGGGCCGACGTAACGCACCGCCCCGGCCCCGCCGCGCAGGGCCCCCGCGACGGCCAGCACCGCCGCCCCCGGATAGCGGGCGGACCCGGCGGCGATCCCGACGACACCCCGCCGGTACTTGTCGCTCGCGCCGCCCGGCACGGGCAACAGGGCGGCCACGTCCGCGTGCTGGAGCGCCGTCAGTTCGGGTCCGGCGGGCAGCACCTCCCCGAGCCCGATGTCGACGAGCCGCACCGACCCGGCGTACTCCCGCGCCGGATCGACGAGCAGCCCCGGCTTGTGCGTGCCGAAGGTGACGGTGAGGTCGGCGCGGACCGCGCTCCCGTGCACCTCGCCGGTGTCCGCGTCGACACCGCTGGGCAGGTCGACGGCGACGACGGCGGCCCGCGCGTCGGCGACGACGGCGGCCAGCGCGGCCGCGTCCGGCCTCAGCCCGCTCTTTCCGCCGATCCCGACGATGCCGTCGAGCACGAGGTCGGCGCCGCGCAGGACACCCTCCGCGCCCTCGGGCGCGACCGTGCGCCCGCCGGCCCGGCGCAGGGCCGCGAGCCCGCCGGCATGGGCCCGCCCGGGCGCGAGCAGCACCGCCGTGACCCCGGCCCCGCGCCGGGCGAGCCGGGCCCCGGCGTACAGGGCGTCACCTCCGTTGTCGCCGCTGCCGACCAGCAGCGCGACCCGCCGTCCGTAGACCCGCCCCAGCAGATCGGCGCAGGCGGCGGCCAGCCCGGCGGCGGCCCGCTGCATGAGGGCCCCTTCGGGGAGCCGGGCCATCAGTTCCCGCTCGGCGCGGCGGACGGTCTCGACACGGTACGCAGTACGCATACAGCCGAGTCTGCCCCGGACTCCCCCGTCCCCGCACGCGCGGACCGTCCCCGCAGGCGCGGCCGCTCACCCCTCGGCCACCACCACCGCCGAGGCCACCCCCGCGTCGTGACTCAGTGACACATGCCAGCCCGTGACGCCCAGTTCGGCCGCCCGCGCGGCGACACTGCCCCGCACCCGCAGCCGGGGCCGCCCGCTCTCCTCGACGTAGACCTCGGCGTCGGTCCACAGCAGCCCGGGCGGTGCCCCCAGCGCCTTGGCCAGGGCCTCCTTCGCGGCGAACCGTGCCGCCAGCGAGGCCGCGCCCCTGCGCTCCCCGCTCGGCAGCAGCAACTCGCTCTCCAGGAACAACCGCCGGGCCAGCCCGGGCGTCCTCTCCAACGACGCCGCGAACCGGTCGATCTCCGCCACGTCGATACCGACCCCGATGATGCTCATGCCGAGCACCCTAAGGCCGTGCTGTCACAGCCTGCTGCTAGCCTGCGGCGACTTGATCACGCAGGACATCACGCACAACATCCGCAGGACATCACACAGAACACCACGGGGAAGAACCCGCCGCGCGCCCTGGGGGGCCAGCCCGCGCGCCGCGGGCAGCGACGCCAGGGGGCGGAGGAATGACCAGCACCACCGACGGCACCACCAGCGGCGGATCCGGGAACACCTGGGGGCCGACGTTCGACCCGTACGACAACACACCCGAGCTGATCCCGCTGCGCGAGGCCGCGCGGGCCGGTGACTGGCCGGCCGTCCGGGCCTACTGCGAGGGTCTCGGCTCCGCCGCCCGGCTCACCACGGCCTCGAGCATGCTCGCGGACGTGCCCGGCGTGGAGAACTTCCTGGAGCGGGCGGCCGCCGAACGGCCCGCCGACCCGCTCGCGCGCACCCTGCTCGCCGAGCGGTACATCCACATCGGCTGGGACATCCGCAGCAGCGCCCGCGCCCAGCACGTCTCGCGGGACCAGTTCGTCCAGTTCCACGACTGGCTGCGCAGGGCCGAGCAGATCCTCATCGAGGTGTGCGCCGAGCACCCCTCGTACGCCCCCGCCTGGACGGCCCGGCTGAAGACCGTCCGCGGGCTCCAGCTCGGCCAGGCCGAGGCTCGCCGCCGCTACGACCGGCTCCGCGCGCACCACCCCCACCACTACCGCGCCCAGACCCAGCTGCTCCAGCAGCTGTGCCCCAAGTGGAGCGGTTCCTGGGAAGCGGCGCACGCCTTCGCCCGCGAGTGCGCGACCGCGGCCCCCGACGGCTCGGTCTCCGGCGCCCTGGTGGCCATCGTCCACATCGAGCACGCGCTGGACCTGGACGGCGGCCACAAGGCGGCCTACATGCGGAGCCCGTCCGTCCACCACGACCTGCGCAACGCCGCCCAGGTCTCGGTCCTGCACCCGGCCCACCGGCCCGACTGGGACTCGGTCGGCGCGCACAACGCGTTCGCGTTCGCCTTCTCGTTCGGCGGTCACCTCGCCGACGCGGCCGCGCACTTCGCCGCCCTCGGCGACCGGGCGACCGATGACCCGTGGGACTGCATGCCCGACAAGAAGGCCGCGTTCCTCAGGTACCGCAAGGCCGCGCTGGACACCCGAGGAGGAGGCATCCGATGACCACCGACCTGCACGAGCACGACCGCCGCGACGGCGCCGACGACAACGGACTCGGTGCCCTCTCCGGCCTCGTCTCGCACACCCTCACCGACCACGTCCCCACGCTCTACGCGCCCGCCTCGGGCAACGAGATCACCGCCGGTCTCTTCTTCCGGGTGGGCCGCGCCGACGAGACCCTGGCCACCGCGGGCGTCACCCACCTCGTCGAACACCTCGCACTGCACCGCCTGGGCCTGTCCGACCTGCACTACAACGGCGCCACGGCGAACGCCTACACCCTCTTCCACGTCACCGGCAGCGAGGAGGAGGTGGTCAGGTACCTCAACAGCGTGTGCGCGGGTCTGCGGGACCTGCCGATGGAGCGGCTGGAGACGGAGAAGGAGATCCTGCGCACCGAGGCGGCCGGCCGCGGCTCCGGCCCCCAGCACCGGATGCCGCTGTGGCGGTACGGCGCCCGCGGCTACGGCCTGTCCAGCTACACCGAGCTCGGCACCTGGAGCCTGACGCCCGACCAGGTGCGGCACTGGGCCGAGACCCGCTTCACCAGGGACAACGCGGTGCTGTGGATCACCAGCGACCATGTCCCCGACGGCCTGGACCTCACCCTCCCGCAGGGCTCCCGCCTGCCCGCGCCGGCCGCGACCAGCGCCCTGCCCGTCACGCCCGCGTACATCAGCGGTGACGACGGCCATGTCGTCCTCACGTCGGTGCTGCG
This sequence comes from Streptomyces asoensis, assembly GCF_016860545.1. Taxonomy (NCBI): domain Bacteria; kingdom Bacillati; phylum Actinomycetota; class Actinomycetes; order Kitasatosporales; family Streptomycetaceae; genus Streptomyces; species Streptomyces asoensis. Next base: position 2,095,076 of record NZ_BNEB01000003.1, on the reverse strand, counting down.
CCGCTCCACCGCGGCCAGTGTCTTCGCGGACGTCCTCGGCCGGGCCCTCTTCCAGGACCTGCGCCAGGAGGGCGGCTACTCCTACACCGCGGAGGCCGACTACAGCCCGCGCGACGCCGGCTCCGCCACCCTCACCGCGTACGCCGACTCCCTCCCGCAGAAGCAGGACGCGGTCGTCGGCGGCTTCGTCGACACCCTCGCCCGGCTGCGGGCGGGCCGGATCGAGCAGTCCGAGCTGGACGCCGTCCGCAGCAAGCTCCTCAAGATGTACGACTCCCCCGATCTCGCCGCCGCCGCACTGCCCTCGTACGCGCTGAGCCTGCTCCTCGGGCACCGGATCCTCACCCCCGAGCAGCACCGGGACGAGCTGAACGCGGTGACGACGGACGACCTGCGCGAGGTGGCTCGGGAGGCGTGGGCCGGAGCGCTCCTCCAGGTGCCGGGCCGTGACGTCGACTGGGCGGGGCTCACCCTCGCCCCGCAGTACTCGGAGTCCGCCGTCACCGGCACCCGTCACCAGTCGCTGGAGGACGACGAGGTCACGCTGGTCATCGGCGCGGAGGGGGTGAGCCTGCTGACGCCGAGGGGCCCGGTCACCGTCCGCTACGACGCCTGCTCGGCGATGACCACCCGTCCCGACGGCGCCCGCGTCCTGACCGGCCACGACGGCTTCTCGGTCACCGTGGAACCCACCCTGTACCGGGGGGTGACGCCGGAGCGGATCGCGGCGGTGGACGCGGCCGTGCCGCCACAGGCCGTGGTGCCGATGCCGGCCCGCGACCCCGAGCGCGTCCCGCAGCCGCGCAGACGGGACCCCGCAGCGCGGTCCTCGCGCAGCGGCGGCTCCCTGTGGGCCTGGACCACCGCCCTGTGGCTGGTGGGCCTGCTCGCCGCGGTGTGGGGCCTGCTGTGCGCGGTCATCACCGCCGACGAGGCATCCGCCGCCGCTCCGGAGTGGGACGCGGTGACGGGCGTCTGGATCCTGGAACTCCCGCTGCTCTTCGCGACCTGGAAGATCTTCGCGGCCCGCAGACACCGCACCCGAGCCTGAACAACGCCCCGGGGGAGGGGCCGGGAACGCCCGGGGCGTTCCCGGCCCCTCCCCCGGGGGCGCGGGGAACTGCGCGCCCAGCCCCGAACACCCCCGCACCCGCCCACGCACAGCCCCCTCCTCCCCCTCAGGCGCCCCTGCAACCGCCCGCCGCAGGCCCCCTCACTCCACCGTCACCGACTTCGCCAGGTTCCGCGGCTGGTCCACCTCGTTGCCCCGCGCCGTCGCCAGCTCGCACGCGAACACCTGCAACGGCACCGTGGCGACGAGCGGCGACAGCAGCACCGGCGTGACCGGGATCCGTACGAGATGGTCGGCGTACGGCACCACCGCCTCGTCCCCCTCCTCCGCGATCACGATGGTCCGCGCCCCCCGGGCCCGGATCTCCTGGATGTTGGAGACGATCTTGTCGTGCAGGACGGACCGCCCCCGCGGCGAGGGCACCACCACCACGACCGGCAGGTCCTCCTCGATGAGCGCGATCGGCCCGTGCTTCAGCTCCCCCGCGGCGAAGCCCTCCGCGTGCATGTACGCGAGCTCCTTCAGCTTCAGGGCGCCCTCCAGCGCGACGGGGTACCCCACGTGCCGTCCCAGGAACAGCACGGTGTCCTTGCCGGCGAGGGAGCGGGCCAGCTCCCGCACCGGCTCCATGGTCTCCAGCACCCGCTCGACCGCGCCGGAGATCTGCGCGAGGTCCCGGATGACGGCCCGGATCTCGTCGCCCCACTTGGTGCCGCGCACCTGACCGAGGTACAGGGCGACGAGATAGCAGGCCACCAGCTGCGTCAGGAACGCCTTCGTCGAGGCGACGGCCACCTCCGGCCCGGCGTGGGTGTACAGCACCGCGTCCGACTCGCGCGGGATCGTCGACCCGTTGGTGTTGCAGATCGCCAGCACCTTGGACCCCTGCTCGCGCGCGTGCCGCAGCGCCATCAGGGTGTCCATCGTCTCCCCGGACTGCGAGATGGCGATGACCAGGGACCGGGCCCCGAGGATCGGGTCCCGGTAGCGGAACTCGCTGGCCAGCTCCACCTCGCACGGGATCCGCGTCCAGTGCTCGATGGCGTACTTGGCGATGAGGCCCGCGTGGAAGGCCGTACCGCACGCGACGATGACGACCTTGTCGACCTCCCGCAGCTCGGAGGCGGGGATGCGCACCTCGTCCAGGGTCAGCGCCCCCGAGACGTCGATACGGCCGAGCAGGGTGTCGGCGACCGCCTTGGGCTGCTCGGCGATCTCCTTGAGCATGAAGTAGTCGTAGCCCCCCTTCTCCGCGGCCGACGCGTCCCAGTCGACGTGGTACGACCGCACGTCGGCGGGAGAGCCGTCGAACCCGGTCACCGTCACGCCGTCCCGCCGCAGCTCGACGACCTGGTCCTGCCCGAGCTCGATCGCCGAGCGCGTGTGCGCGATGAACGCGGCGACGTCCGAGGCGAGGAACGCCTCACCCTCCCCGACACCGACCACGAGCGGCGAGTTGCGCCGGGCCCCGACCACCACGTCCGGCTCGTCCGCGTGCGCCGCGACCAGGGTGAACGCCCCCTCCAGCCGCCGGCACACCAGCCGCATGGCCTCGGCCAGGTCGGCCGTCGCCGAGAACTCCTCGGCGAGCAGATGGGCCACCACCTCGGTGTCGGTCTCGGAGAGGAGTTCGTGGCCCCGCTCGGCCAGTTCGGCCCGCAGCCCGGCGAAGTTCTCGATGATCCCGTTGTGCACGACCGCGACCCGGCCGGCGTTGTCGAGGTGCGGATGCGCGTTGGCATCCGTGGGCCCGCCGTGCGTGGCCCACCGCGTGTGCCCGATGGCCGTCGTCCCGGCCGGCAGCGGCCGGGCCCCGAGCTCCTTCTCCAGATTGACGAGCTTGCCCGCCTTCCTCGCGGCGGCGAGCCCGCCGTCCGCCAGCACGGCGACACCCGCCGAGTCGTAGCCCCGGTACTCCAGCCGCCTCAGCCCGGCCATCACGACCTCGAGCGCCGACTGCGACCCCACGTATCCCACGATTCCGCACATGCGCGGCAGCCTACGCACGAATCCCGCACCGAAAGAGCCTCCGCGTGCCCGATTTCGGAAATTCCCACGCCCGTACGAGCCCTTCGCCCGGCGTGACGGACCCCACCCGCCAAGCTGTTCAAACTCCGTTAACAATGGACTGTGATCTCTCCGGTCCCCCCGATGCCCCGGAGCGCCCACCGGCACAGGCCGGAGGCGACTCCCTACGTCGACCTCACCCGCTCCGAGTGGAGCGCGCTGCGCGAGAAGACCCCGCTGCCGCTGACCGCGGAGGAGGTCGAGAAGCTGCGCGGTCTCGGTGACGTCATCGACCTCGACGAGGTCCGCGACATCTACCTCCCGCTGTCCCGCCTGCTCAACCTGTACGTGGGCGCCACCGACGGACTGCGCGGCGCCCTGAACACCTTCCTCGGCGAGCAGGGCTCGCAGTCCGGCACCCCGTTCGTGATAGGCGTCGCGGGCTCGGTGGCGGTGGGCAAGTCGACGGTCGCCCGGCTCCTCCAGGCGCTGCTGTCCCGCTGGCCGGAACACCCCCGCGTGGAGCTGGTCACCACCGACGGCTTCCTGCTGCCCACCGCGGAGCTGGAGGCGCGCGGCCTGATGTCCCGCAAGGGCTTCCCCGAGTCCTACGACCGCCGTGCCCTGACCCGCTTCGTCGCGGACATCAAGGCGGGCAAGGGCGAGGTCACCGCGCCCGTCTACTCCCACCTGATCTACGACATCGTCCCGGACCGCAGGCTCACCGTCCGCCGGCCCGACATCCTCATCGTGGAGGGCCTGAACGTCCTCCAGCCCGCGCTGCCCGGCAAGGACGGCCGTACGCGCGTCGGTCTCGCCGACTACTTCGACTTCAGCGTGTACGTCGACGCGAGCGGCGACGACATCGAACGCTGGTACCTCAACCGGTTCCGGAAACTGCGTCAGACGGCCTTCCAGAACCCGGACTCGTACTTCAGGAAGTACACCCAGGTCTCCGAGGAGGAGGCCGTCGACTACGCCCGCACCCTCTGGCGCACCATCAACAAGCCGAACCTGGTGGAGAACATCGCCCCCACCCGCGGCCGGGCCACCCTCGTGGTGCGCAAGGGCCCGGACCACAAGGTGCAGCGCCTGAGTCTGCGCAAACTCTGACGGCTACCCTGCCTGCATGCTGCACCTGCGTCTGATCACCCCGCCGGACCGGACCGACGACGTGGTCCGTCTGATCGGGAACACCGTCGGCACCACCCACCTCGTCGTGCTGCCGGGGGCGGCCCGCAACCCGGCGGGCGATGTCGTGATGTGCGACGTGGCGCGCGAGGCGGGCGACGGACTCCTCAGCGCGCTCCAGGAGTTGGGCCTGGACCGCAACGGCTCCATCGCCGTGGAGAACATCGACCTCTCGCTCTCCCGGCGCGCCGACAAGGCGGAGGCCGAGGCGCCGGGCGAGGGCGCCGACGCGGTGCTGTGGGAGCACCTCACGGACGCCACCCACGAGGAGTCGACGCTCTCCGTCACGTACCTCGCGTTCATCACGCTCGCCACGATGATCGCGGCCTGCGGCGTGGTGCTCGACAACGCGGTCCTGATCGTGGGCGCGATGGCGGTGGGACCGGAGTTCGGCCCCCTGGCCGGCATCTCGACGTCGATCGTGCAGCGGGCCCCCCGCCTCGCCCTGCGCTCGCTGATCGCCCTGCTGGTCGGCTTCGCGGTGGCGATGGCGGCGACGGTGGGCTTCAGCCTCTTCATGGACGCGATCGACCTGTTCAGCAAGGCGCAACTGGAGGCCGACCGCCCGCAGACGGCCTTCGTCTACGCCCCCGACTGGTTCTCCTTCATCGTGGCCGTCCTGGCGGGCGCCGCCGGCACCCTCTCCCTGACCTCGGCGAAGTCCGGCGCCCTGGTGGGCGTGGCCATCTCGGTCACCACGGTCCCCGCGGCCGCCAACGCGGCCGTCGCCCTCAGCTACGGCGACATGAACCAGACCTGGGGCTCGACCACCCAGCTCCTGCTGAACCTGCTGGGCATCATCCTGGCCGGCACCCTGACCCTGCTGGCCCAGAAGTACTTCTGGACCAGAGGACGCCGGACTAGGGAGCCCGCATAGGGGCGCGGGGAACTGCGCGACAAGCCACGACGGACCCGCGGCCCGCGACGCACAGCACCCCCACCCCGAACCCGCCCCGGAGCAACCCCGAAGGGGCCCGCCGGCTAACCCAGCGCCGACTTCACGACATCCGCGAGCCGCCCGGCGACAGACCGCGCCTGCTCGATATCGGCCGCCTCGACCATCACCCGCACCAGCGGCTCGGTCCCGGAGGGCCGCAGCAGCACCCGCCCGGTGGACCCGAGCTCCCGCTCCGCCTCGGCCACGGCGGCGGCCAGCTCGGCCGAGTTCCCGACCCGCGAGCGGTCGACGTCGGGCACGTTGATCAGCACCTGCGGCAGCCGCTCCATCACGGAGGCCAGCTCCCGCAGCGACCGCCCGCTCTGCGCGACACGAGCCGCCAGCATCAGCCCGGTCAGCGTGCCGTCGCCGGTCGTCGCGTGGTCGAGGATGATGACGTGCCCGGACTGCTCGCCGCCGAGCGCGTAGCCGTGCTGCTTCATCTCCTCCAGCACGTACCGGTCGCCGACGGCGGCCTGCACGAGCTGGATGCCCTCCCGCTCCATGGCCAGCTTGAAGCCGAGGTTGGACATGACGGTCGCGACAACGGTGTCGGACCGCAGCACACCCCGCTCCCGCATGGACAGCGCGAGAACCGCGAGGATCTGGTCCCCGTCGATCTCCTCACCCGTGTGGTCGACGGCCAGGCAGCGGTCGGCGTCCCCGTCGTGCGCGATGCCGAAGTCGGCGCCGTGCTCGATGACCGCGGCCTTCAGCTTGTCCAGGTGCGTGGAACCGCACCCGTCGTTGATGTTGAGCCCGTCCGGCTCGGCCCCGATGGTCACGATCTCCGCGCCGGCCCGTGCGAAGGCCTCCGGGGAGACCCGGGCGGCGGCGCCGTGCGCCTCGTCGAGGACGATCCGCAGACCGTCCAGCCGGTTGGGCAGCACCGCGATGAGGTGCGCGACGTAGCGGTCGAAGCCCTCGTCGTACGACCGCACACGGCCGACGCCGCTGCCGGTCGGGCGGGCCCAGGGCGCGCCGGTGCGGTGCTCCTCGAAGACGGACTCGATCCGGTCCTCCAGCTCGTCGGCGAGCTTGTGACCGCCGCGGGCGAAGAACTTGATGCCGTTGTCGGGCATGGCGTTGTGGCTGGCGGAGAGCATCACGCCGAGGTCGGCGCCGAGCACGCCGGTCAGGTAGGCCACGGCGGGCGTGGGCAGCACGCCGACGGTCAGCACGTCGACCCCGGCGCTCGCCAGGCCGGCCACCACTGCGGCCTCCAGGAACTCTCCGGACGCACGCGGGTCCCGTCCGACCACGGCCACCGGGCGGTGACCCTCGAAGGTGCCCGCCTCGGCCAGCACGTGCGCCGCGGCGACGGACAGGCCGAGCGCCATCTCCGCCGTCAGATCCGCGTTGGCGACACCGCGCACGCCGTCCGTGCCGAAGAGTCGTCCCACTTGTCCTCCTGAGGAAGCGTCAGATTCAAAAGCGTGCGGGTGCGTCGGTCGATCGACCGGCCGACCGGTCGGCAGCGGCTCCGCATCCAGGCATTTGATGCCCTGAACATCCGATCACACAAGCCTTTGAGCACCTTGTGCCGTTATACGCCCACGGCTGCGAGAAAACGAACGCCCCGGCGACACTGTGGCGTGCCGCCGGGGCGTTCGGAGTACGTGCGGGCGGACCGCAGCGGTCCGACCCGGGATACGTACGAGCAGGCAGCGAAGCTTAACGCTTGCTGTACTGCGGGGCCTTGCGGGCCTTCTTGAGACCGGCCTTCTTGCGCTCGACCGCGCGGTCGTCACGCGTGAGGAAGCCGGCCTTCTTGAGGGCGCCACGGTTGTTGTCGACGTCGGCCTCGTTCAGCGCGCGGGCGACACCGAGACGGAGCGCACCGGCCTGACCGGAGACACCGCCACCCGCGATGCGGGCGATGACGTCGTAGCGGCCTTCGAGCTCGAGCACCTTGAAGGGCTCGTTGACTTCCTGCTGGTGCACCTTGTTCGGGAAGTAGTCCTCGAGGGTGCGACCGTTGATCTTCCACTTGCCGGTGCCCGGGACGATCCGGACGCGGGCGATGGCGTTCTTACGGCGACCCAGGCCGGCGGCCGGCTGGGCCTCGCCGAAGCGGGACGCGAGGGACTCCGAGGTGTACTCACCCTCGACGGGGACCTCGGACTCGGTGGTGTAGCTCTCGATGTCGACGAGCTCGGTCTCTTCGAGCGGCTGCTCGGCAGTGGTCTCGGCCACGGTTCTCCTCAGTTCTTTTCAGCTAGGGGTGTGGCCGGAATTACTGCGCGACCTGGGTGATCTCGAACGGCACGGGCTGCTGCGCCGCGTGCGGGTGCACGTCACCCTTGTAGACCTTCAGCTTCGAGAGCATCTGACGGCCCAGCGTGTTCTTGGGGAGCATGCCCTTGACGGCCTTCTCGACGGCCTTCTCGGGGTTGTTCGCGAGCAGGTCGTCGTAGCGCACGGAGCGCAGACCGCCCGGGTACCCGGAGTGGCGGTACGCCATCTTCTGGGTCCGCTTGTTGCCGGAGAGGTGCACCTTGTCGGCGTTGATGATGATGACGAAGTCACCGGTGTCGACGTGGGGCGCGTAGATCGGCTTGTGCTTGCCCCGGAGGAGGGACGCGGCAGTGGTGGCGAGACGGCCCAGGACAATGTCCTGAGCGTCGATGACGTGCCACTGGCGCGTCACATCGCCGGGCTTGGGGCTGTACGTACGCACGGTTCGTAGCCTTCGCTTCTTCAGTGAATTGGTCCTGACAAGGTCACCGAAGACGATCACGACAGCCGAGACCGCACTGCGGTGACGCAAACCGCGTGCTGGTCGCTGGTCATCGGCCCGGTGGACCGGTGTAAGGGCCCGTCCCGTGAGAAGAGCAAGCCAATACACAACGAAGATGCAGGATACCCGGGTCTCGGGGGTGGGGTCAAAACGGGGCCTGTCACCCGATCGCGCGAGGGCGGACCCGCCCTCGCCCGGGACCACGGCGGCCCCGCCCGGGGCGCACGGCGCGGCCCCCACCGCGCGCCCCGCCCGGAAACCCGCATCCGGAGTGGTCTGCGCCACACCCTCGGCACCGGCCTGCGGGAACGCCGCACCAACCACCCGGAGATGTCACCTTTGCCCTCACTCGCGCCCGAAACCCGGGGGGCTGCGGCGCAGGTCGGGGCGGAACAGCATCCCCCGCACCCCGTCTAAGATGCGCCCCATGAGCTATGGGCAGGGGGGACCTCAGTCCCAGTGGGATCCGTGGAAACCGAACTCCCAGCAGCCGTGGACCAGCGCCGATGACGGCCGGACTCCGGACTGGGCCGCGCTCGCGGAGGCGTCGGAGACGCGCAACAGGCGCCGTCGGCTGTTCTTCATAGGCGGCGGCGCGCTCGCCACCGTCGCCGTCGGCACCGCCGTGGCCATGGCGGTGGTCTCGGCGAACGGCAGTGACGGGGCGAACCGTCCGACCTCCTCGCTGCCCGCCTCCGGCGGCCTGCCGAGCACGTCCGCCGACCCCTCCTTCGCGCCGACCAGCGCCCCGCCTCCGCTGGACCCGAAGGAGTTCATCGCCTCCAAGGCCAAGGACACCGCGCCCAACGGGCCGGACCTGCTCTTCCCCGGCACCCAGCTGACCATGGGCTCGGCCGTGTACAAGAAGGGCCCCAAGGCCGACAGCACCACCTGCACCTCGGGCGTCCAGGGCACCCTGCCCCAGGTGCTCACCGCGAACGACTGCACCCGCCTCATGCGCATCACCTACACCAAGGACAACATCGCGGTGACGGTCGGTGTGGCGGTCTTCGACACCGAGGCACAGGCCCTCAAGGTCAAGAGCCAGGCCGACAACAAGAGCATCGTGAAGGCCCTCACCGGCGGCGGCGTCAAGCAGTTCTGCGCCGGCGCGATCTGCCGCTCCACGACCAACTCCTACGGCCGGTACGCCTACTTCACGATCACCGGCTTCACCGACGCCAAGGACGTGACGACGAAGGACACGGCGGTCTTCAAGGCCGGCGACGACCTCGCGGAGTTCACCTTCCAGCGGATCCGCCAGCGCGGCGAGGCCCAGGCGTCGGCGGCCGCGAACAACTGACCGCGGCCGCCGGGCCGTCCGCACCGCACGGTCGGCACCGCACGGTCACTACCGGACGGTCGTCGGCACGTCAGCAGCACCCGGCCCCGGGCAGCGTCCGCCGGTTGCGCGCCTCCTTGTTGCGCGCGGCGAGCAGCTCGTCGGCCGGGTAGCCGACCTCCTCCAGCGTCAGCCCGTGGGGCCGTACGACATGGACGGCCGAGTCCCGCACCCCCGCGGCCAGCACCTTCCCCGGCCACTCCGCACCCCGGTGGCCGTCGCCCACGAACAGCAGCGCCCCGATCAGGGAACGCACCATGTTGTGGCAGAAGGCGTCGGCCCGCACGGTCGCGGTGATCACACCGTCCTCGCCGCGGACCAGGCTCAGCTCCTGGAGCGTACGGATGGTCGTCGCCCCCTCGCGCCGCTTGCAGTAGGCGGCGAAGTCGTGCTCGCCGAGCAGCCGGCGGGCGGCCTCGTTCATGGCGTCGACGTCGAGGGGCCAGTCGTGCCAGAGGACGTGGCTGCGCAGCAGCGGGTCGACACCCCCCGGGTTGTCCGTGACCCGGTACGCGTACCGCCGCCAGACGGCCGAGAACCGCGCGTTGAAGCCGGCCGGAGCCTCGTCGAGGGACCAGATCCGCACGTCCTTGGCGAGCCGCCCGGCGAGCCGCTTGAGCAGCTTCTCGCGGTGCTCCGCCCAGAGCTCCCCGGGCAGATCGACGTGGGCCACCTGCCCCCGCGCGTGCACCCCGGCGTCGGTGCGCCCGGCCACCGTCAGCTCGTACGTGGTGTCCTTGGACCGGGTCACGGTCCGCAGCGCGTCCTCGATCTCGCCCTGCACGGTCCGCCGGCCGCCGGCCTGCTTGGCCCACCCGGAGAAGCCGCTCCCGTCGTACGAGAGATCCATCCGCACCCGTACGAACCCGGGCTGTACTTCGTCACTCACCCCTAGATCCTCTCAGGCCGGCGTCCCGCGCAGAACGCCGGGGAACAGCGCGGGACGACACCGTCGGAAAACGCGGAACGGGCCCGCCCCGAAGGGCGGACCCGTCCACTGCCAGGCAGAGCCTCAGGCGTCCTTGGACTCCTCGGCGGGAGCCTCGTCGGCCGCGGCCTCGTCGGCGGGCTTGGCGTCCTCGACGGCCTCGTCCTTCTTGAGGGCGTCTTCCTTGACCGCGCGCTTGGTGGCGGCCTCGGCCTCGCCGGTGGCCTGCTGCGCGACGGTCAGCGCCTCGACCAGCTCGATGACGGCCATGGGCGCGTTGTCGCCACGACGGTTACCGATCTTGGTGATGCGCGTGTAACCACCCGGGCGGTTCTCGTAGCGCGGGCCGATCTCGGTGAAGAGCGTGTGCACGACGCTCTTGTCCGTGATCACCTGGAGCACCTGACGGCGGTTGTGAAGGTCGCCCTTCTTCGCCTTGGTGACCAGACGCTCGGCGTACGGACGCAGCTTGCGCGCCTTCGCCTCGGTGGTGGTGATACGGCCGTGCTCGAAGAGCGACTTCGCGAGGTTCGCGAGGAGCAGCTTCTCGTGCGCGGCGCTGCCGCCCAGACGGGCACCCTTGGTGGGCTTCGGCATGGTGTCTCTCCTAGGTGTCTGCCCCGGCCGTACCAGGTACCGGGGTCAGTATCCGAGCAGACGGCTGTCTGTCGAAGATCCGGGCGCGATTCAGGCGCACCCGGAGTGTCCGCGCCCCCAGAGGGGCGCGGGGAACTGCGCGACCGGTCACGACGGATCCGCAGTCACGAACCGGCCGGTTCGCGGAGAGCTCAGTACTGCTCGGTCTCGACGAAGCCGGCGTCGGCGTCGTCGTCCGCGCCGAACGCGTCGGCCGCGGCGGTCGGGTCGAATCCGGGCGGGCTGTCCTTCAGGGCCAGGCCCATGCCGGCCAGCTTCGCCTTGACCTCGTCGATGGACTTCGCACCGAAGTTGCGGATGTCCAGGAGGTCGGCCTCCGAGCGGGCGACGAGCTCACCCACGGAGTGGATGCCCTCACGCTTGAGGCAGTTGTACGACCGGACGGTGAGCTCGAGCTCCTCGATCGGCAGCGCGAGGTCGGCGGCGAGGGCGGCGTCCGTGGGGGACGGGCCCATGTCGATGCCCTCGGCGTCGATGTTCAGCTCGCGGGCGAGACCGAACAGCTCGACCAGCGTCTTACCGGCGGAGGCCATGGCGTCACGGGGACGCATCGCCTGCTTGGTCTCGACGTCGACGATCAGCTTGTCGAAGTCGGTGCGCTGCTCGACACGCGTGGCCTCGACCTTGTACGTGACCTTGAGGACCGGCGAGTAGATCGAGTCGACCGGGACGCGCCCGATCTCCTGACCGACCTGCTTGTTCTGCACGGCGGAGACGTAACCGCGACCGCGCTCGACGGTCAGCTCCATCTCCAGCTTGCCCTTGCCGTTGAGCGTGGCGAGGACGAGGTCGGGGTTGTGCACCTCGACACCGGCCGGGGGCGCGATGTCGGCGGCGGTGACCAGACCCGGGCCCTGCTTGCGCAGGTACATCACGACCGGCTCGTCGTGCTCCGAGGAGACGACCAGCTGCTTGATGTTGAGGATCAGGTCGGTGACGTCCTCCTTGACGCCCGGCACGGTGGTGAACTCGTGCAGCACGCCGTCGATGCGGATGGACGTGACCGCCGCACCCGGGATCGAGGACAGGAGGGTACGGCGGAGGGAGTTGCCGAGGGTGTAACCGAAGCCCGGCTCCAGCGGCTCGATCACGAACCGGGAGCGGAACTCGTCGACGACCTCTTCGGTCAACGAGGGACGCTGAGCGATCAGCATGTGGCGATCAGATCCTTCTCTCGTGGACGCCCGCTATTTGACGCCCGACGGAACCGTGCGTACTCACCGCACGGGTACTGCAAGGGTACGGGCGGTACGGCCCTTTTACGGAGCCGTACCGCCCGAAAGCCTCAGAACCGGCACCCGGCCGTTCCCGGCCGAGATGAGCCGGCACCCGGCCGACGTGAGCCGTGCGTCAGACGCGGCGGCGCTTAGGCGGACGGCAGCCGTTGTGCGGGGTCGGGGTGACGTCCTGGATGGAGCCGACCTCGAGGCCCGTCGCCTGGAGCGAGCGGATGGCGGTCTCACGACCGGCGCCCGGGCCCTTGACGAAGACGTCGACCTTGCGCATGCCGTGCTCCTGGGCGCGACGGGCAGCCGACTCGGCGGCCATCTGCGCGGCGAACGGCGTGGACTTGCGCGAGCCCTTGAAACCGACGTGGCCGGCGGAGGCCCACGAGATCACGTTTCCGGCCGGGTCCGTGATGGACACGATCGTGTTGTTGAACGTGCTCTTGATGTGCGCCTGGCCGTGCGCGACGTTCTTCTTTTCCTTGCGGCGCACCTTCTTGGCAGCGCCCTGACGACCCTTGGGGGGCATCTACAAACTCCTACGGGGAGGTGGTCGGTCCTACAGCGAAGACCGCTGATGAAGCGTGGTCCGCTGAGGACTACTTCTTGCCCGGCTTCTTCTTGCCGGCGATGGCGCGACGCGGGCCCTTGCGGGTACGAGCGTTCGTGCTGGTGCGCTGACCGCGGACAGGCAGACCGCGACGGTGACGGAGACCCTGGTAGCAGCCGATCTCGACCTTGCGGCGGATGTCGGCCTGGATCTCGCGACGGAGGTCACCCTCGGTCTTGATGTTGGCGTCCACGTACTCGCGGATCGCGACGAGCTGCTCCTCGGAGAGGTCGCGAACGCGGGTGTTCGGGTCGACGCCGGTCGCTGCCAGCGTCTCCTGGGAGAGGGTCCGGCCGATGCCGAACACGTAGGTGAGGGCGACCTCCACACGCTTTTCGCGCGGGATGTCGACACCGGAAACGCGTGCCATTCAATGGCTCCAGTTGATCTTCGGAGGTCTTCCACAGATCCGGATCCCAGCCGCCGGCCTCCTCGCGAGAGGATTTGGTACGGATGGGTCCCCGGCCTCCGAGCCGGGGGTGTCAGGAGGGCGCACCCGCCTGGGATCTGCGTATGAACGAATACTGCTCGCGTCGCGCGAAGTCTCTGCGATGTCGATGCAGAGGGTGTGATCTCTGAGCGATCAGCCCTGGCGCTGCTTGTGGCGCGGGTTCTCGCAAATGACCATGACCCGACCGTGACGGCGGATCACCCTGCACTTGTCGCAGATCTTCTTGACGCTCGGCTTGACCTTCATGGGATGTGAGGTTCTCCGGGTCAGTTGCCGGCAGCCCCGCACGCGGAAGCGCGTACGGAGCCTGGGCAAGATCTACTTGTAGCGGTAGACGATCCGGCCACGCGTCAGGTCGTACGGAGACAGCTCCACCACGACCCGGTCGTCAGGGAGGATACGGATGTAGTGCATACGCATCTTGCCGCTGATGTGTGCCAGGACCTGGTGGCCGTTCTGGAGCTCGACCTTGAACATGGCGTTCGGAAGAGACTCGACGACAGTGCCCTCGATCTCGATGGCACCTTGCTTCTTGGCCACGCTTCGCCCTTCGAATCGACTACCTTGATCGACTCCCCCGCGTTTCCCTTGCGGGTGCATGCAGACATGCGGGTGCACGAGAGCCGACGAGTCAGTCTACGTCAGGCCCCGCCGAAAGACGAATCGAGAAGTCTGCCCCACGAAGGAGATCCCTAAGCCAAGGGCGGCCCGTCCGGCACTCGGGCACGAGGCCGTCCGGACCGGCAGCGGGGCCCCCGGGGGCGCGGCCCCCGGGGGCGGGACGGGAAGAGGCGGCGGAGGCGGGGAACCTCCGGTCGGCGGGGGGCGAGGAAGCCTCAGGCCAGCGGGTCGGGCGCCGCGACGACCCCGTGCTCCGCGAGCTTCGCCTTGCCCCCGTCGGGAGACGTCAGCACCAGCGGGCCCTCCTCAGTCAGCGCGACCGAGTGCTCCCAGTGGGAGGACCAGGTGCCGTCCGTCGTGATGACCGTCCAGTCGTCCTCGAGGACCTCGGTGCGCGGGGTCCCGAGGGAGACCATCGGCTCGATGGCGAGGCACAGGCCGGGCACCAGCTTCGGTCCCTTGCCGCGCCGGCGGTCGACGTAGTTCAGCAGGTGCGGGTCCATGTGCATCTCGGTGCCGATGCCGTGGCCGCCGTAATCCTCGATGATCCCGTAGCGGCCGCCGCCGGGCTTGGGCTGGCGGCGGATGTACGTCTCGATCGCCCGGGAGACGTCGACCAGGCGGTTGCCCTGCTTCATGGCGGCGATGCCGGCCCACATCGACTCCTCGGTCACCCGGGAGAGCTCGATCAGCTCCGGGGCGTGGCCCGAGCCGACGAAGGCCGTGTAGGCGGCGTCGCCGTGCCAGCCGTCCACGATCGCGCCGCAGTCGATGGAGATGACGTCGCCGTCCTTGAGGACGACCTCCTCGGAGGGGATGCCGTGCACCACCACGTCGTTCACCGAGGTGCAGATCGTCGCCGGGAAGCCGCCGTAGCCCAGGAAGTTCGACTTCGCGCCGTTCTCCGCGAGAACCTTGCGGGCCACGTCGTCGAGGTCCTTCGTCGTCGCCCCCGGTACCGCCGCTTCCCGGGTGGCCGCGTGGATGGCGGCGACGACCAGTCCCGCCTCACGCATCTTGGCGATCTGCTCGGGGCTCTTGATCTGCACCATGGGGGGCCTGCGCTCTCCGTCACTCAGGGGGACCGGTTACGTATGTACACAACAGTACGGCCGTGGAGTCCGACAGGACTCCACGGCCGTACTGGGAGCGACGACTACTGGTCGTCGCCCTCGCGCTTCAGGGCGGCCAGCGCGCGTGCGGTGACCTCTTCCACCGGGCCCATGGCCTCGATGGTCACGACCAGGCCCTGGGCCTTGTAGTAGTCGATGATCGGCTCGGTCTGCGTGTGGTAGACCTCGAGCCGCGTGCGGACGGTGTCCTCGGAGTCGTCGTCACGCTGGTACAGCTCGCCGCCGCAGACGTCGCAGACGCCCTCGACCGCGGCCTTCTTGTACGTCACGTGGAAGACGTGCGAGGAGTCGTTGCGGCAGATGCGCCGGCCGGCGATCCGCTTGACGACCTCCTCCTCCGGGGCCTCCAGGTCCAGTACCGCGTCCAGCTTGATGCCCTCGGTGGTGAGGAGCTCGTCGAGCGCCTCGGCCTGCGAGACGTTGCGCGGGAAACCGTCCAGCAGGAAGCCGCGCTCGGCGTCCGGCTGCTCCATGCGGTCCTTGGCCATGGCGATGGTGACCTCGTCGGGGACGAGGTTGCCGGCGTCCATGTAGGACTTCGCGAGCTTCCCGAGTTCCGTCTGCTGGCTGATGTTGGCGCGGAACAGGTCGCCCGTGGAGATGTGCGGAACGCGCAGCTTCTCGGCCAGCCGTGTGGCCTGCGTTCCCTTTCCGGCGCCCGGCGGCCCGACGAGGACGATACGCATCAGCGGAGGAACCCTTCGTAATTGCGCTGCTGGAGCTGGCTCTCGATTTGCTTCACCGTCTCGAGACCGACACCCACGATGATCAGGATGCTGGTACCACCGAACGGGAAGTTCTGGCTTGCCCCGAAGCCAACCAACGCCATCGTCGGTACAAGAGCGATCAGACCCAGATACAGCGAACCCGGCCAGGTGATCCGGTTGAGCACGTACGAGAGGTACTCAGCGGTCGGTCGGCCAGCCCGGATGCCCGGGATGAAGCCACCATACTTCTTCATGTTGTCGGCTACTTCCTCGGGGTTGAAGGAGATAGCCACGTAGAAGAACGCGAAGAAAACGATCAGCAGGAAGTACATGCTGATGTAGATCGGGTGGTCACCCTTGGTCAGGTTCGTCTCGATCCAGGTCTTCCAGCCGGAGGTCCCGCTGGAGAACTGGGCGACGAGAGCCGGGATGTAGAGCAGCGACGAGGCGAAGATGACCGGGATCACACCGGCCTGGTTCACCTTCAGCGGGATGTACGTCGAGGTACCGCCGTAGGACCGGCGGCCGATCATGCGCTTCGCGTACTGCACGGGGATACGGCGCTGGGCCTGCTCGACGAAGACCACGAGGCCGACCATGACGAGGCCGACGAGGATGACGGTGCCGAACTCGATCCAGCCGCCCGCGAGCGTGCCCTGCTTCTTGATGGCCCACAGGGCCGAGGGGAAGGTCGCGGCGATCGAGATGAACATCAGGATCGACATGCCGTTGCCGATACCGCGGTCGGTGATGAGCTCACCGAGCCACATGACCATGGCCGTACCGGCGGTCATGCAGATGACCATGGTGATGGTCGTGAAGATGGCCTGGTCCGGGACGATGCTCGACGCGACCGAGCAGCCGGAGAACAGGGCGCCGCTGCGGGCGGTGGCCACCAGGCCGGTGCCCTGGAGGATGGCGAGCGCCACCGTGAGGTACCGGGTGTACTGCGTGATCTTCGCGGTGCCGGCCTGGCCCTCCTTCTTGAGGGCTTCGAGACGCGGGATGACCACGGTCAGCAGCTGAAGGATGATGCTCGCCGTGATGTACGGCATGATGCCCAGCGCGAAGATGGTGATCTGCAGCAGCGCGCCGCCGCTGAACATGTTCACCAGACCGAAGAGGCCCTGGTTGCCGGACGCCTCGTCCACACACCGCTGAACGGACGTGTAGTCGACACCGGGGATCGGGATGTGCGTGCCGACCCGGTAGATGACGATGATGGCGAGCGTGAAGAGCAGCTTCTTGCGCAGGTCGGGCGTCCTGAACGCCCGGGCGAACGCGGTGAGCACGGTGCCTCCTGCGACCCCCGCGCATCTGCGTCAAGGGTGACGGTCTTGAGGGTCCAATAAGAACAACGACAACGACAACGACATGTGTAACGGTCGACTGCCGTTCAAGGTGCCCCATGGGAAGCATCTTGTGAAAGTAGGCAGTGGAGGTCACCTTACCGGCGAAGGTACCGCCCTAGGAACGACCGACCGGGGATACCCCATATGTGGGATATCCCCGGTCGGGATCGCTCAAGTCATCGAGGCGCCTGTGGTGTTCAGACGAGCTCGGTGACGGTACCGCCGGCGGCGGTGATCTTCTCCTTGGCGGAGCCGGAGACGGCGTCGACCGTCACCTGGAGCGCCACGGAGATCTCGCCCTGGCCGAGGACCTTGACGAGGCTGTTCTTGCGAACGGCACCCTTGGCGACGAGACCCTCGACGGTGACCTCGCCACCCTCCGGGTACAGCGCCGCCAGCTTGTCGAGGTTCACGACCTGGAACTCGGTCTTGAACGGGTTCTTGAAGCCCTTGAGCTTCGGGAGACGCATGTGGAGGGGCATCTGCCCACCCTCGAAGCGCTCCGGAACCTGGTAACGGGCCTTCGTGCCCTTGGTACCACGACCGGCCGTCTTACCCTTCGACGCCTCACCACGACCGACACGGGTCTTGGCGGTCTTGGCGCCCGGGGCGGGACGGAGGTTGTGGATCTTGAGCGGGTTGTTCTCCGCCATGATCAGTCGACCTCCTCAACCGTCACGAGGTGGCGGACGGTGTGCACCATTCCGCGGAACTCGGGGCGGTCCTCCTTGACGACCACGTCGTTCAGGCGCTTGAGCCCGAGCGAACGCAGGGTGTCACGGTGGTTCTGCTTGCTGCCGATGTACGACTTCGTCTGCGTGATCTTGAGGCGGGCCATTACGCACCAGCCCCGGCACGCGCACGGAGCAGAGCCGCGGGAGCGACGTCCTCGAGGGGCAGACCGCGGCGGGCCGCGATCTCCTCGGGACGCTGCAGGCCCTTGAGGGCCTCCACGGTCGCGTGCACGATGTTGATCGCGTTCGACGAACCGAGCGACTTCGACAGGATGTCGTGCACGCCGGCGCACTCGAGCACGGCACGCACCGGGCCACCGGCGATGACGCCGGTACCGGGGGAAGCAGGCTTGAGCAGGACGACGCCCGCGGCCTTCTCGCCCGTGATCGGGTGCGGGATGGTGCCCTGGATACGCGGGACCTTGAAGAAGTGCTTCTTGGCCTCCTCAACGCCCTTGGCGATGGCGGCCGGCACCTCCTTGGCCTTGCCGTAACCGACACCCACGGTGCCGTCACCGTCGCCCACCACGACCAGCGCGGTGAAGCTGAAGCGACGACCACCCTTCACAACCTTGGCGACACGGTTGATCGCGACAACGCGCTCAACGTACGCGGTCTTCTCGGCGGCAGCAGCGCCGCCGTCACGGCCCTTCCGGTCCCGCCGCTCGCCGCCACCGGCACCGCTTCCGCGGCGCTGGGGTCCAGCCATTGGATTACCTCTCTCTTTTTCCGCTAGCTACGCAGCGACCTAGGTCGCTAGCGCGACGGGCGACTCAGAACTTGAGTCCGGCTTCGCGGGCGGCGTCCGCCAGGGCGGCGATGCGCCCGGCGTACTGGTTACCACCACGGTCGAACACGACAGCCTCGACACCGGCGGCCTTGGCGCGCTCGGCGACCAGGGCGCCGACCGACTTGGCCTGCGCGGACTTGTCGCCCTCGCCGCCGCGGATCGACGTGTCCAGGGTCGACGCCGACGCCAGGGTGTGACCCTTGATGTCGTCGATGACCTGGGCCACGATGTGGCGGTTCGAGCGCGTCACGACGAGACGCGGACGCTCAGCCGTACCCGAGATGTGCTTACGGATCCGGATGTGGCGACGCTTGATCGCGGCACGCTTGTAAGCGTCGCCCTTGAGGATCTTCTGTCCGTATGCCATGGCTTACTTACCCGCCTTTCCGACCTTGCGGCGGATGACTTCGCCCTCGTACTTGACGCCCTTGGCCTTGTACGGGTCGGGCTTGCGCAGCTTGCGGATGTTGGCCGCAACCTCGCCGACCTTCTGCTTGTCGATGCCCTCGACCGAGAACCGGGTGGGGTTCTCGACCTTGAAGGAGATTCCCTCGGGGGCCTCGACGGTGATCGGGTGGCTGTAACCGAGCGCGAACTCGAGGTTCGAGCCCTTCGCGGTCACGCGGTAACCGACACCACTGATCTCGAGCTTCTTCACGTAACCCTGGGTCACGCCGGTGATCATGTTCGCCACCAGCGTGCGGGACAGGCCGTGCAGGGCCTTGCTCTGACGCTCGTCGTTGGGGCGGGTGACGTTCAGGACGCCGTCCTCACCCTTGGCGATCTCGATCGGCGCGACGACGGTGTGGGTCAGCGAGCCCTTGGGACCCTTGACCGAGACCGTCTGGCCGTCGATGGTGACGTCCACGCCGGCGGGAACCGTGATAGGGAGCTTGCCAATACGCGACATAGCTTTTTCCGTTCCCTTCCGCTACCAGACGTAGGCGAGGACTTCTCCGCCTACGCCCTTCTTGCCGGCCTGCTTGTCGGTGAGGAGACCGTGCGACGTGGAGATGATCGCCACGCCGAGGCCGCCCAGCACCTTGGGCAGGGAGGTGGACTTCGCGTAAACCCGGAGACCGGGCTTGGAGATCCGCTTGATGCCCGCAATGGAGCGCTCGCGGTTCGGGCCGAACTTGAGCTCGAGGGTGAGGTTCTTGCCGACCTCGGCGTCCTCGACCTTCCAGCCCGTGATGAAGCCCTCCTGCTGGAGGATCTCCGCGATGTGAGACTTGATCTTGGACGCCGGCATCGTCACGGAATCGTGGTACGCCGAGTTCGCGTTCCGCAGACGCGTCAACATGTCTGCGATCGGATCAGTCATGGTCATGAATTGGCCTGTGGCCTCTCTCGCCGGGGTTTCCTGGTGCGCCATCCCTCTCCCCGATCCGAGACGGGACGGGTGCGGCGCGGTGGACCTACGGCGTAGTAAGTCGTACGGGCGACTGTCAGGCGCCCAACCCTCCAAGCCTAAGCCATGGAGAGGGGGGCGCCTGACACGCCCATTGCTTACCGAGAGCCTCTGGAACCCCTAAAAAGGGGGTTTACCAGGAGCTCTTGGTCACGCCCGGCAGCTCGCCACGGTGAGCCATCTCACGAAGGCACACACGGCAGAGGCCGAACTTGCGGTACACGGAGTGGGGACGGCCGCAACGCTGGCAGCGGTTGTACGCGCGCACAGCGAACTTGGGCTTGCGAGCAGCCTTCGCGATCAGAGCCTTCTTCGCCATCTCGCTCACGCCTCCTTGAAGGGGAAGCCGAGGTGACGAAGGAGCGCACGGCCCTCAGCGTCGTTGGTCGCCGTGGTGACCACGGTGATGTCCATACCCCGGACACGGTCGATCTTGTCCTGGTCGATCTCGTGGAACATGACCTGCTCCGTGAGACCGAAGGTGTAGTTGCCACGTCCGTCGAACTGCTTGGGGGACAGACCGCGGAAGTCGCGGATGCGCGGGAGCGCGAGCGACAGGGTGCGGTCCAGGAACTCCCACATGCGGTCGCCACGGAGGGTGACGTGGGCACCGATCGGCTGGCCCTCACGCAGCTTGAACTGCGCGATGGACTTGCGGGCCTTGGTGACGGCCGGCTTCTGACCGGTGATCGTGGTGAGGTCGCGGATGGCGCCCTCGATCAGCTTGGAGTCGCGGGCGGCGTCGCCCACACCCATGTTGACCACGATCTTGACGAGGCCGGGGATCTGCATGACGTTCTCGTACGAGAACTCCTCACGCAGCTTGCCCGCGATCTCCTCGCGGTACTTCGTCTTGAGACGCGGAGTGGTGGTGGTAGCCATCAGATGTCCTCACCCGTCCGCTTGGCAACGCGGATCTTGTTGCCCTCGTCGTCGAAGCGGTAACCGACGCGCGTGACGACCTTGTTGCCGTCCTTCTCCACGACCAGCTGAACGTTGGACACGTGGATCGGGGCCTCGGTGGTCACGATGCCGCCGGCCTGGGAGCCGCTGGCGGTCGGACCGGCCTTCGTGTGCTTCTTGACCCGGTTGACACCCTCGACCAGGACGCGGTCCTCGCGGGGGAAGGCCGCGATGACCTTGCCCTGCTTGCCCTTGTCCTTACCGGTGATGACCTGGACCAGGTCGCCCTTCTTGATCTTCATGCTTACAGCACCTCCGGAGCCAGCGAGATGATCTTCATGAACTTCTTCTCGCGCAGCTCCCGGCCGACCGGGCCGAAGATGCGGGTGCCACGAGGGTCGCCGTCGTTCTTCAGAATGACGGCGGCGTTCTCGTCGAAGCGGATGTACGAGCCGTCCGGACGGCGGCGCTCCTTGACGGTGCGAACGATGACCGCCTTGATGACGTCACCCTTCTTCACGTTGCCGCCGGGGATCGCGTCCTTGACGGTGGCGACGATGACGTCACCGATGCCCGCGTAGCGGCGACCGGAGCCACCGAGCACACGGATGCAAAGGATCTCCTTCGCACCAGTGTTGTCGGCGACCCGAAGTCGCGACTCCTGCTGGATCACGTCTATCTCCTGTGTGTCTGCCGGTTCCCCGCAGGGGCCTCATACGAGGACCCCTGCGGAGCCTGGCGGAACTGTCCTGCGAGGGATGCCCCGCAGGAGGATTACTTGGCCTTCTCGAGGATCTCGACGACGCGCCAGCGCTTCGTCGCGGACAGCGGCCGGGTCTCCGCGAGGAGGACACGGTCGCCGACGCCCGCGGCGTTCTGCTCGTCGTGAGCCTTGAGCTTGTTCGTACGGCGGATGACCTTGCCGTACAGCGCGTGCTTCACACGGTCCTCGACGGCGACGACGACGGTCTTGTCCATCTTGTCGCTGACGACGAGACCCTCACGGGTCTTGCGGAAACCGCGCGCCTCGGGGGTGTTCTCAGTCACGTTGCTCTCGCTCATCAGGCGCTCTCCACCGTCTCGATGCCCAGCTCGCGCTCACGCATCAGGGTGTAGATCCGCGCGATGTCCTTACGGACGGCCTTGAGCCGACCGTGGTTCTCGAGCTGACCCGTCGCCGCCTGGAAGCGGAGGTTGAACAGCTCTTCCTTGGCTTCGCGGAGCTTGTTGAGCAGCTCCTCGTCACCCAGTTCGCGCAGCTCGGACGCCTTGGTACCGGCCGACATCACGCTTCACCTGCCTCGCGCTTGACGATCCGGCACTTCATCGGCAGCTTGTGGGCTGCGCGAGTGAGGGCCTCACGGGCGATCTTCTCGTTGGGGTAGGACAGCTCGAACATGACCCGGCCCGGGTGCACGTTCGCGATCCACCACTCGGGAGAACCCTTACCGGAACCCATGCGGGTCTCGGCGGGCTTCTTCGTGAGCGGGCGGTCCGGGTAGATGTTGATCCAGACCTTGCCGCCACGCTTGATGTGGCGGGTCATCGCGATACGGGCCGCCTCGATCTGGCGGTTGGTCACGTACGCCGGCGTGAGGGCCTGAATGCCGTACTCGCCGAACGCAACCGTCGTACCGCCCTTGGCCATACCACGGCGCTTCGGGTGGTGCTGCTTGCGGTGCTTGACCCTACGGGGGATCAGCATGTCGGTCAGGCCTCCGTTCCGGTGCTCTCAGCCGGAGCGGCAGCCGCCGGAGCCTCGGCCTTGGGGGCCTCGGCGGCGGGAGCCTGCTGCGGCTTGCGACCGCGACCGCCACGCTCGCCACCGCGGCCACCGCGGCCGGCCGGGCGGTCAGCGCCGCCACGAGCCGGACGGTTGCCTGCGCGGGCGGCGGCGTTCTCGGCGCGGACCTCGGCGATGTTCTTGACGTCGCCCTTGTAGATCCAGACCTTCACGCCGATGCGGCCGAAGGTCGTCTTGGCCTCGAAGAAGCCGTAGTCCACGTTCGCGCGGAGCGTGTGCAGGGGCACACGGCCCTCGCGGTAGAACTCCGAGCGGGACATCTCGGCGCCACCGAGGCGGCCACCGCACTGGATCTTGATGCCCTTGGCGCCCGCCTTCATCGCCGACTGCATGCTCTTGCGCATGGCACGACGGAAGGAGACGCGGGAGGAGAGCTGCTCGGCGACGGCCTGGGCCACCAGCTGAGCGTCGACCTCGGGGTTCTTGACCTCGAGGATGTTCAGCTGGACCTGCTTCTTGGTCAGCTTCTCCAGGTCGCCGCGGATACGGTCGGCCTCGGCGCCGCGGCGGCCGATGACGATGCCCGGACGCGCGGTGTGGATGTCGACGCGGACGCGGTCACGCGTACGCTCGATCTCCACCTTCGAGATGCCGGCGCGCTCCATGCCGGACGTCATCATCCGACGGATGGCGACGTCCTCGCCGACGTACTCCTTGTACGACTTGTCGGCGTACCACCGGGACTTGAAGTCCGTGGTGATGCCGAGCCGGAACCCGTGCGGGTTAACCTTCTGGCCCATTACCGGGTCCCTTCCTTGCTGCTGACGACCACGGTGATGTGGCTGGTCCGCTTGCGGATCCGGTAGGCGCGGCCCTGGGCGCGCGGACGGAACCGCTTCAGGGTCGGGCCCTCGTCGACGTACGCCTCGGAGATGAAGAGGCTGTCGGCGTCAGTGTGGTCGTAGTTGTGCGCGGCGTTGGCGATGGCGCTGTCAAGCACCTTGCCGACCGGCACGCTCGCGGCCTGCGGGGCGAAACGCAGGACCGCCTGAGCCTCCGTGGCGTCCATGCCACGGATAAGGTCCACCACCCGGCGGGCCTTCATGGGCGTGACGCGGATGTACCGCGCCTGGGCCCTGGCTTCCATGGTTGTCCTTCCAGTGTCTGTCATGGTCATTCCACCCCGCGTTAGCGGCGCTTCGACTTCCGGTCGTCCTTGACGTGACCCCGGAAGGTGCGCGTCGGCGAGAACTCGCCGAGCTTGTGGCCGACCATCGACTCGGTGACAAACACCGGAATGTGGGTCTTGCCGTTGTGCACCGCGATCGTGTGACCCAGCATGGCCGGGATGATCATCGAGCGACGGGACCAGGTCTTGATGACGTTCTTGGAACCGGCTTCGTTCTGGGCGTCCACCTTCTTCACGAGGTGTCCGTCGACGAAGGGCCCCTTCTTGAGACTGCGCGGCATCTAAACCCGCTCCTAGCGCTTCTTGTTCGTCTTGCGGCGGCGGACGATGTACTTGTTCGAAGCCTTCTTCGGCGAACGAGTACGACCCTCCTTCTGACCCCAGGGGCTGACCGGGTGGCGACCACCGGAGGTCTTGCCCTCACCACCACCGTGGGGGTGGTCAACCGGGTTCATCGCCACACCGCGAACGGTCGGGCGGACGCCCAGCCAGCGCTTGCGGCCGGCCTTGCCCCAGTTGATGTTGCTCTGCTCGGCGTTGCCGACCTCGCCGACCGTGGCGCGGCAGCGCTGGTCGACCAGGCGGATCTCACCGGACGGCATGCGGAGGTGGGCCATGGTGCCCTCCTTCGCGAGCAGCTGCACCGAGGCGCCGGCGGAGCGGGCGAACTTGGCGCCGCCACCGGGACGGATCTCGATCGCGTGGATCGTGGTACCGACCGGGATGTTGCGGAGCGCCAGGTTGTTGCCCGGCTTGATGTCGGCCCCGGGACCGTTCTCGACGCGGTCACCCTGCTGCAGGTTGCGCGGGGCGAGGATGTAGCGCTTCTCGCCGTCGGCGTAGTGCAGCAGCGCGATGCGCGCGGTGCGGTTGGGGTCGTACTCGATGTGCGCGACCTTCGCCGGCACGCCGTCCTTGTCGTGACGACGGAAGTCGATCACTCGGTAGGCGCGCTTGTGTCCGCCACCCTGGTGGCGAACGGTCACACGACCGGCGTTGTTACGGCCGCCCTTGCTGTGCAGCGGGCGGACCAGCGACTTCTCCGGCGTGGACCGCGTGACCTCGACGAAGTCGGCGACGCTGGAGCCACGACGGCCCGGCGTAGTCGGCTTGTACTTGCGGATTCCCATTATTCAGTCCTCGTCCGATATCGGACGATCCGGACCGCCCTCAGGCGGTCGGACCGCCGAAGATGTCGATACGGTCGCCCTCAGCAAGGGTCACGATCGCTCGCTTCGTGCCGGCGCGCTGACCGAAACCGGTCTTGGTGCGCTTGCGCTTGCCGATGCGGTTGATCGTGTTGACCCCGGTGACCTTGACCGAGAAGACCGCCTGGACGGCCTGCTTGATCTGGGTCTTGTTGGCGTTCGGGTCGACGATGAACGTGTACTTGTTCTCGTCGAGGAGCGCGTAGCTCTTCTCCGACACGACCGGCTTCAGCAGCACGTCACGGGGGTCCGTGTACGCCTTGCTGGGCGCGGTGACGACGGTGTTCTTGCCTTCGGTGGCGTGGCGCTTCGCCTTGGCGACGCGCGCGGCCTTGGCGACCTTGGCCGCCTTGGAGGCGATGCTCGGGTGACGCGTAGCCATCAGGCGTCACTCCCTTCGGTGTCGTTGGCCTTCGGGCCGGCGACGAAGGACTCGAGAGCGGCCTGGGTGAAGACCACGTCGTCCGAGACGATCACGTCGTACGTGTTCAGCTGGCCCGGCTCCAGGATGTGCACCTGGGGCAGGTTGCGGGCGGACAGCCACGCGGCCTCGTCGGCGCGGTCGACGACCAGGAGCAGGTTCTTGCGCTCCGAGATCTTGCCGAACAGCGTGCGAGCGGCCTTCGTGGAGGGAGCCTCGCCCTCGATCACGCCGGTGACGACGTGGATGCGGTTGTGGCGGGCCCGGTCGGTGAGGGCGTGACGCAGAGCGGCAGCCTTCATCTTCTTCGGGGTCCGCTGCGAGTAGTCGCGCGGCACGGGACCGTGCACGACGCCACCACCGGCGAACTGCGGCGCGCGGGTAGAGCCCTGGCGCGCACGGCCGGTGCCCTTCTGACGGTAAGGCTTCTTACCGCCACCACGAACCTCGCCGCGGGTCTTGGTCTTGTGCGTGCCCTGACGGGCAGCCGCGTTCTGCGCGACGACGACCTGGTGGATCAGCGGGATGCTGACCTTCTCCACGCCGAAGATCTCCGCGGGGAGCTCGACGCTTCCGGTCTTCTCGCCGGCAGGCGAAAGGATGTCAACAGTGCTCATCGGTTACCTCAGGCCCCCTTGGCCGCGGTGCGGACCAGGACGAGGCCGCCGTTCGGACCGGGGACGGCGCCCTTGATGAGCAGCAGACCCTTCTCCGCGTCAACGGCGTGGACGGTCAGGTTCTGGGTGGTGACACGCTCGTTGCCCATGCGACCCGCCATGCGGAGGCCCTTGAACACGCGGCCCGGGGTGGCGCAGCCACCGATGGAACCGGGAGAGCGGTGCTTGCGCTGGGTGCCGTGTCCGGCGCCGAGGCCCTTGAAGTTGTGACGCTTCATGACACCGGCGAAGCCCTTGCCCTTGCTCTTGCCGGTCACGTCGACCTTCACGCCGGCCTCGAAGACCTCGGCGGTGATTTCCTGACCGAGCGTGTACTCGGCGGCATCGGCCGTCCGGATCTCGACGAGGTGGCGACGGGGCGTGACGTCGGCCTTGGCGAAGTGGCCCTTGAGGGGCTTGTTCACCTTGCGCGGGTCGATCTCGCCGAAGGCGATCTGGACCGACTCGTAGCCGTCACTGTCGTTCGTACGGACCTGGGTCACGACGTTGGGGCCGGCCTTGACGACGGTGACCGGAACAACACGGTTGTTCTCGTCCCACACCTGCGTCATGCCGAGCTTCTCGCCCAGGATGCCCTTGATCTGCTTAGCCATTCTCAGATCACCAGCCCTCAGAGCTTGATCTCGATGTCGACACCGGCCGGGAGGTCGAGTCGCATCAGAGAGTCAACGGTCTTGGGGGTCGGGTCGAGGATGTCGATCAGGCGCTTGTGCGTGCGCATCTCGAAGTGCTCGCGCGAGTCCTTGTACTTGTGCGGCGACTTGATGACGCAGTACACGTTCTTCTCAGTGGGCAGCGGCACCGGGCCCGCGACCGACGCACCAGTGCGGGTCACCGTCTCGACGATCTTCTTCGCCGAGGAGTCGATGACCTCGTGGTCGTAGGCCTTGAGCCGGATGCGGATCTTCTGTCCCGCCATGGCTACTCAGTAGTCCTGTCTCTTCTAACGCTCTGGAACCAAGTGGTCCGTTTACTTCGATCCTCCGACCCACGCGGTCGGGTGTGTCGCGCTCTCACCGACACAGATGCCCCTTGTTCGAACATCCCTGCCGGGAAAACACGGCCCTTCCGGAACCGCAAGCCGGGGACGAAAGGTCCACCGGGTGCCTGGTCGGCGCCGCACTGAAGCTTCCCGAAAGATTCCCGTACGTCCGCCCCAGCGCTGCCATCAGGCAGTTAGGGCGACGAGTACTGTGGGACTCGCTTTCGGTCCTCCCGGCGGGAGGCGCACAGCATCAACACTCGACCGAGCAACTCCGACAGTCTGCCATATGGGGCACTGCCTCCGCCAATCGAGCCGGAGACAATACCCCGAGAGTGACGCAGGTCAAACGCGGCGCCCTTGGTGGCGCGCCGTTCGGGGCCCGGATGCGAGGCCGGTCACCGTGAACCCGTTCGGGAGCTGCGGGTGACAACGGGTGCATCCGACCGACGGCAGACGGAGACCGCGTGAACAGCCCACCTGGCAGACATGACGAGGACGCCCGCGTCATATCCGACTCCCTCACCCGGCCCGAGGTGTTCGGGGAGCTCTACCACCGCCCAGGCCGCACAGGCCCGACTGGCCGGCGCCCTGGCCGGTCTCTCCCGCGCCGAACGGGACGTCCTGCTGCTGGTCGCCCGGGCGGACCTCGGCCACCAGGAGGTCGCCGAGGCGCTGTCGGTCCCGGTGGGCACGGTGTGCTCCCGCCTCAGCCGGGCGGCTGCGGGCGGACGCCCCCTGCCCGACCACGCCCGGCTCGCCCCGGCCCACCGGCGGCTGCTGGACGAGATCGGGGAGCGCCCCCGGCGCGGACGGGCCGGCCGGCGGACTGGAGCTGAATCGACGGCACCGGCCGCGACACGGACCGGGAGCGCGACAGCATGCAGGTGCTGCTCGACCCGGAGCCCCTCGCCGCGGCGGCGGCGACCGCGGGCATGCGAAAGGGCCCGTACGACCGGAGTCGTACGGGCCCCCTCAGGTGCTCAGCTCAGGCTGGAGCTACCAGGTCGATCAGCAAGTACTACTTGGTGATCTTGGTGACCTGGCCGGCGCCCACCGTGCGGCCACCCTCACGGATGGCGAACTTCAGGCCCTCTTCCATGGCGATGGGCTGGATGAGCTGCACCGACATCTCGGTGTTGTCACCCGGCATGACCATCTCGGTGCCCTCGGGGAGGGTCACAACACCGGTCACGTCAGTCGTACGGAAGTAGAACTGCGGACGGTAGTTGTTGAAGAACGGCGTGTGGCGGCCACCCTCGTCCTTGGACAGGATGTAGGCCTGCGCCTCGAACTCGGTGTGCGGGGTGACCGAACCCGGCTTGATGATGACCTGGCCGCGCTCGACGTCCTCGCGCTTGATGCCGCGGAGCAGCAGACCGACGTTCTCACCGGCCTGGCCCTCGTCGAGCAGCTTGCGGAACATCTCGATACCGGTGACCGTGGTGGTGGTCTTCTCGGTCTTGATGCCGATGATGTCGACGGTCTCGTTGACCTTCAGGACACCACGCTCGATACGGCCGGTGACGACCGTACCGCGACCGGTGATCGTGAAGACGTCCTCGATGGGCATGAGGAACGGCTTGTCGACGTCGCGCTCCGGCTCCGGGATCGACTCGTCGACGGCCTGCATGAGGTCGAGAACCGACTGACCCCACTCGGCGTCGCCCTCGAGGGCCTTGAGCGCGGAGACCTTGACGACCGGCAGGTCGTCGCCCGGGAACTCGTACTCGGAGAGGAGCTCACGGACCTCGAGCTCGACGAGCTCCAGGATCTCCTCGTCGTCCACCATGTCGGCCTTGTTCAGGGCGACGACGATGTACGGAACGCCGACCTGGCGGGCCAGGAGCACGTGCTCCTTGGTCTGCGGCATCGGGCCGTCGGTGGCGGCGACCACGAGGATGGCGCCGTCCATCTGGGCAGCACCGGTGATCATGTTCTTGATGTAGTCCGCGTGACCCGGGCAGTCGACGTGCGCGTAGTGACGCGTCTCCGTCTGGTACTCGACGTGCGCGATGGAGATGGTGATACCGCGCTGGCGCTCTTCGGGAGCCTTGTCGATCTGGTCGAAGGCCGAGGCCTCGTTCAGGTCCGGGTACTTGTCGTGCAGCACCTTGGTAATGGCGGCCGTGAGGGTCGTCTTACCGTGGTCGATGTGACCGATGGTGCCGATGTTGACGTGCGGCTTAGTCCGCTCGAACTTCGCCTTCGCCACGGGGGTCCTCCTGGGAGTGGTTCTGGAACGCCTTGCTTCATCGGCGCCAGGTGATCTTTGCTGGAAAGCCCGGGTCCAGGGGGCAAACAACCGGGATGCGGCTGTTTGCCCCTTGAGGCTCCGGAGTCAAGCCTACGGCGTGTGAACGGAGTGCGTTACTCGCCCTTGGCCTTCGCGATGATCTCCTCGGCGACGTTCCGGGGAACCTCGGCGTAGGAGTCGAACTGCATCGAGTAGCTCGCGCGACCCGACGTCTTGCTGCGGAGGTCGCCGACGTAGCCGAACATCTCCGACAGCGGCACCAGGCCCTTGACGACACGGGCACCGGCCCGCTCCTCCATGGCCTGGATCTGACCACGGCGGGAGTTGATGTCGCCGATGACCTCGCCCATGTAGTCCTCGGGCGTGGTGACCTCGACGGCCATCATCGGCTCGAGCAGCACGGGGCTGGCCTTGCGGGCGGCCTCCTTGAAGGCCTGCGAGCCGGCGATCTTGAACGCGAGCTCGGAGGAGTCCACCTCGTGGTAGCCACCGTCGAGCAGGGTGACGCGCACGCCGGTCATCTCGTAACCGGCGAGGATGCCGAACTGCATGGCCTCCTGCGCACCGGCGTCCACCGAAGGGATGTACTCCTTCGGGATACGGCCACCGGTCACCTTGTTCACGAACTCGTAGGACGCGTCGCCGCCCTCGATCGGCTCGATCGCGATCTGCACCTTGGCGAACTGGCCGGTACCACCAGTCTGCTTCTTGTGCGTGTAGTCGACCCGGTCGACCGCCTTGCGGATGGTCTCGCGGTAGGCGACCTGCGGCTTGCCGACGTTGGCCTCGACCTTGAACTCACGGCGCATACGGTCGACCAGCACCTCGAGGTGCAGCTCGCCCATACCACCGATGATGGTCTGGCCGGTCTCCTCGTCCGAGTGGACCTGGAACGACGGGTCCTCCTCGGCCAGGCGCTGGATCGCGATGCCCAGCTTCTCCTGGTCGCCCTTCGACTTGGGCTCGATGGCGACCTGGATGACCGGAGCCGGGAAGTCCATGGACTCCAGGATCACGGGCTGCTTGTCGTCGCACAGCGTCTCGCCGGTCGTGGTCTGCTTCAGACCCATGACGGCGACGATGTCGCCGGCGCCGACCGCCTCGATCTCCTCACGCTTGTTCGCGTGCATGCGGTAGATCTTGCCGATGCGCTCCTTCTTGCCCTTGACGGAGTTCAGCACGGCGGTGCCGGACACCAGGCGGCCCGAGTAGACCCGGACGAAGGTGAGCTTGCCCAGGTGCGGGTCGCTCATGATCTTGAACGCGAGCGCGGACAGCGGCTCGTCGTCGGACGGCTTGCGCTTGACGACCAGCTCCGGGTCCTTCACGTCGTGGCCTTCGATGGCCTCGACGTCCAGGGGGGAGGGGAGGTAGCGCACGACCGCGTCGAGCAGGGGCTGGACGCCCTTGTTCTTGAACGCGGTACCGCAGAACACGGGGGTGACCGTGACACCGTCGGACTTGCCGGACGCGATGGTGATGCGACGGATCGCGGCGTACAGCTGCTCCACGGAAGGCTCCTGGCCCTCCAGGTACAGCTCCATGATCTCGTCGTCGTTCTCGGCGACGGTCTCGACGAGCTTGCCGCGGTACTCCTCGGCAGCCTCGGTGTGGGTGGCCGGGATGTCGACGACGTCGTACATCTCGCCCTTCTCCGCCTCGGCGGACCACACGAAGGCCTTCATCGTGACCAGGTCGACGACGCCCTTGAAGTCGGCCTCGGCACCGATCGGCAGCTGCATCACGATCGGCGTCGCGCCCAGGCGGCTGCTGATCATGTCGACGCAGCGGTGGAACTCGGCACCGGTCCGGTCGAGCTTGTTGACGAAGCAGATACGCGGCACGCCGTAGCGGTCCGCCTGACGCCACACGGTCTCGGACTGGGGCTCGACACCCGCGACGCCGTCGAACACCGTCACGGCACCGTCGAGCACGCGCAGCGAACGCTCCACCTCGACGGTGAAGTCGACGTGACCCGGGGTGTCGATGATGTTGATGGTGTGGTCGACGTCGGCGAGCGGCCAGTGACAGGTGGTGGCAGCAGAGGTGATCGTGATGCCACGCTCCTGCTCCTGCTCCATCCAGTCCATCGTGGCGGCGCCGTCGTGGACCTCACCGATCTTGTAGGAGACGCCGGTGTAGAACAGGATCCGCTCGGTGGTGGTCGTCTTGCCCGCGTCGATGTGGGCCATGATCCCGATGTTGCGGACCTTGGCCAGGTCAAGTGAAGTGGTAGCCATAAGGCTTTCGTCTTCTCTCGGTCTCGATGTGGGTAGCGACTACCAGCGGTAGTGCGCGAAGGCCTTGTTGGACTCGGCCATCTTGTGGGTGTCCTCGCGCTTCTTCACAGCGGCGCCGAGGCCGTTGGACGCGTCGAGAAGCTCGTTGAGGAGGCGCTCGGTCATGGTCTTCTCGCGACGGGCGCGGGAGTAACCGACGAGCCAGCGCAGCGCCAGGGTGCTCGCGCGACCCGGCTTGACCTCGATCGGGACCTGGTAGGTCGCGCCACCGACACGGCGGGACTTGACCTCGATGGTCGGCTTGATGTTCTCGAGAGCGCGCTTCAGCGTGATGACCGGGTCGTTGCCGGTCTTCTCGCGCAGGCCCTCCATGGCGCCGTAGACGATGCGCTCGGCGGTGGAGCGCTTGCCGTTCAGCAGCACCTTGTTGATGAGCGACGTGACAAGAGGAGAACCGTAGACCGGGTCGATGATGACCGGGCGCTTCGGGGCAGGGCCCTTACGAGGCATTGTTTACTTCTCCTTCTTGGCGCCGTAGCGGCTGCGGGCCTGCTTGCGGTTCTTGACACCCTGGGTGTCGAGCGAACCGCGGATGATCTTGTAGCGAACACCGGGCAGGTCCTTCACACGGCCACCACGCACGAGCACGATGGAGTGCTCCTGCAGGTTGTGTCCCTCACCCGGAATGTAAGCGGTGACCTCGATCCCGCTGGTCAGACGCACACGCGCGACCTTACGCAGGGCCGAGTTCGGCTTCTTCGGGGTGGTCGTGAACACACGCGTGCAGACGCCGCGACGCTGGGGCGAACCCTCGAGTGCGGGCGTCTTGTTCTTCTCGACCTTGTCCTGCCGGCCCTTACGGACCAGCTGCTGGATCGTAGGCACTACTTCTCCGGTTTCTGTGTGCCGAATGGTGAAGCTAACCTGGAACTTCGCCGACCCACGCGGTCGGGTGTGTCGGATCCGGCGGACTCCCGCCGCAAGGCGGGGAGAAGCGCGGATCACGGTGGCCGCTAGCTGGGCCCCGTGTGCGGTTGAAGACACGCACGAGGGCCAGGGCACACCCCAGGCACAAGGTCTGAGCGTACCTAGCGCATTCACTCCGGTCAAAACAGAAGCCCGGCCGCCGACACGCCGGAGGTTTACGGCCGCGTCCCCGGACCCCGCGACAGCGCGTCCGCGGCGTCCGCCGGGCCGGCCGGCCCGCCCACGGAACCCGCGTCCCTCACGTCCCCCGCGGGCACCGCGGGGGACGGCACCGCCGGGCCGCCGGACCGGGGCTCCTGCCGCCGCGCGGCGCCCGCCGCCGTGTCGTGGCCGACGAAGTACGTCGGACGGTTCTGCACCGCCGTGTAGATCCGGCCGACGTATTCACCGAGCAGGCCGACGCAGACCAGCTGGACCGCGCCGATGAACAGCACGCCGATGAACAGGGACGTCCAGCCGGGAACGGTGTGCTGGAAGGCGTGGGCGCTCAGCGTGTAGATCATCAGGCCCAGGCAGACCAGGAACGCGAAGCCGCCGAGCCAGGTGGCGATGCGCAGCGGCGCCGCCGAGAAGCCCGTGACGCTGTCGACGGCCAGGCGGATCATCCGGCCCAGCGGGTACTTGCTCTGGCCGGCCGGGCGGGGAGCCCGCTCGTAGGTGACCTCCCCGCTCGGGAAGCCCAGCCAGGGCACCAGCAGGCGGTAGACGCGCTGCTGGTCCGGAAGGGCCTTCAGGGCGTCCACGGCGGCCCGGCTCAGCAGCCGGAAGTCACCGGCCTGGGCCGGTACGGACGGGCCCGCCAGGCGCCGCACGAGCCGGTAGTACAGGCCCGCCGTCCACCGCTTGAACCCGGTGTCGCTCGCCCGGTCGGCCCGGATGCCGTAGACGATGTCGAGGCTCTCGGCACGGGCCAGCCGGAGCATCTCGGGAATCTTCTCCGGCGGGTCCTGGAGGTCGGCGTCGATGCTGACGACGTACGCGCCGTGCGCCCGGTCCAGGCCCGCGGTGAGGGCGGCCTGGTGCCCGGAGTTGCGGCGCAGCCCGATCACCCGCAGCTGCGGCCAGCCGAGGCGGAAGGCGGCCAGCAGCTCGGCCGTGCGGTCGGTGCTGCCGTCGTCGACAGCGACGACCTCGTAGCCGACCCTGAGGTCCGCGAGCACCGGCCGCAGCCTGCTGACCAGTGCGGGCAGGACCTCTTCCTCGTTGTACATCGGTATGACGACCGACAGGACGGTCGCCGCCGCCGCGGTGTCCGGCGCTTCGGTCACCGGTCCTCCCCCAAGCTGTGGCGCACATGTGCGACTCTGTTGCGATCTTATGACCGCACTCTTATGAGCAAACTTCACGATCATCCGGACAGCGGTACCGCCCTGAGACGTCCGGCGATCGGCCGAGGGGGGACCCCAGCCATGAGCACGGCTTCCAGCGACACGGAGACGGACCCCGCCGTGCCCGACGGGCCCGACGAGCGCGCCCGGAGACCGTACCGTCTCACCCTGCCGGACGGTGTACGACCGTACCTCGCCCCGCTGCTCCTGTACGGCGTCACGAAGCTCGTGGGCCTGACCGTCTTCGCCTGGCTCCTCGAATGGGCCGACGAGTACCAGAAGAAGAACCCGCGTTTCGGCGGCGGCGCCCACTGGTGGGACGTGCTGGCCACCTGGGACGGCTGGTGGTACCTCCAGGTCGCCGAGAAGGGCTACGACCCGCGTCCGCTGGAGCATCTCGCCCCGGGCGGGCTCTTCACCGTCAAGCAGAACTCGGTCGCCTTCTTCCCGCTGTACCCCGGTCTGATCCGGGGCGTCTCGGAGGTCACCGGGCTGGGGCTGTACGGCTCCGGGATCCTGGTCTCGGTGGTGGCCTCGTTCGTCGCGGCGGCGGGCATCTACGCCGTGGTCGCGGCCCTCGCCGGCGTGCGGGCCGGCACCATCGCGGCCGGACTGTGGGCGCTGGTGCCCGGTGCCGGCGTGGAATGGGCGCTCTACTCGGAGTCGCTGTTCGTCGCCATCGCCGCCTGGTGCTGCTACTGCGTGATGAAGCGGCGGTGGGTCGCGGCCGGGCTGCTCGCCTTCGTGG
Source organism: Streptomyces asoensis (assembly GCF_016860545.1). Lineage (NCBI taxonomy): Bacteria > Bacillati > Actinomycetota > Actinomycetes > Kitasatosporales > Streptomycetaceae > Streptomyces > Streptomyces asoensis. Next base: position 2,060,483 of record NZ_BNEB01000003.1, on the reverse strand, counting down.
CCGGGCTCAACCGGCCGACGTCCGCGGCGCTCATCGGCGCGGTCGGACTGGCCGCGATCGTCACCCTGGCCCGGCGCGAGAGCAGGCGGGAGCAGGGGATCTCGGGGCCCCTGTACGCCATGTTCGCCGCGCCGCTGGGCCTGCTCACGTACGTCACCTGGGTCGGCCTCGGCATGGGCGACCTGACCGCGTACTTCACGCTCCAGCGCGAGGGGTGGGCGCACTACTTCGACTTCGGCTCGTACACCTTCGACGTGCTGGCCAACACCGCGGTCGGCCGCCACGACTACCTGTTCGCGTTCTCCGTCCCCGACCTGATCGGCGTCCAGCTGGTGCTGGCGCTGCCCTTCCTGATCGCGCTGATGCTGCGCAAGAAGCCGCCGCTGGTGTTGGTCGCGTACACGCTGGCCAGCGTGATCACCGTGCTGGGCACGCAGCAGATGTTCGGCAACACCGGGCGGTACCTGCTGCCGGTCTTCCCGCTGCTGCTCGCCCCGGCGGCGGCACTGAGCCGGCTCAAGTGGCCGAGCCTGGCGGTCTTCTTCGGCACGGCCGCCCTCGCCTCGGGCTGGTACGCCCACTACGTGATCTTCGAACTCGGCATCCCGTAACCACCCCGGCCCGGCCGCCGCTCCCTTGTGGGAACGCCGAAGGGCGGTCACCCCGTGTGCAACGGGGTGACCGCCCTTCAGTGGTTCAGACGTACGCCTTACTGGTTGTACGGACCGTAGTCGTAGTCCTCCAGCGGAACGGCCTGGCCGGAGCCCGTGCCGAACGGCGAGTAGTCGATGTCGTCGTAGCCGACGGCCGAGTACATCGCGGCCTTGGCCTCCTCGGTCGGCTCGACCCGGATGTTGCGGTAGCGGGACAGACCCGTACCGGCCGGGATGAGCTTACCGATGATGACGTTCTCCTTGAGGCCGATCAGGGAGTCGGACTTGGCGTTGATCGCCGCGTCCGTCAGCACCCTGGTCGTCTCCTGGAAGGACGCCGCCGACAGCCAGGACTCCGTGGCCAGCGAGGCCTTGGTGATACCCATGAGCTGCGGACGACCGGAGGCCGGGTGACCGCCCTCCTGCACCACACGACGGTTCTCGACCTCGAACTTCGAGCGCTCGACGAGCTCACCGGGCAGCAGCTCGGCGTCGCCGGACTCGATGATCGTCACCCGGCGCAGCATCTGCCGGATGATGATCTCGATGTGCTTGTCGTGGATCGACACACCCTGCGAGTTGTAGACCTTCTGGACCTCGCCGACCAGGTGGACCTGGACGGCACGCTGACCCAGGATGCGCAGCACGTCGTGCGGGTTGGTGGCACCCACGGTGAGCTTCTGGCCCACCTCGACGTGCTCGCCCTCGCTGACCAGGAGCCGGGCACGCTTCGAGATCGGGAACGCCGTCTCGTCGCTGCCGTCGTCCGGCGTGATGACGATCTTCTTGGTCTTCTCGGTCTCCTCGATCCGCACGCGGCCCTGGGCCTCGGAGATCGGGGCGACACCCTTCGGGGTACGGGCCTCGAAGAGCTCGACGACACGCGGCAGACCCTGGGTGATGTCGTCACCGGCCACACCACCGGTGTGGAAGGTACGCATCGTCAGCTGGGTACCGGGCTCACCGATGGACTGGGCGGCGATGATGCCGACCGCCTCACCGATGTCGACCAGCTTGCCGGTGGCCAGCGAGCGGCCGTAGCACATGGCACAGGTGCCGACCTGGGACTCACAGGTCAGGATCGAACGGGTCTTGACCTCCTCGACACCGTGGCGCACGAGCTGGTCGATGAGCACGTCGCCCAGGTCCACGTTGGCCGGCGCGATCACCTTGCCGTCGATGACGACGTCCTCGGCGAGCATGCGGGCGTAGACGCTGGTCTCGACGTCCTCGGCCTTGCGCAGCACGCCGGCCTCGTCGTGCGAGGCGATCCGCAGCTTCAGACCGCGCTCGGTGCCGCAGTCCTCCTCGCGGATGATGACGTCCTGCGAGACGTCCACCAGACGACGGGTCAGGTAACCCGAGTCGGCGGTACGCAGGGCGGTGTCGGCCAGACCCTTACGGGCACCGTGGGTGGAGATGAAGTACTCCAGCACGGACAGGCCCTCACGGAACGAGGCCTTGATCGGACGCGGGATGGTCTCGTTCTTCGCGTTCGACACCAGACCACGCATACCGGCGATCTGCCGCATCTGCATCATGTTTCCTCGGGCACCCGAGTCAACCATCATGAAGATGGGGTTCGTCTTGGGGAAGTTCGCGTTCATCGCCTCGGCGACCTCGTTGGTCGCCTTGGTCCAGATCGCGATGAGCTCCTGCGTGCGCTCTTCCTTGGTGATCAGACCGCGCTCGTACTGCTTCTGGACCTTCTCGTCCTGCGCCTCGTAGCCCGCGACGATGGCCTTCTTCGCCTCGGGGACGACGACGTCGGAGATGGCCACGGTGACACCGGAACGGGTGCCCCAGTAGAAACCGGCCGACTTCAGGTTGTCGAGCGTCGCCGCCACGATGACCTTGGGGTAGCGCTCCGCGAGGTCGTTGACGATCTCGCCGAGCTGCTTCTTGCCCACCGAGTAGTCGACGAACGGGTAGTCCTCGGGCAGCAGCTCGTTGAAGAGCGCGCGGCCCAGGGTCGTCCGCAGGCGGAAGGTGTCACCCTGCTGCCACTCCGGCTCGCCCTCTTCGCGGGCCGGCGGGGTCCAGCCGCGCGGCGGGATGGTGCCCACCGGGAAGCGGATGTCGATCGCCGACTGGAGCGCGAGCTCACCGGCGTCGAACGCCATGATCGCCTCGGCCGTGGAGCCGAACGCGCGGCCCTCGCCCTTGGTGTCACGCAGTTCACCGTCGGTGGTGAGGAAGAACAGACCGAGGACCATGTCCTGGGTCGGCATCGTCACCGGACGGCCGTCGGCGGGCTTGAGGATGTTGTTCGAGGACAGCATCAGGATGCGGGCCTCGGCCTGCGCCTCCGCGGAGAGCGGCAGGTGGACGGCCATCTGGTCACCGTCGAAGTCCGCGTTGAACGCGGTGCAGACGAGCGGGTGGATCTGGATGGCCTTGCCCTCGACCAGCTGCGGCTCGAAGGCCTGGATGCCGAGGCGGTGCAGGGTGGGAGCACGGTTCAGCAGAACCGGGTGCTCGGCGATGACCTCTTCGAGGACGTCGTACACGACCGTGCGGCCGCGCTCCACCATGCGCTTCGCGCTCTTGATGTTCTGCGCGTGGTTCAGGTCGACCAGGCGCTTCATCACGAACGGCTTGAAGAGCTCCAGCGCCATCGCCTTCGGCAGACCGCACTGGTGCAGCTTCAGCTGCGGACCGACGACGATCACGGAACGCGCGGAGTAGTCCACGCGCTTGCCGAGCAGGTTCTGACGGAAACGACCCTGCTTGCCCTTCAGCATGTCGCTGAGGGACTTCAGCGGGCGGTTGCCGGGACCGGTGACCGGACGGCCACGACGGCCGTTGTCGAACAGCGCGTCGACGGCCTCCTGGAGCATGCGCTTCTCGTTGTTCACGATGATCTCGGGCGCACCGAGGTCGAGAAGGCGCTTCAGGCGGTTGTTCCGGTTGATCACACGGCGGTACAGGTCGTTCAGGTCGGAGGTCGCGAAGCGGCCACCGTCCAGCTGCACCATCGGGCGGAGGTCCGGCGGGATGACCGGCACGCAGTCCAGCACCATGCCCTTGGGGCTGTTGCTGGTCTGGAGGAACGCGGAGACGACCTTGAGGCGCTTGAGCGCACGGGTCTTCTTCTGGCCCTTGCCGGTGCGGATGATCTCGCGGAGACGCTCGGCCTCCTCCTCGAGGTCGAAGGACTCCAGGCGCTTCTGAAGCGCCGCGGCACCCATCGAGCCGTCGAAGTACGTGCCGAAGCGGTCGCGCAGCTCGCGGTAGAGCAGCTCGTCGCCCTCGAGGTCCTGGACCTTGAGGTTCTTGAAGCGGGCCCACACCTCGTCGAGACGGTCAATCTCACGCTGGGCGCGGTCGCGCAGCTGCTTCATCTCGCGCTCGGCGCCTTCGCGCACCTTGCGGCGCACGTCGGCCTTGGCGCCCTCGGCCTCGAGCTCGGCCAGGTCGGTCTCGAGCTTCTTGGCGCGGGCCTCGAGGTCGGCGTCGCGACGGTTCTCGATCTGCTGACGCTCGACGGAGACGTGCGCCTCCAGCGAGGGCAGGTCACGGGTCCGGCGCTCGTCGTCGACGTACGTGATCATGTACGCCGCGAAGTAGATGACCTTCTCGAGGTCCTTGGGAGCCAGGTCGAGCAGGTAGCCCAGACGGCTCGGGACGCCCTTGAAGTACCAGATGTGCGTGACGGGGGCGGCGAGCTCGATGTGGCCCATCCGCTCACGGCGCACCTTGGCGCGGGTCACCTCGACGCCGCAGCGCTCACAGATGATGCCCTTGAAGCGGACGCGCTTGTACTTGCCGCAGTAGCACTCCCAGTCCCGGGTCGGACCGAAGATCTTCTCGCAGAAGAGTCCGTCCTTTTCGGGCTTGAGCGTGCGGTAGTTGATGGTCTCGGGCTTCTTGACCTCGCCGTGGCTCCACTGACGGATGTCGTCAGCGGTAGCCAGACCGATCCGGAGCTCGTCGAAGAAGTTGACGTCGAGCACTATGCGTCAATCCCTCTCAGGGTTGTAAGTCTTGGGGTCTGATACGGGGGTCCTGGGGCCGGCAGGGCTCAACGTGGTGAGCCCTGCCGAACTCCCGTCAGACCTCTTCGACGCTGCTCGGCTCACGCCGGGACAGGTCGATGCCGAGCTCCTCCGCAGCGCGGAAGACATCCTCGTCGGTGTCACGCATCTCGATGGACATACCGTCACTGGACAGCACCTCCACGTTCAGGCAGAGCGACTGCATCTCCTTGATGAGCACCTTGAAGGACTCGGGGATGCCGGGCTCGGGGATGTTCTCGCCCTTGACGATGGCCTCGTAGACCTTCACGCGGCCGGTGACGTCGTCGGACTTGATCGTCAGCAGCTCCTGGAGGGCGTACGCGGCGCCGTAAGCCTCCAGCGCCCACACCTCCATCTCACCGAAGCGCTGACCACCGAACTGCGCCTTACCACCCAGCGGCTGCTGGGTGATCATCGAGTACGGACCGGTCGAGCGGGCGTGGAGCTTGTCGTCGACCAGGTGGTGCAGCTTCAGGATGTACATGTAGCCGACCGAGATCGGGTCCGGGAACGGCTCACCGCTGCGGCCGTCGAACAGCCGCGCCTTACCGGTCGGGAGCACCATGCGCTCTCCGTCGCGGTTCGGGATGGTGTGGTTCAGCAGACCCGCGAGCTCGTCCTCACGCGCACCGTCGAAGACCGGGGTGGCCACGTTGGTGCCGGGGGCGACCTGGTCGGCGCCGATGACCTGGAGGCGCTGCGCCCACTCGTCGGCGAGACCGGAGACGTCCCAGCCGCGGCTGGCGAGCCAGCCGAGGTGGATCTCCAGCACCTGTCCCGGGTTCATTCGGGACGGCACACCCAGCGGGTTGAGGATGATGTCGACCGGGGTCCCGTCCTCGAGGAACGGCATGTCCTCGATGGGCAGGATCTTGGAGATGACACCCTTGTTGCCGTGGCGGCCGGCGAGCTTGTCACCGTCCGTGATCTTGCGCTTCTGTGCCACGTAGACGCGGACCAGCTGGTTCACGCCCGGCGGCAGCTCGTCGCCCTCTTCACGGTCGAAGACGCGGACGCCGATGACCTTGCCGATCTCGCCGTGCGGCACCTTCAGCGAGGTGTCACGGACCTCACGGGCCTTCTCACCGAAGATCGCGCGCAGCAGGCGCTCCTCCGGCGTCAGCTCGGTCTCGCCCTTGGGCGTGACCTTGCCGACGAGGATGTCACCGGCGACGACCTCGGCACCGATACGGATGATGCCGCGCTCGTCGAGGTCGGCGAGGACCTCCTCGGAGACGTTCGGGATGTCCCGGGTGATCTCCTCGGGGCCGAGCTTGGTGTCACGGGCGTCGACCTCGTGCTCCTCGATGTGGATCGAGGAGAGGACGTCGTCCTGCACGAGGCGCTGCGACAGGATGATCGCGTCCTCGTAGTTGTGACCCTCCCACGGCATGAACGCCACGAGCAGGTTCTTGCCCAGGGCCATCTCGCCGTTCTCGGTGGCGGGGCCGTCGGCGAGGACCTGACCGGTGATGATCCGGTCGCCCTCGTTGACGATGACCTTCTGGTTGACCGAGGTGCCCTGGTTGGACCGGGAGAACTTGGCCAGGCGGTACGTGATGTACGTGCCGTCGTCGTTGGTCGTGGTGATGTAGTCCGCGGAGACCTCCTGGACCACACCGTCCTTCTCGGCCTTGACCACGTCGCCGGCGTCGACGGCGGAGCGGTACTCCATGCCGGTGCCGACGAGCGGGGCCTCGCTCTTGATGAGCGGCACGGCCTGACGCATCATGTTCGCGCCCATGAGGGCACGGTTGGCGTCGTCGTGCTCGAGGAACGGGATCATGGCGGTCGCGACCGACACCATCTGGCGCGGCGAGACGTCCATGTAGTCGACGTCGTCACCGGGGACGTAGTCGACCTCGCCGCCACGACGGCGGACCAGGACGCGGTTCTCGGTGAAGCGCAGGTTGTCGTCGAGCGTGGCGTTGGCCTGCGCGATGACGAAGCGGTCCTCTTCGTCGGCCGTCAGGTAGTCGACGTCGTCGGTGACGACGCCGTCGACGACCTTGCGGTACGGCGTCTCCACGAAACCGAACGCGTTGACGCGGCCGTAGGAGGCGAGCGAACCGATCAGACCGATGTTGGGGCCTTCGGGCGTCTCGATCGGGCACATGCGTCCGTAGTGGGACGGGTGCACGTCACGGACCTCGAAGCCGGCCCGCTCACGGGAGAGACCACCCGGGCCGAGCGCGTTGAGACGACGCTTGTGCGTCAGACCCGACAGCGGGTTGTTCTGGTCCATGAACTGCGACAGCTGGCTGGTGCCGAAGAACTCCTTGATGGAGGCGACGACCGGCCGGATGTTGATCAGGGTCTGCGGCGTGATCGCCTCGACGTCCTGGGTCGTCATGCGCTCGCGCACGACGCGCTCCATACGCGCCAGACCCGTACGGACCTGGTTCTGGATGAGCTCGCCGACGCTGCGGATACGACGGTTGCCGAAGTGGTCGATGTCGTCGGTCTCGACCATGATCGAGCGACCGGACTCGCCGACCGTCTCGGTCTCCCCGGCGTGCAGCTTCACCAGGTACTTGATCGTCGCGATGACGTCCTCGACGGTCAGCCCGCCCGCGTTGAGCGGGGCCTCGCCGCCGAGCTTCTTGTTGACCTTGTAGCGGCCGACCTTGGCGAGGTCGTAGCGCTTGGGGTTGAAGTAGAGGTTCTCGAGCAGCGTCTGCGCGGCCTCACGCGTGGGCGGCTCGCCCGGACGCAGCTTGCGGTAGATGTCGAGCAGCGCGTCGTCCTGGCCCTGGGTGTGGTCCTTCTCCAGGGTGGCGCGCATGGACTCGTACTCGCCGAACTCCTCGAGGATCTGCTCGGTGGTCCAGCCGAGCGCCTTCAGGAGGACGGTGACGGACTGCTTGCGCTTGCGGTCGATGCGGACACCGACCATGTCGCGCTTGTCGATCTCCAGCTCCAGCCAGGCGCCCCGGGAGGGGATGACCTTGGCGGAGAAGATGTCCTTGTCGGACGTCTTGTCGATGGAGGAGTCGAAGTAGACACCCGGCGAACGGACCAGCTGCGACACCACGACACGCTCGGTGCCGTTGATGACGAAGGTGCCCTTGTTGGTCATGAGCGGGAAGTCGCCCATGAAGACCGTCTGGGACTTGATCTCGCCGGTCTCGTTGTTGGTGAACTCGGCCGTCACGAAGAGCGGGGCCGCGTACGTGAAGTCGCGGTCCTTGCACTCGTCGATGCTGTTCTTCGGCGGCTCGAAGCGGTGGTCGCGGAACGTCAGCGACATCGACCCGGAGAAGTCCTCGATCGGGGAGATCTCCTCGAAGATCTCCTCCAGACCGGACTTGGTGGGGACGTCCTGACCGGACTCCAGGGCGGCCTCGACGCGACCCTTCCAGGCTTCGTTGCCGAGCAGCCAGTCAAAGCTCTCGGTTTGCAGCGCGAGAAGGTTCGGAACCTCGAGGGGCTCCCGGATCTTTGCAAAGGAGATGCGCAGCGGGGCGGTGCTGGCGGCGTTGTTCGTATTCGCGATCGAGGCGTTGCGCGAGGCGGCCAAGAGGGGGTCCTTCCGAGGGCTCGGACTCACTACGCGCGTACCGGCCCCTCTCCTGCGCGCAGAGACAGAAATCCCAGGTGAGGGATTGTCTGGTCGTCCGGCTCAAGTGAGGGCATGCCCCTGGTGACGGGCAGGGAACAGCTAACAGGCAGCGCAAAGGGACAGTGTAGCCACTTGGCACACTGATGTCCAGTGCGGGTTTTTCGAGACCCTCGTAGTTCTCAACGCCCTCGTCTGCTAGCCCTCAACGCACGGTGATACTGCCCTCTCCGCCGCCGATCCATGCCTCGGATTCGGATCGTTGTGACGACGCGTCCTGAGAATTGCGCGCTGCGTGCGGTTCGTCAAGGCCCCCCTGCGCGACGAACGGCGCTCGGAGACACGATGAAGATCACCATACCCCCCGGTCACGCGGGTGCAGGGCAACCGTGGCCGCGCTTCCAGGAACGCCGAAGAGCGACCACCCAGATGGATGATCGCTCTTCGGTGCGTGAGCGTTACAGCCCCGGAGGGACTGATTCAGCCTGCGCGTCCGGTCGTCGCCGACCGGAGGGTGTTACTTGACCTCGACGGAGGCGCCGGCGGCCTTGAGGGACTCGGCAGCCTTCTCCGCGGCCTCCTTGGCGACCTTCTCGAGGACGGGCTTCGGGGCGCCGTCGACGAGGTCCTTGGCCTCCTTCAGACCCAGGGAGGTCAGCTCGCGCACGACCTTGATGACCTGGATCTTCTTCTCGCCGGCACCGGTGAGGACGACGTCGAACTCGTCCTGCTCCTCGACGGCCTCGGCGGCGGCGGCCGGACCGGCCGGACCGGCGACGGCGACCGCGGCGGCGGCGGTGACGTCGAACTTCTCCTCGAACGCCTTCACGAACTCGGAGAGCTGGATGAGGGTCATGCCCTCGAACTCGGCGAGCAGTTCGTCCTGGGTGAGAGCCATGACGGCTTTCCTTCCACTAATTCGGCTGGTGCCGATGTACATGTCTGGCGGGCGTACAGTCGGCCCGCTGCGACCACCTGCCTGCGGCGGGCTGCCTCAGGCGGCGGTCAATGCGCGAGCCGAGTTACTCGGCACCGCCCTGCTCGTCCTGCTTGGCGCGAAGGGCGTCCACGGTGCGGACGAGCTTCGAGGGAAGCGCCTGGAAGAGCTGCGCAGCCTGGGACTGCTTGCCCTTGAAGGCACCCGCCAGCTTGGAGAGCAGAACCTCGCGGGACTCGAGGTCCGCGAGCTTCTTGATCTCGTCGGCGGACAGTGCCTTGCCGTCAAGGACACCGCCCTTGATGACGAGGTTCGGGTTGTCCTTGGCGAAGTCACGAAGACCCTTCGCCGACTCCACCGGGTCACCGGTGATGAAGGCGACCGCCGTCGGACCGTTGAAAAGGTCGTCGAGCGTGTTGATCCCGGCCTCGTTGGCCGCAATCTTGGTCAGCGTGTTCTTCACCACGGCGTACTGGGCGTTCTCACCGAGCGAACGACGCAGCGTCTTGAGCTGCGCCACGGTGAGACCCCGGTACTCGGTCAGCACGGCGGCGTTCGAGCTGCGGAACGCGTCCGTCAGCTCGGCCACCGCGGCAGCCTTGTCGGGCCTTGCCATAGAGCGTCGGCCTCCTTCCGGGTGATGAGGACCGCTCAGAAGGGGCTGGGACAACGAAACGCCCCGGCGCAGGCGCACGGGGCGTTGCTCGACCGAACGGACTCCGTGGGAGGAGACCGGTCCGGGAGCGTATCCACTGACACCTGCGCGGGTCGTCCGCATTGCAGCGGATCCTTCGGCCACCGCCCCCTCGAACGAGAGCACGGCAACGACCAGCGGTCTTTGGCTTCTCGAGGAGAGTACGTGAACGGGTCACCGTCAAGCAAATCCGCCCGTACGGGGCCCCGCGCCCGGCCCGCTCCCGCCGGCCCGGGCCCCACGGGTGCCCCCCTCGTCACCGGTTCTTCTTCAGCTCCCCGGCCAGGTCGAGGGTGTCCGAGGCGGGCGGCGCCTGGACGGTCACGGGCTTGCCGAAGTCGAGGAAGGTGATGGTGAGGTCGAGCTCGCCGTGGCGCCCGGTGCCCCGCGTGCGCAGCTGGCGCGTGCGGTCCCCGGCGTCGGTCCACAGGTCCATCGTGAGTTCGTCCACACCCAGCTTCTCGTACTGGGCGAGGCTCTTCTCCGTCCGCTGCCGGACGGCCGTGCCGTCGTCCTCGTAGGAGGCGCGGATGGCGTCGAGGGTCGCGGTGCCCGTGTAGTGGGTGGTGCGGACCCCGCCGACCGTTTCGGTCCCGGCCTGCTTCAGGTCGTCGGCCGCGCCGAGGAAGCCGCTCTCGTGCGAGGGGTTGGCCCGGACCTTGTCGGCCGCCGTGCCGGTGTCGACCTTGAGGCCCTTCGGCGAGGAGCCCGGTGCGCCGAACCTGACCCAGTGCTTGCCGCCCTCACCCGCCTCGTCGCTGCCCACGTACAGCACACCGCCGACCAGCCGGTACTCTCCCGTGCCCCGGTCGGGCCCGCCGAGCACCGTGGACTTGAGGCTCATGGCCGGCGGCTCGGTGCCGATCGCCGCCTCGGCGGTGACCCGGCCCTCCTCCGGCGTCCTGCCGGTCATGCGGTAGCGCAGGGACACGGCCTGCTCCGCCTTCGCGGCGGCCCGGGCGACGGCCGCCGCGGCGCCCTTGTCACCGCCGCCCTGCGTGCCGTCCGTCGCCGCACATCCGGCGACGAGCAGCACGGACAGCCCCAGGGCACCCACAGCAGACCTCATCCGACTTCCCCCCACAACCCCGTACAGAGAACACACGGTCGATACACAGCAAGACCGTGAAGCTATCCCGGAGGGCCGGGGCGGTTCCTCTGAATTACGAGCCGGCACCCGTTCCCTGCTGTTCGAGCAGCGCCGAGAAGTCCGCGGTGTCGCTCGCGGGAGGCACCTCGGCGGACACCTTCGTGCCGTAGTCGCTGTAGTACGCGGTCTGGGTGTAGGCGCCGGCCGTGGTCTCGCCCTTCTCCACCTTCTTGACCAGCAGGTCCCGGTCGTCGACCCAGATGTCGACCGTCTCCGTGGTGACTCCGGCCTGTTCCAGCGTCTTCCTCAGGTCGTCGAGCCGGCCGCGGTCGAGGCCCGAGTTCTTCTCCGCGAGGTCGGCCACGTCGACCGTGCCCGAGTAGTGCGTCGTCCGCTGCCCCCGCACCCGCTCGGTGCCGACCTTGCGCACGTCCCCCGAGGCCAGCAGGAGCTTCACCGACTGGTTGGGGGTGGTGTTCTGCATCTGGTCCTTCAGATACGCGCCGGAGCTGCCGCCGAGGCTCTCCAGATCGTCGTACGCGTACTTGATCCAGTGCTTGCCGCCGGCCTGCCGCGCGAAGGTGTCGCCCATCCTGGCGTAGTAGGCGTCGGGCAGGTAGCGGGCCTCCATGGACGTGGTGCCCATCCGGCGCATGGTGTCGGCCATGGTGCCGCCCGTGTACGTGATGGTCAGGGTGCCGGTGAGACCGTCGCCCCAGCCGAGCGCGCCGTCCGCCGTCATCGACATCATCGAGCCCATGGTCGTGGAGGACTCCACCTTCGCGGAGTCGGCGCCCTCGGTGGACCTCTCGGCGGTGCGCAGCGCCGCGAGGGGGCTGAGCCGGGGGTCGCCGTCCCCGCCCTTGCCGAAGGCGCCGGAGCCGCCGCTGCCGGAGCCGCCCTCGGAGCCGCCGGACGGCGAGCAGGCCGTCATCGACGTCAGCAGGGTCACCGCGGCGATCGAGAGGCCCGCACGGCACAGGGTCGCGTGCTTCATTCGTCCCACCCCCATGGATTCCTGTCACTGAACGTTAACGCACGGCACTGACAGTCGTACGGAAAAAAGACGTACGGCAAAAGGGACGAGCCCCGCACCTCGAAAGGTTGCGGGGCTCGTCACCGACTGAGGGTGAGCTGTGGGGCTCAGACCGCGGCCGGGTCCTCCTCGACGAGGAGGTTGCGGGTGCGGTTCGGGTCGACCTGGATGCCGGGGCCGATCGTGGTGCTGATCGCGGCCTTCTTGATGTAGCGACCCTTGGCGGCGGACGGCTTCAGACGGAGGATCTCCTCCAGGGCCGCGCCGTAGTTCTCCACCAGCTTCTCGTCGTCGAAGGACGACTTGCCGATGATGAAGTGCAGGTTCGAGTGCTTGTCGACGCGGAACTCGATCTTGCCGCCCTTGATCTCCGTGACGGCCTTGGCCACGTCGGGGGTGACGGTGCCGGTCTTCGGGTTCGGCATCAGACCACGCGGACCGAGCACGCGGCCGAGACGGCCGACCTTGCCCATGAGGTCCGGGGTGGCGACGACGGCGTCGAAGTCCAGACGGCCCTTCGCGACCTCGTCGATCAGTTCGTCGGAGCCGACGATGTCGGCGCCCGCGGCCTCCGCGGCCGCAGCACGGTCACCGGTCGCGAAGACCAGGACCCGGGCGGTCTTGCCGGTGCCGTGCGGCAGGTTCACGGTGCCACGGACCATCTGGTCGGCCTTGCGCGGGTCGACGCCCAGGCGGAAGGCGACCTCGACGGTGCCGTCGAACTTGCTCGTGGAGGTCTCCTTGGCGAGACGGACGGCCTCGAGCGGGGCGTAGAGCTTCTCCCGGTCGATCTTGGCGTCCGCAGCGCGGAGGGACTTGCTGCGCTTGCTCACTACTGCTCCTGTGTGTCTTGAGGAGTCGTGGTTGGGGCCGAGCAGGCCCTGCCACGGTGCTACGAAGGTGCTACGGGGCTGGGGATCAGCCTTCGACCGTGATGCCCATGGAGCGGGCGGTGCCAGCGATGATCTTGGACGCGGCGTCCAGGTCGTTGGCGTTCAGGTCGGGAAGCTTGGTCGTGGCGATCTCACGGACCTGCGCCTCGGTGATCTTGGCGACCTTGGTCTTGTGCGGCTCGCCCGAGCCCTTCTCGACACCAGCGGCCTTGAGGATCATCTTCGCGGCCGGCGGCGTCTTGGTGATGAAGGTGAAGGAACGGTCCTCGTAGACCGTGATCTCCACCGGGATCACCCAGCCACGCTGCGACTCGGTCGCGGCGTTGTAGGCCTTGCAGAACTCCATGATGTTGACGCCGTGCTGGCCGAGCGCGGGGCCGACCGGCGGCGCGGGGTTGGCCGCACCGGCGTTGATCTGGAGCTTGATGAGCCCCGTGACCTTCTTCTTCTTGGGAGGCATTGCTCTCTCCGGGTCCTAGTGAGAGTTTTCAGCCGTCCGGTCCGGATGATCCGGATGGAGGCATACCGCACAACGATAACGGGTATCCATGCGCGGTCAAAAACCGAGCAGGTCAGACAGTCCCTCGCCGGGCGGGAGGTACCCGCGGCGACAGCCCGTCTGACCTGTTCGGAAGGCGTACGTCCAGAAGGTCTAGTTCTTCTGGATCTGGTCGAAGGACAGCTCGACCGGGGTCTCGCGGCCGAAGATCTCGACGAGGCCCTTGACCTTCTTCGAGTCGGCGTTGATCTCGTTGATCGTGGCCTGGAGCGTGGCGAACGGGCCGTCGGTGACGGTGACCGAGTCGCCCACCTCGAAGTCCAGCACCTGGACCTCGACCTTGCGGGCCGGAGCCGGCTTGCCCTCGGCCTCGGCGGCCTCACGGGCGGCCTTCTCCTCGGCCTCCGGGGCGAGCATCTTGACGATCTCGTCCAGCGTCAGCGGGTACGGGTCGTACGCGTTGCCCACGAAGCCGGTGACACCGGGGGTGTTGCGCACGACGCCCCAGGACTCGTTCGTCAGGTCCATGCGCACCAGCACGTAGCCGGGGAGCTTGTTCTGACGGATGGTCTTGCGGTCGCCGTTCTTGATCTGGACGACCTCTTCCTGCGGCACCTCGGCCTGGAAGATGTAGTCCTCGACGTTCAGCGAGACGGCGCGCTGCTCCAGGTTGGTCTTCACGCGGTTCTCGTAGCCGGCGTACGTGTGGATGACGTACCACTCGCCGGGGAGGGTGCGCAGCTCCTCGCGCAGGGCGACGACGGGGTCGACGGGCTCGGCCGGCTCTTCTTCCTCGGCCTCTTCGACGACGTCCTCGGTCTCGACGTCCTCGTCGGCTTCCTCGTCCTCGACGTGGAGTGCGGCTTCCTCCGCGGGTTCACCCGCTTCGGTCTCGGCAGCCTCGAACTCGTCCACCTCGTCCGCGCCCTCGACGATGTCGAGCTCGTCGTCCACGGACTCGTCCGGCTCGATGGCGTCGTTCAGGTTCTGGTCAGACACGGTGGCTGCTTCTTCCTGGATACATAGGGGTGGAACATGCGAAAGGGGCGCCGGATACCTCGGCGCCCTTCGCTCTAGGCTCAGCCAAAGACGTACTTGGCGGCGTGGCTGAGTCCATAGTCAATCACGGTCACCAGGCCGATCATGATGACGACGAAGACGATCACCACGGTCGTGTACGTCGTCAGCTGGCTGCGCGTCGGCCAGACGACCTTGCGGAGCTCCGCGACGATCTGGCGGTAGAAGAGCGCGAGACGCTTCAGCGGGCCCTTCTTGGCGCGCTTGCCGCCCTTGCGGGTCTTCTTCTGCGCCTCAGGCAACTCGTCCTGGGCATCAGGCGTGTCGATGGAGCCCACGGCATCCGCCATTCGTCCTCACCTGTTCCCGGGTCGTGGCCGTGCCGCGCCCGGTCTGAGCCGCACGGCGGTGCATTGCTGTACGTACATGCGCTGCGCACACATCCTGGTGACGGAGTGTGTAGCAGGGCCGGAGGGACTTGAACCCCCAACCGCTGGTTTTGGAGACCAGTGCTCTACCAATTGAGCTACGACCCTTTGTGTGTCCCCAACGTACCGCATCCGACCGGGTGCTCGGTGTGCACCTGATGTGGCACGGCTGTTGGAGGCCAACGACGTGTGAGTGTACGTGGTCTTCAGCGCCTCGTCGAACGGAAAGCGGCCTTGATCGGAATCACTCTGGTGTTCAGTCGGCTGACCAGTCCGTGAAACCCGTGTGCCGGGGCGGTTTCCGGTCTGAAACCATGGGACCCATGAGCGCTGCAACCCCTCCCACCGAGCGCCGGGTCTCCGCCCGCGTCGGCGCGATCTCCGAGTCCGCCACCCTCGCCGTGGACGCCAAGGCCAAGGCCCTGAAGGCCGCCGGACGTCCGGTGATCGGCTTCGGCGCGGGCGAGCCCGACTTCCCGACCCCGGACTACGTCGTCGAGGCGGCCGTCGAGGCCTGCAAGAACCCGAAGTACCACCGGTACACGCCGGCCGGTGGTCTTCCCGAGCTGAAGGCCGCGATCGCCGCGAAGACGCTGCGTGACTCGGGGTACGAGGTGGACGCCTCGCAGATCCTGATCACCAACGGCGGCAAGCAGGCGATCTACAACGCCTTCGCCGCGATCCTCGACCCGGGCGACGAGGTCATCGTCCCGGCGCCGTACTGGACGACGTACCCGGAGTCGATCCGGCTGGCCGGCGGTGTGCCGGTGGAGGTCGTGGCCGACGAGACGACCGGGTACCGCGTCTCGGTCGAGCAGCTGGAGGCGGCCCGCACGGAGAACACGAAGGTCGTGCTCTTCGTCTCCCCGTCGAACCCGACCGGCGCGGTCTACAGCGCCGCGGAGGCCGAGGCGATCGGCCGCTGGGCCGTCGAGCACGGCCTGTGGGTCATGACGGACGAGATCTACGAGCACCTCGTCTACGGCGACGCCGAGTTCACCTCCCTGCCGGGGATCCTGCCCGAGCTGCGCGACAAGTGCGTGGTCGTCAACGGCGTCGCCAAGACGTACGCGATGACCGGCTGGCGGGTGGGCTGGATCATCGGCCCGAAGGACGTCGTCAAGGCCGCGACGAACCTCCAGTCGCACGCCACCTCGAACGTGTCCAACGTGGCGCAGGTCGCGGCGCTGGCCGCCGTCTCCGGCGACCTGGCGGCCGTCGAGAAGATGCGCGAGGCGTTCGACCGGCGCCGCAGGACGATCGTGCGGATGCTCAACGAGATCGACGGCGTCCTGTGCCCGGAGCCCGAGGGTGCGTTCTACGCCTACCCGTCCGTCAAGGGACTGCTCGGCAAGGAGATCCGGGGCAAGCGCCCGCAGGACTCGGTCGAGCTGGCCGCGCTCATCCTGGAGGAGGCCGAGGTCGCGGTCGTCCCGGGTGAGGCCTTCGGCACCCCCGGCTACCTGCGGCTGTCGTACGCGCTGGGCGACGAGGACCTCGTCGAGGGCGTGAGCCGCATCCAGAAGCTGCTGGCGGAGGCCAGGGACTGACGTCCGCCTCCTCACGCGCGCGTGCGGGCCGTCTCCCCCGGGGAGGCGGCCCGCTTCCTTCTTCTCCGCCCGCCTGCGGTGTCCGCTCCCCGTTCGTGCCTGAGTGCGAGCAAGACCACGATCGGGGAAAGCGGTACCGGGACGGCGCGAACGTGCGGCAGGATCTGGGAATGGAGCGTGTACGTGATGTCTCTGAGCTGCCGAAAGCCCATCTGCACCTGCACTTCACCGGGTCGATGCGGGCCACCACCGTGCTGGAACTGGCCGACAAGTACGGCGTGCGCCTGCCGGACACCCTGGTCGAGGCGCTGACCAGCGGGGAGCCACCGAGGCTGCGGGCCACGGACGAACGGGGCTGGTTCCGCTTCCAGCGCCTGTACGACGCGGCACGGTCGTGCGTACGGGAGGCGGAGGACATCCAGCGGCTGGTGCGGGAGGCCGCCGAGGAGGATCTGCGGGACGGTTCGGGCTGGCTGGAGATCCAGGTCGACCCCACGTCGTACGCACCCCGGCTGGGCGGGCTGATCCCGGCGCTGGAGATCATCCTCGACGCGGTCGAGACGGCCTCGCGCGACACCGGGCTCGGCATCCGGGTCCTGGTCGCGGCGAACCGGATGAAACACCCGCTGGACGCCCGCACCCTGGCCCGGCTGGCCGTGCGGTACGCGGACCGCGGGGTCGTCGGTTTCGGGTTGTCGAACGACGAACGCCGGGGCATGGCACGGGACTTCGACCGGGCCTTCGCGATCGCGCGGGAGGGCGGCCTGCTCTCCGCCCCGCACGGCGGCGAACTGACCGGCCCCTCGTCCGTGCGCGACTGCCTGGACGACCTGGACGCGACCCGGCTGGGCCACGGCGTACGGGCGGCCGAGGACCCGCGGCTCCTGAAGAGGCTCGCCGACCGGGGCGTGACCTGCGAGGTCTGCCCGGCGTCCAACGTGGCCCTCGGGGTGTACGAGAAGCCGGAGGACGTGCCGCTGCGCACGCTCTTCGAGGCGGGCGTGCCGATGGCGCTGGGCGCCGACGACCCGCTGCTGTTCGGCGCGCGTCTGGCGGCCCAGTACGACATCGCCCGCCGCCACCACGCCTTCACCGACGACGAGTTGGCGGAGCTGGCCCGTCAGTCGATTCGCGGGTCGGCGGCCCCCGAGGACGTCAGGGTGAAACTGCTGGCGGGTGTGGACGACTGGCTGGCGTCCTGAGCTCCTCACCGGCGACCCCGGCCAGGAGCGTGCGCGCGAGGCGCGCGGCGAAGACGTCCGCCCGCGGCCGCTCCCCCGCCGCGTCGTAGGCGAACGCCCGCTGGACGCGGTCCTGTCCGGGCTCGGCGCGCCGCCGCAAGCACGCCGGGGTCGCCGCCCGGCTCACGCGCACGGTCCTGTCGGCCCTGGAGGCCGCCGACCTGCGCGCGATGGAGGCGGAGCTGGCGCGCAGCGCCACCGACTGGACGGTGGTGCGGCCGCCGCGGCTCCAGGACAAGCCGGTGACGGGCTCGGCCCACGCGATGCTGGCGATGGTGGCGGACACGGCGACGGTGAAGCAGGGCGTGGGCGTGGCCTACCAGGGCTACAGAGCTACAGAGCTACAGAGCTACTACAGCTCTACGCCCACCATCACCGGTTCGTTGACCAGAGTGACCCCGAAGGCCTCGCGCACCCCGGCCACGACCTCGCGGGCCAGGGCCAGCAGGTCCTCCGTGGTGGCCGCGCCGCGGTTGGTGAGGGCGAGGGTGTGCTTGGTGGAGATCCGGGCGGGCCCGTCGCCGTACCCCTTGGTGAAGCCCGCCTTGTCGATCAGCCAGGCCGCGGAGGTCTTGGTGTGCCCTTCGCCGGCCGGGTAGGCGGGCGGCTCCACGTCCTGCCCCAGCCGTTCCGCCACGCGCGCGTGGAACACCGCGAAGTCGGCGTCGGTGAGGATCGGGTTGGTGAAGAAGGAACCGGCCGACCAGGTGTCGTGGTCCTCGGGGTCGAGCACCATGCCCTTGCCGGAACGCAGCTTCAGCACGGTGGCGCGGGCCTCGGCGAGCGGCACCCGGTCGCCGGGGCCGACGCCCAGCGCGCGGGCCGTCTCGGCGTACTTCAGGGGCGCCGACAGTCCGCCCGCGTCCTCCAGTGCGAACCGGACGCGCAGGACGACGTACCGCTCGGGATCGGCCTTGAAGCGGCTGTGGCGGTAGGAGAAGGCGCACTCCTCGTTGGTGAGCGCGACGGCCTCACCGGCCCGGCGGTCGTAGGCGATCACCTCGGTGATCGTGGAGGAGACCTCCTGGCCGTACGCTCCGACGTTCTGGATCGGGGTCGCGCCCGCCGAGCCGGGGATTCCGGCCAGGCACTCGATCCCGGCGAGTCCCGCCTCCACGGTGCGGGTCACGGCGTCGCTCCAGACCTCGCCCGCGGCCAGCTCCAGGCCCGTCCCGGCGAGTTCGCAGCCGCGTGTGGCGATACGCAGGGCGGTGCCCTCGAAGCCCTTGTCGCCGATGACGAGGTTCGAGCCCCCGCCGACGACGAGGAGCGGCGTACCGGCGGCGTCGGCCTCGCGCACGGCGGCGATCACCTCGGCATCGGTCGTGGCGGTCACCAGCCTGGTGGCGGGACCGCCCAGCCGGAAGGTGGTCAGCGGGGCGAGCGGGGCGTCCTGGAGTTCCTGCACGCGCCAAGCCTACGAGACACCTCCGGCAGCCCCGCTCCCCCGGGCCGGGCCCGCGGCACACATCCGGCCGCACACGAACACGCGAGCGTACGGCCCCGCCCGGATGGCGGAGCCGTACGCGCGCGTGCCAGGTGCCTCGAAGAGCCGGCGACCGGCGCCTCGGCGCCCGGTGGGCTCAGTGGGCGACGTCCTCCAGGGCCGGCTCCGGCCGGGACTGCGTCCCTGTCTTCGCGCTCGCCGCCGCGGCGGTCTCGTCGGTCTCGGCCCCGGTCCGCGCCGCTCGCCGTGCGGCCGGTATGACCAGCGCGGCGACTCCGGCGAGGGCCACCACGGCCGAGCCGGTGACCAGCGCGGGCCGCAGTCCGTCGACGAAGGACTGACCGGACTCGTAACCGCCCTGCGCGGAGAAGATCGACGCCATGATCGCGATGCCGAGGGCGCCGCCGACCTCCCGCAGGGCGTTGTTGGCGCCGGAGGCGATGCCCTGCTCCTGCGGCCGGACGCTGGACATCACGAGGCTGGAGGCCGGGGCGAAGAACAGCGCCATGCCGATGCCGCTGACGATCAGACCGGGCAGCTGGACGGCGTAGGAGGCGTCGACGGTCACCACGGAGGCCATCCAGCCGAGACCGACGGCCTGGAAGAAGAGCCCGGCGGCGACGACCGGCCGACCGCCGATCCGGTCGGAGAGGATGCCGGCGATCGGCGCGACGAGCATCGGCATACCGGTCCACGGCAGCATCCTGAGGCCGGCCTCGGTGGGCGAGTAGCCGAGGACGCCCTGCATGTACTGGCTGAGCAGGAAGATCGAGCCGAACATCCCGAGGAACATCAGCAGGCTCGCCGCGTTGATCCCGGCGAAGGCGCGGGAGCGGAAGAGACGCATCGGCAGCATGGGGTTCTCGGCCCGCAGACCGTGCAGGACGAACCCGACGAGCAGCGCGCCGCCCGCGACCAGGCCGGTCAGCACCAGCGAGCTGGTCCAGCCGTCGGCCGGCCCGCGCACCAGGCCGTAGACCACGCCGAAGAGGCCGCCGCTGGCGAGCAGGGTGCCGGGGATGTCGAGCGGGGCACCGGTGCCGTACGACTCGGCGAGGCGCAGCCGGGCGAGCGGGAGCAGGGCGACGCCCAGCGGAACGTTCAGCCAGAAGATCCAGTGCCAGGACACGTGTTCGGTGAGACTGCCGCCGATGAGCGGCCCGGAGGCGACGGCGAGTCCGTTGACGGCGCCCCAGATGCCGTACGCCATCCCGCGCTTGGCGGCGGGCACGGCGGCCGTGAGCAGGGTCAGCGTCAGCGGCATCATGACGGCCGCGCCGACGCCCTGGACCGCGCGGGCGGCGATGAGGGAGTCGATGCCGGGCGCCATCGCCGCGGCGGCGGAGGCGACGGTGAAGACGGTCAGTCCGGCGAGGAACATCCGGCGGCGGCCGAACCGGTCGCCGAGCGCGGCGCCGAACATGAGCAGTACGGCGAAGGTGAGCGTGTAGGCGCTCACGGTCCATTCGAGGTCGCCCAGCCCGCCGCCGAGGTCCTCCCTGATGGAGGGCAGGGCGGTGGTGACGACGAGGTTGTCGAGCGCCGCCATGAACCCGGCGACGCTGGTGATGACGAGGGCCCACACGGTTCCCCCGCGCTGTGCGGTCTGCTGTGACATCGCTCCCCCAGCGGGTGATCGAATTCCGGTTAGTAATTGATGACTAACTTTTGCGCGCACACAGACGCGCCCCTCGGAGACGGCGGCGGACCGCCGCTCCCGCGCTACTTCTCCAGTCGCCCCTTGGTCCGGGCGGACGGGTAGAGCCCTTCCCACACCCGGTGCCCAGGCGGAAAGCCCATGGCCACCAGGCAGTTGATGAGCATGCCGTACGCCATGAACGTCGTCGTCTCGTTCACGTCGGCGCCCAGGGGCAGGTGGACGGTGTCCCACAGCCGCATCCAGCCGGCCCGGACGGCCTCACCGAACTCCCGGTCGCCCTCCGCCTCGGCGGCGGCAGCCGCGACGTACATCTGCATCTGCAACAGCAGCCGCTCGGGCCGCTCCGTGATGACCTTGGTGTAGGCGTTGGCCATGGCGTGCAGGGCCTCTTCGCCCTCCAGCCCCTCGGACGCCTCCGCGAAGGTGCGGATGGTGTCCTCCATGCAGCGCTCGGACGCGGCGAGGAAGATCGCCTTCTTACCGGGGAAGAGCCGGAACAGATACGGCTGCGAGACGCCCACCCGCTTGGCGATCGCCTCGGTGGACGTGCCGTGGTATCCCCCCCGGGCGAACTCGCTCGTCGCCGCGCGGATGACGCTCTCGCGCCGCTCCTCTGCGCTCATCCTGACCATGCGACTAAGTTAGTACTCAATCACTAACCAGGTCAAGGGGTGGGGACGCGGAAGACGCGGTAAGGGGCGCTCCCCCATGGAGAACGCCCCTTACCGCGTGTCCTGCGCGTTGGATCAGGCAAGCCGTACGACCGCCCGGGACATCCCGAGCACCTTCAGACCGCCGCTGGTCACCGTCAGGTCGACCCGCACGGTGTTGTCGTCGAGCTTGGCGCCGACCTTGCCGGTGACCTCGATCACCGCGCCCCGGTCGTCGTTCGGGACGACGACGGGCTTGGTGAAGCGCACGCCGTAGTCCACGAGCGCACCCGGGTCGCCGGTCCAGTCGGTGACGACACGGACCGCCTCCGCCATGGTGAACATGCCGTGCGCGATGACGTCCGGCAGGCCCACCTCCTTGGCGAACCTCTCGTTCCAGTGGATGGGATTGAAGTCCCCGGAGGCCCCCGCGTACTGCACGAGCGTGGCGCGGTTCACCGGGAAGGAGCGGGCCGGCAGCTCGGTGCCGACCTCGACCTCGTCGTAAGCGATCTTCGACGTCATCGGTTCCTCACGCCTCCCCGCCCGTGGCGGCCACGGGCTCCGTCGGTTCCGCCGCCCGGGCGACGAGCTTGGTCCAGGCGGTCACGACGTGCTCGCCGGCCTCGTCGTGGACCTCACCGCGGATGTCCAGGATGTCGTTGCCGGCCATGGACTTGACCGCCTCGATGGTGGAGGTGACCGTCAGCCGGTCCCCGGCGCGCACCGGACGCCGGTAGGCGAACTTCTGGTCGCCGTGCACCACGCGGCTGTAGTCGAGACCCAGCTGCGGGTCCTGGACGACCTGACCCGCGGCCTTGAAGGTGATCGAGAACACGAAGGTCGGCGGCGCGATCACATCGGCGTAGCCGAGCGCCTTGGCCGCCTCGGGGTCGGTGTACGCCGGGTTGGCGTCGCCCACGGCCTCGGCGAACTCGCGGATCTTCTCCCGACCGACCTCGTAGGGGTCGGTGGGCGGGTAGGTCCGCCCGACGAAGGACTGGTCGAGCGCCATGGCCTCGGCACCTCCTGGTTGCTCTGTCACTCTGCGTCGCTCTGCTGCTGCGCCGTCGCCGCGCCGTACCGGTCGTCACGGCCCGCCGCAGCGGGTTCCCCGCCGGCCGTCTCGTCGCCGCGCCGTGCTTTCGCCGCGCGGCTCTACCGGCCGGTACAGGTCGTTCAACGACACGAGGCCGCCCCCGATCACTCGGGGACGGCCTCGTGTACGAGCCTGGTTTATCGCGTTTCGCGGTGCGCGGTGTGCGCGTTGCAACGCGGGCAGTGCTTCTTCATCTCCAGTCGGTCCGGGTTGTTACGCCGGTTCTTCTTGGTGATGTAGTTCCGCTCCTTGCACTCCACGCAGGCCAGCGTGATCTTCGGGCGGACGTCGGTGGCAGCCACAGGAGTGCTCCTTGACGAACGGATGGGACGATTTACGCATAGAAGAGTAGCCGATCGAAGGACCGACCCCACAATCGGCTACTGTCAGTAGCGGTGACCGGACTTGAACCGGTGACACAGCGATTATGAGCCGCTTGCTCTACCGACTGAGCTACACCGCTTTGATGGGATCAGGCCCCGCCTCACGACGGGAACCTCACCCACCAGAGCCCCAATACGGAATCGAACCGTAGACCTTCTCCTTACCATGGAGACGCTCTACCGACTGAGCTATTGGGGCGAGCGATGAAGACATTACACGGTCCGCAGCCGTTCACCCAAATCCGTTTCGCGAGGCCCCGCGGAAGCGGCCGGAAGGCGGTTTGCCCGAGGTCCCGGCGGTCTCCTGAGCCCCTCCCGTCCACCGGACCACAGCGGTACGACTATTGCGCTCCTCCCGGCTCACGCCGGAACGCCGTCCTAGGCTCGACTCACTCTGCGTGATCTTGCGCCCCCCGCGACCCTGCGTGACCCGACCCGCCCATGACGCCCCACCACGTCCCGCTCGCCCGTTTCCCGCGCGGTCCCGAGCCGAGCCCCTGGAGCGCGATGCCCGACAGTCAGCCGCAACCGCCGCCCCCCTCGTCGTCCTCGTCCGGCTCCCCGGGGGGCTCACCGGACCCGGCCGCCCTCCTGCTCTGCGGGGCGCGCCTGACGGACGGCCGGACCGTGGACGTACGGCTCGGCCGCGGACGCATCGAGGCGGTCGGCACGGCCGGCAGCCTGACGGCCGCGCCCACCCGGGGCGGCACGCGCGTGGACCTCGGCGGCTACCTCCTGCTGCCCGCTCCCGCGGAGCCGCACGCGCACGTGGACACCGCGCTCACGGCCGACACCGACGGCCCCGTCTCGTACGCCCCGGAGGACGTCCAGCGCCGCGCCACCGAGGCCGCGCTGCTGCACCTGGGGCACGGCGCGACGGCGCTGCGCACGCACGTGCGCGTGGGCGACGTCCAGGGCCTCGGCGCGCTGGACGCCGTCCTCCAGGCCCGGCGTTCGCTGCGCGGGCTCGCCGAGCTGACGACCGTGGCGATGCCCCGGGTGCTGACCGGGGCGGCCGGCGCCGACGGGCTCGCGATGCTGCGGGACGCGGTGAAGATGGGCGCCTCCGTGGTGGGTGGCTGCCCCGACCTGGACCCCGACCCCACGGGTTACGTGGAGACGGTGCTGGAGGTCGCCTCCGAGCACGGCTGCCCCGTCGACCTGCACACCGACGCCGACGACCCGGCCCGCCTCGCCCGCCTCGCGGCGATGGCGGGCGGCCTGCGCCCCGGCGTCTCCCTCAGCCCCTGCGGCGGTCTCGGCCGTCTCCCCGCCGAGACCGCCGCCCGCACGGCCGACCAACTCGCCGCCGCCGGCGTGACGGTGATCTGCCTCCCCCAGGGCGCCTGCGGCTCCGTCGAGCACCGGGACGCGGCGCCCGTACGGCTGCTGCGCGCGGCCGGCGTGCGCGTGGCGGCGGGCAGCGGGGCGCTGCGGGACGTCGCCAACCCGGTGGGCCGCGGCGACCCCCTGGAGGCGGCCTACCTGCTCGCCTCCCACCACGGTCTGCGGCCCGAGGACGCCTACGACGCCGTGAGCGCCTGCGCGCGGGCGGCGCTGGGCCTCCCCGAGGTCCGCGTGGAGGCGGGTTTCCCGGCCGACCTGCTCGCCGTCCGCGGCGACCGGCTGGCGGGCGCCCTGTCCCTGGCGTACAGCCGGATCGTGATCCACCAGGGCCGCGTGGTGGCCCGCACCAGCGCGGTCCGCGAATACCGCGGCTCGGCGGCGGGCGCCCCGGACCGGGGCCTGCCGAGACAGGGCCGGGGCGAACTGTCGTAGGACGGCGGGACGGCGAGCGGCGGGACGGCGAGCGGCGGGCAGTGGGACGGGCTCGGTCTGTGACTCGAGGGAAGACGCGGGGGAAGGAGCCACCGGGGCGAAGCGGAGGCAACCGGTCGGATCTTGACCGAAGTCGTACGGCGGACGGGCGGGTCCGGGCGTACGGTCGAAGGCATGCGCATTGTCATCGCTGGTGGTCATGGTCAGATCGCGCTGCGGCTGGAGCGTCTGCTCGCCGCGCGCGGGGACGAGGTCGCGGGGATCATCCGCAAACCCGAGCAGGGCGACGACCTGCGGGCGGCGGGCGCCGAACCGGTCGTCCTGGACCTGGAGTCGGCGTCCGTCGAGGAGGTCGCGGACCAACTGCGCGGCGCGGACGCGGCGGTGTTCGCGGCGGGCGCGGGACCGAACAGCGGGACGGCCCGCAAGGACACCGTGGACCGGGGCGCGGCCGTGCTGTTCGCGGACGCAGCGGTCCGCGCGGGCGTACGGCGCTTCGTGGTCGTCTCCTCCATGGGCGCGGACCCGCACCACGAGGGCGACGACGTCTTCGACGTCTACCAGCGCGCCAAGGGCGAGGCGGACGCGTACGTACAGGGCCTGGAATCCCTCGACTGGACGATCCTGCGCCCCGGCGCGCTCACCGACGACGCCGGCACCGGACTGGTCCGTCTGGAGGCCCGCACGGGCCGCGGCCCCGTCCCGCGCGACGACGTGGCCGCGGTCCTGGCGGAGCTGCTGGACAGCCCGGCGACGTCCGGCCTCACCCTGGAGCTCATCAGCGGCTCGGCGCCGGTGGCGGTGGCGGTCAAGGCCGTCGCGGGGAACTGACCCGGCGGCGGAGCACGTCAGAAGAGGGGCAGCTGACCGGGGAACTCCGGGACCACGTAGCCGTCCAACGACGGTTGCGCGGCACCCAGTTGCGCGGAGCTGCGCGAGCCGGGGCAGGACACGAGTTCCCCGGCCTCCCGCGCTCCCGGCGGGTCGTGCCGCGCGAACCGTCCGGCGACGACGGCGATCTCGCGACGGCATGCGGGGCAGGTTCTGCGACGGCTGGACGCGCTGGGCATACGGCCAGTCTGCCCCAGTGGGCCACGCGGGTACCCCGCGACGGGACGCGCCCCGCTCGCCGCGCGGAAGTGCGGTGACCTCCCTAGCATCCGTACACGTGGCACATACCTTCGAGGAACTCGTGGAGAAGCAACGCGCGGCCGACGAGGCACACGCGAGGGTCGAAGCGCTGCGCGACGCGTACGGCGCGCCCACGGCCGCCCCCTGGTCGGACATCCAGACCGACACCTACGAAACCGCCTGGCGCGCCTGGCGGGACCTCGCCCGTGACGTGCAGGCGACGGTGACCGAGTACGCCAGGGACGAGGGCCGCCCGCGCAACGACGTCGAGGCGGAGGTGAAAACGGCGGCGAAGACGCCCCCGGCGCGGACGGCGGAGCCCCCGGAGGACTCCCCCGGGAAGGACGGATGACCCGTCGTCGTGCTCCTGCCCGCGCACACGAAGAAACCCCTCCGCTCTGCGTTGTCGCAGTTCGGAGGGGTTTCCTCTCTCAGCGTGGCGGCGCCAGGATTCGAACCTGGGAAGGCTGAGCCGGCAGATTTACAGCGGGCCGCGGTTGTACCGCGCGGCCTGGGGTTTCCCCCTGCCAGTTCAAGACTGGGGAACACCTGGGGGAAACGGTCAGGTCCGCTCATCGCTGGTCAGCCATACCCTGACCCACTGTCGCAGCCGTAGCAGCTTCACATCGATCCGCAGGTCGTCTTCGATCACGACGGCATCGAGCATCACACGGCAGGGGACGTCATCCCTAATTCACAAGGCGAGTTATTGCGAATTTGCCGGACACTCGGAACGTCAGTGGCCGGGACCGGGCCAATTCAAACTCGATGCATAGCGAGCAGTTTCAGCAGCAGTCCAAGCCTGCTGGGTCTGCTTCGTTAGGACGTCTACCTGCATTTTAAAGAGCGCGTCATCGCACGCCGCCTTATACATCTGCTCCACAGGCGTTCGGGTAGGCAGATTGCCACAGTAAAGTTTGGATTTATTGACGTGCCACGACAAAGGGTTGATGGCGGCCGACGCGGAAGTCGCAGCCAGAACAGCTATCGCAAAGGCGGACACTCCGATCGAAAATCCGGCAGATAGAGCTTTCGCCCGCTTCTTCATCGAACTCCTCCAAGCCTGTAAAACGCATAGTGATACCTATTGCCTGACCTATGCATCATTACACACCTAAGCCGCTCCGTTCGTGCCGAATATCAGCCAATCAGCCATGTTCAATCCAGCCACAACCGAAGATTTTTGGGCTTTTTGCCCGATTTGCAATAATCGGGGTCTGGCGCTTTTCACGCCCAGGAGGGAGGTTGAGACCTCCAGGACACCCGAATAGATCCTAGCCTCGACTCTTAAAAAATCGCATCAAGCCAACCCTCCCAGCGTTCTTCCCTTTCGGGGGACCGGGGCAATCGCTCGAATAATGCATAGCTTGAACCGGTTCAAGGCGATGATATGGACACGTTGGAGTGATCTCGTCGTCATAAATCGATCCACCGCAGGGCGCTTTAGGGCAGGTGCACCCTGGGCCGGCCGCATGATCCACTCCGGGAACGGTATTGTGCACAATTTCATTCTTCACGTTTCTCCATCCTGTATAGGCTCGCGGAACGGGTACCTGCAAGTGAGGCACATTTTGACTGACTAGGACTGAATTGCATCAATCAGTATGGTGGCCTTGGGGTATTGCGGCGCCCTAACGTTGTGCACGAGGTTCGTCGGCATGATGATTGCTATCCCTGCCCATTGCGTACGTGCGCCGCGCTCCACCACGTCACCCGGCCAGCGTAGAGGCTGCGCTCTAGGATCGGGCGGCTTTCAAGGCGGTGATCACGACCGCCGTATCGCCTTCGTACAGGGTGTGCGGCTCGTCTGCCTCAGGAGGGACGAATCGGGTGCGGTATCGCTGAAGGTCACTCTCCGAGAAGTAGATCGAGTTGGGGTCATTCGCGTGGTCGGCGTTGCGCTTGCTGATCCTGGCCCACAACTGATCGTGGCTGGCTGCGAGGTAGACGAGTATCGGCATGGCACCGGCATCAATCGCAATGTCGCGCCACCTCGCCCGGTCCTCGGGCGTCCAAAATCCATGGTCAACAACAACGTCGCGGCCTGCCTTGAGCTGCTGCTCTAGGTCGACCGCCACGTCTTCCAGGACCGGCTTCTCAAGCGTAGGGAAGACGCCTCGGGGGAAGTCCACTCCGTAGACGCCGTGCCGACGGAACATTTCCTCATCCGGGCACAACCGCTTAAACCCGCGGTCCGTGAGAGCACGGGACAAAGTTGTCTTGCCGGACCCGGGGAGTCCAGCCATAAGGACACAAAAAGGCGGGCGAGGGTGCATCGGTCTCGTCATGGTTCGGGAGATGGCGGCCAGCTCTGCTTCGGCTTCGGGCGTGATTGTGCCAGCCCTGCGAGCCCCAAGCAGTGCAGCTAGTCGATCCTCAAGCACACTCATGAGCGTGTCATCCATGCCCGTCACGGGGAGACCTCCGATTCCGTGCGCCATGTCCGGCCGGGCCCTCCAAGATCTACTCCGTATTCCACGATGTTGCCCTCACTGTCGACGAACTTCGCCGTCATCACAACTACCGGTTCTGACGGCAGGTTGTCGGGATCCAACTCCAAGAGCCGTGCGTACTCCTGCGTAAGCAGGCGGGCCGAAGCAGAGTCGATGCGGTGACTGATGGGGTGGCCAGTCGCTTCGGCAATAAGCTGGAGTGAGGTTCCGCCCGTCAGGCGCTCGCTCGCTGCCAGTTGAGGGATCAGCTTCGCGTAACGAGCGGGGATCCATGACGTGCTGTGGGCCACGATGCCGTGCCGGTCTCGGTACACCCGGCTCCGCCGGATCACATCGGAGCCAGGCGGGATGTCCAGCGCTTGCGACACTTCAGCGGGCGCAGCAACCACGCCGGCCTGATGCGAGTCGGACCGTTCGCCAGCTCCCCAGCTAGACCCGGTTCGGCGTCCCCGATCCTGGCGCTGAGACCCTGAAGACATCGGCGCCGGGTGATCCAGGACTTCCGTCCCAATCCCGTGGATCCCTCGCACAAGACCGTCGTTGCGCAGCTTGCGCAGGGCTTTCTCTGCTGTCGCGGTGCTTACTTTCCACTCTTCGGCGAGGTTCTTGATGCTCGGCAAGAGCGAGCCCGGCTGTAGCTGACCAGACGTGATCAGCCCCGTGTAGTGGGCGGCAATCCTCGCGTACGGCGCCCGATTGTCGGCCTGGCCTGCCATGTCGCCCGCTCCCTGTCGTTACTTCCCTGAGGTTCCCTACCTTACCGCTTGACACCGCAGGGAACCCTAGGGAACCCTAGGGATGTGCCTGGAGGAAAGTCCCCGCTCGCGGGGGTGAGTACGAAGTGAGCGCGCATTGATTGAGAACTCAACAGGGTGCCGACCCAGCCGCATGCACAGGTGCGGTCGATGGGTGCAGCTCACCACCCCGACCTCCCATGTCGGGCCGGGTGACCTGCCCGGATCCGCCTTTGTGGCGGTGATGGCACTGCACGTTCGCCCTGATGGTCGTAGGCCGGGTTCGACTCCCGGTCGGGGCGCGCACGACCCATCTCACCCACTCCACAGGAGATCGATATGCGTTTCCGTAACAGCGCCTCCGCCGCAGCCTCCGCCGACCTGAACAAGGGCCGGACCAGCGACGACCTGCGGCGGGAGTACGACTTGATCACCCGTGAGCGCGACGGGGGTCACAACGCGCTCAGCGCGATCAACGCGCAGAACGACATTGCTCGTGAGCTGGAGCGCCGGGGCCGCTGACCCGCCCCGACAGCCCTGATGGTCGTAGGCCGGGTTCGACTCCCGGCCGGGGCACGCCTCACCGGCCACCCTCTTTCCCCTGGAGTCTGCATGAGCACTGTCGAGATCGTCTCGTTCGGCTACCTGCACGACGCCCCGCCGGCCGCGCACCTCACCATCGACCTGCGCCACCACTTCCGCGACCCGCACGTCTCACCGGAACTGCGGTACATGACCGCCGATGACGCCCCGGTGCGCGCCGCTGTGCTGGGCACGGCCGGTATCGCTGCGCTGGTGGAGGCGACCGCTACGGCCGTGGACGCGTTCGCTTCCGGTCCCAGTGCCGGGACGGTCACGGTCGCCGACGGCTGCGCCGGTGGACGTCACCGCGCCCCCAGCTTCGCCCGCGCCCTGGCCGCCCGGCTGACGGCCGCCGGGCACACGGTGAGCGTCCGCCACCGCGACATGGGCAAGGACGTCGTCCAGCGCTGACACCCGCCCCGGACCTGCCGCCTCGGGGCGGGGCCGCGACGGTGCCGGATCGGATCCGGCCCGGGGCACCGGCCGCCACCCGCGCGGCCCGCCGCACGCCCCGCGTGCGGCCCTTCCCCCACAACGGCGCGCGGCCCCGGTGCTGGAACACCGGGGCCGCTGTTCGGGCCGTTGACACCTGCTAGGGAGAACACGACCCAATGAACATCATCGTCACAGTTCAGGACGCTGTTACCGCGTTCGAGCCGTGGATGGAGCCCACGGACGCCGAGCTGAACGCCATCGACGCGGAGATGCCCATCATCCGCGCGGAGATGGAGCTGCTGGACGCGCAGATCATCGTCATCGACCGTACGCCGTGCGAGCTGGACGAGCGGCGCATCCGCCGGGCACGCCGACGTGTGCTCGCCGCGCACCGCGACCACATCAACGGCCTGCCCGGTCAGACGGGCGGCATCGCATGAACCTGCACCGCAAGGGCCGCGCCGCCCTCGTGCTCGCACTGGTCGCTGTGGTCACCATGGCCTTCCGGGTGTCCTGGAACGCCCTGCGGGACATCGCGGGCGCCATCGGCGCCGACCACACGGCCGCGACGCTGTATCCGTTCGTCGTAGATGGTCTGATGGCCCTAGCTCTGATCGCCACGCTCGTGCTCGTCGGTCGGGACCGCATCTTCGCGCTGCGGGTGCTGGCCGCCTACACGATCGCCTCGCTCGTGCTGAACTACGTGCACGGCCTGGTCCCGGAGCTGCACGGCCACTCCGTCGACTGGGGTCGACTGGCCGACTGGGACCCGGCGAACTGGGCGCTCGTGCTGCTCGCCACGTCGCTTCCGGTCGGATCGATCTACTTCGGCTCGGACCTCGTGGCGAAGGTGCTGCACCACCGCCCCACCCCGATCACACTCCCGATCGAAAATGCGGAAGAATCGACCAATACAGAGATGAATCGGTCTAGGTCTGACCTCACAGTATCGACCCCCACGCCGATCACGCCGAACGTGAAGCCGCTGCCCCGCGCGGTGGCCGTCGGCTTCCTGAAGTCGACCATCCCGGCCAAGCCGGTCCGGGCCATCGAGCAGCCGACCGTGACGCCGATCGAGCGGCGCGCGGTGGCCGCCGAGTCGACCCGAGTGCGCCGGGCCACGGGCCGTGTGCCCGAGGTTGCCCGTACCCCTCGGCCGAAGCGCAGGCCGGATGAGCTGCTGGACGAGGCGCGGAAGGTGACGGCCGATTGGCCGGACGCCAGGCTGACCGCCGAGGGCATCCGCCGCGAGGTCCGCACCTCCCCGGCCAACGCCCGCACCTTGCGTGACGCCCTGCGCGCCGAGCGCGGCCTTCAGGTCGCGTGATGGCCGCGCTGCCCGTCTACCGGTGGCGGCTCGCCCCGGACGGCTACGCCACTTACCGCCAACTCCGCGCTCTGGGCCTGCGTCCGGGTGGTCAGGGGGTGGCGGCTCAGGTGGAGCGGCCGCGCCGCCGGCGGGGGCCGTTGGTCGCCTACCTGTACCGCATCGACCTGGCGAAGCCGGTCCGGCCGATGACCTCGGCGAAGTGGGCTGCCCTGGCCAAGGCCAACGCTGCCCGCCGCGTCTGCCCCGAGTGCCGGCGGGACGCGGGATACGTCATCCCGCCGTCCCTCGGCATGTGTCCTGCCTGTGCCTTCCCCGACAACGCCCCGGAGGGTGCGTCATGGAACAGCTCCCCGCACACCGCCCCCTGACTGTCGTTCAGCTCCCCGACGGCCGCCAGGTCTACGCCGACCCGACCGCTCTGCCCGCGCAGCAGCCCGCCGGGCCGCAGGTGGTGCACATCCACCAGGCTCCGCCGGACCGCACGGTGCAGCGCGTCGCGCTCGGCTCCGGTGTCGGGGCCGGTGCGGTCGCGGCCGGTGTCTACTTCGGCCCGCTGCTCGTCGGCGCGCTGACCGCCATCGCCGCGAACCTGGCGATGCTCGCCTTCATCGCGCTTGTGCTCGGTTGGTCCGTCGTCACCGTCGTCCGCGCCGTTGGCGACGGCGGCAAGAGCACCGGCAGGCCCGGCCGCAAGGGCCGCTGAACCACCCCGAAGCCGTAGGCGGCCCCCAGGGCGCCTGAGCCCCCTTCCATGGGGTGTTTGACCCCCGGAAGCCTGTTCGGCCCCCACAGGCCCCGTAGCGACGCAGGGTGACGGAAGTTTCCGTCCTCGCGCGCGCACGCGTAGAGGCCCCCTCGGAAACCAGGAAACCGGAAACACGCTCACTCCGCGTAACACCTGTGTGTGGTGACGGGCCGTCGCAGGACCCGTCACCACCAACCCACTGATCCCGGAAATGAGGACACCCGTGAGTCACGGACAAGTCTGGCGCACCCACCGCCAGTACGCCGCCACCGCCGCCCACTGGAGCGCCGACCACTACCGCAAGGAAACCGAGCGCCGCCGCGCCCTGCGTGCCGAACGCAAGCCGCTGGTGCGCGATGCCCGCCGCGCGCTCGCCACCGCACGCGCCATCGACCCCGAGGGCGTCACCTCCATCCGCCACCGCGCCGAACGGGAGTTGCGTACCGCCAAGCGCCGTGTGCCCGACCCCATGTGGCTGTTCGCCACCAAGACCGCCGCCGCGCTCGGCGTCGCGGGGTACGTGTGGCTGCCGCACGTCTCCACCCGCGCGTGGGTGTGGTCGGCCGTCGCCGTCGTCGCGTCCGTCACCGCCCTGTCCGTGTGGATCGCCGTGCGTGAGCGCGACACCAGCGGACTGAAGCCCACCGCTGAAGAGTCGGCGCTGCTCAAGCGTCTTCAGCCGCAGCACTGGAAGGAGCACGCCGAACAGCGCGGCCTGTCGGGCACGCTGACCGGACGGCCCCGGCTGACCGAAGCCGGGATCGTGTGCGCCGTCCGCCTCGACGGCACGTGGACCGCGACCAAGCTCCGCGCGGCCGAAGACCACATCCGCAACCTGCTCGGGGCCCGCACGAGCCTGCGCATGCAGATCAAGGCGGGCAAGCAAGGCGGCTGGGCCGAACTGACCCTGCGCACCCGCAGCGCGGCCGACGGCGACGACCTGAAGTGGACGCCCGAGCGGCGCTCCCTCGGCATCGACACCGTCACCGGCGAACAGGTCACCGTGCCGCTCGGGGAACGGCTGCTCATCGCCGGACGCTCGGGCGCCGGTAAGTCGGTGGCCTCCCGGCCGCTGCTGTTCGACGCCTCCGAGGGCGCCACGAACGCGCTCGTCATCATCGACCTCAAGCGCGTGGAAGGCCGCCTGTGGGACCACCGCGCCCGCGTCGCCTCCACCCCGCGCGAAGTCGTCGACGTGGTTGACGAGCTGGAGACGGAGATGCTGGAACGGCTCGCCATCCTGCCCAAGGGACAGGACACCTGGACCCCCACCGCCGACCGGCCGCGCATCACGGTCGTCGTGGACGAGGGAGCCGAGGTCATGACGGCCGCCGACAAGGTCCCGTGCGAGAGTGAGACCGCAGACGGCAAGACCCGCACCGTCAACCGCTCCGCCCTGCCGGGCCTGGAGTCCATCGCACGGATGGGCCGCGCGGCGTGCATCGACCTGTGGTGGATGACGCAGAAGCCCACCATCGGTGACGGCATTCCCAAGCAGATCGCCCCGCAGATCGGCGTGTCCATCTGCCTGGCCGTACGCACGCCGGCCGAAGCGCGCGTGGTGCTCGGTGAGGACGCTCAGGCCAAGGGCTGGAACGCCGACGAGCTGCCCGTGCCCGGTGTGGCGCTCATCCGCGACGGCAAGCGCAAGCCCGACCCCGTCAAGGTCCGCTACATGGACAAGTCCGTCGTCATCGCCCTGCCCGACCGCACCCCCTGGTCCCGTTCGGTTGCGCCCACGGTGGAAGCCGCGGGCGCCCCCACGCTCACCCTCGTCAAGGACACCGCACCCGAGGCGGCACCGGCCACCGACAGCGCCGTCGCCCGCGTGCTGAAGGCCATCGAGACCGCCGACGAACCGGTCGCACAGAAGGACCTGGTCACCCTCACGGGCCTGTCCAAGGGCGCCGTGTCCAAGGCCGTCAAAACCCTGACCACCGGCGGCACCGTCGTCCGCGCCCTAGACGGCCGACTGACCGCCACGCGCGGCGACGAGCCCGCCGCCGCCTGAACCACCACCCAAGACGACGGCGGCCCCCTTCCGCCAAGAACCGGGGCCGCCGCCAATCCACCAGCCCAGCAACAGACCTGTGGAGGACTTCCAGCATGACCCAACCAACCGACTTCCGGCGAGTGCGCGCCCGGCGCCCGCGTTTACTGGACCTGTACTGCTGCCAGGGCGGCGCCAGCAAGGGCTACCACGATGCCGGGTTTGACGTGACCGGCATCGACAAGGACCCCCAGCCTCGCTATCCGTTCCGTTTCGTCCAGGCCGACGCGGTCGCGTTCGTCCTGGACCACGGCGCGGAGTTCGACTTCATCCACGCCTCCCCGCCGTGCCAGCACGACAGCGAGTGCCAGCGCATCCAGGCCAACGACCATCCCGACCTGATCGAGCCCACCCGCACGGCGCTGGAGACGACGGGGCGCCCGTGGGTGATGGAGAACGTGCGCGGGGCGGTGCACAAACTGCACGCTCCGGTGATGCTGTGCGGGCAGATGTTCCGGCTCGCCAATTACCGGCACCGGTTCTTCGAGACCGGCGGAGGCTTCCACCTCGCCCAGCCGGACCACCCCGCGCATTTGGTCCCGCAAGCCAAGATGGGCCGCCCCGTCCCACCCGGCCGCTACGGGCAGTTCGTCGGCAACTTCTCCGGCGTCGACCTGGCCCGCCGCGTGCTCGGTGTGCCGTGGATGAACCGCGACGGCATCCGCGAGTGCATCCCGCCCGCCTACACCGAACACATCGGCCGCGCCGCCCTGGCCCTGCTCGCCACGGACCGTGTGGGGGTGGCCGCGTGAACGCGCGGGTGCTGCCGCTGCGGCGGCCGAACGGCCTGCGGGTGCTGGACGTGTGCTGCGGCGCCGGCGGACTGTCCATGGGCTACTACCTCGCCGGGTTCGACGTCGTCGGCGTCGACAACCGCCCGCAGCCCAACTACCCCTTCCCGTTCGTCCAGGCCGACGGCATCGACTACACCGCCGAACACGGCCACACCTTCGACCTGGTCCACGGCTCCTGGCCCTGCGAGCGGTACGCCACCGTCACCAGGTGGCGCGGCAACCCCGACGACCACCCCGACCTAATCGGCCCCGGCCGGGAGGTCATGCAGGCCACCGGACGGCCGTGGGTCATCGAGAACGTCCCCGAGACCGCCACCGCCGGAATCCTGCGCCCCGACTACCTGCTGTGCGGGACGCAGTTCGGCCTCAGAGTGCGCCGTCACCGCGTGTTCGAGACGTCCTGGGGCGGGGGCGGCGACCTGGTCGCGCCCTGCTGGCACCGCAAGGGCTTGCTCGTCTTCGAGCACAAGGGCGAGCGCGCCTACGCGGACGCCATGGGCTGCACCTGGATGACCAACCTCGAAGCCCGCAAAGCCGTACCCCCCGCCTACACCCACTGGATTGCCGCCCAGTACCTCACCCTGGAAGGGAGCGCGGCAGCATGAACCACGGTCTCCTGAACGCGGCCCTGGACGCGTCCGCGCACGGCTGGCACGTCTTCCCCCTGCGCCCCGGCACCAAGCGGCCCGCCCTGCACGGCGAGCAGGCATGCCCCCGCACCGGCCCGTGCGCCGGCGGGCACCGCAAGTGGGAGGAGCGGGCTACCACCGACCCAGACCGAATCCGCGCCACCTGGTCCCACGGCCCGTTCAACGTCGGGATCGCCACCGGCCCCTCCGGGTTGCTAGTCGTCGACCTGGACATGCCCAAGGACAAACACAGTTCGGACGCGCCTGACGGCGCGGCAACCTTCGGAGCGCTCTGCGAGCGCGCCGGGCACACCGTCCCCGCCACCTACCGGACCCGGACCGCGAGCGGCGGAACCCACTTGTACTTCACCGTCCCGGACGGTATCCGGCTGACCAACACGGCTGGAACCGTCGGCGAGTTGGTCGACACCCGGGCATGGGGCGGATACGTCGTCGCCGCCGGCTCCACCACCCCCGCCGGACCCTACGAAGCGCTGTGCGGCCCTGAGACGGTTCCACTGCCCGGTTGGCTCCAAAGCATCCTGCAACCGGCTCCCAGGGCGCCTCAGGCCCCCTCAGGGGCCTTACCGGGGCAAGCTAGCCGATATGCGGATGTAGCGCTCACCGCTGAGGCACGGAATGTCGCCACGGCCCAACCCGGGGCGCGGGAAGCGACGTTGTTCCGTGCCGCCCGCGCCGTGGGGCGGTTCGTCGCGTGGGGCGACCTCCCCCGGCACACGGTTGAGCAGGCTCTTCAGGAGGCAGGGGAGGCGGCCGGCCTCACCGTCGCCGAGTGCCGCTCGACCCTGCGCAGCGCCCTCAACTGGTCCATCACCCACAACCAGCAGCGCAGGGGGAACGCGGCATGAGCACCCCCACCCGCCCCCTTCTGAAGAGCATCACCCCAACCCCGGCCGGACCGGATGCCGCTCCACAGCCTGTGGAGACGGCGGCCGTGGGCGTGCCGAAGGTCGCCGCCCGCAAGGGCGTCCCCATTGCTGTTGGCGTTGACCCGACGCCCGAAAGCCCTGGGATCCGCATCTACGCCCCGCCGGTCTACCGCCACCACTACGACGGCGCCCGCTGGTCCAAGCGCTACAGCGACACCCCCACCGCCGCCTACGCCTGCCCCTGCGGCCACACCACCACGGCCACCGGCCAACAGGCCGTGGCCGACCTGGTCGCCGACTACGCCGCCCACAAGCACTTCTGCACCGGCACCCCCGCCGCGCTCACCGAACGGAGGACCGCCGCATGACCGAGCCCCCCATCGACGGCGCCGCCCTGCTCGCCGAGGTCGAAGCCTTCCACCGCCGCTTCAACGTCTTCCCCACCGAAGCCGCGTTCGTCGCCGTCACCCTGTGGGACGCGCACGCCCACCTGCTCGACTGCTTCGACTCCACCCCCCGCATCGCCTTCCTGTCCCCCGAACCGGGGTCAGGCAAGACCAGGGCACTGGAGATCGTGGAAACCCTCGTGCCACAGCCCATGACAGCCGTCAACGCGTCCGCCGCCGCCCTGTTCCGGTCCGTCTCCGGGCCCGGCGGCAAGCCCACGATCCTGTTCGACGAGATCGACACCGTCTTCGGCCCCAAAGCAGGCGACAACGAGGAGTTGCGCGGGTTCCTCAACGCCGGCCACCGCCGCACCGGCGTCACCTACCGGTGCATCGGCGACGGCGGTAACCAGACCGTTCAGGCGTTCCCCTCGTACTGTGCGGTCGCGGTCGCGGGTCTCGGTTCGCTGCCCGACACGATCCTGACCCGCTCCGTCATCATCCGCATGCGCCGCCGTGCCAGGAACGAGAAGGTGGAGCCCTTCCGGGCCCGCATTCACGAGGCGGAGGGGCACAAGCTCCGTGACCGGCTCGCCACGTGGGCGGAACAGGCCCGGGGGTTCGTCATGGGCGCGTGGCCCGACATGCCGGACGGAGTCGCCGACCGGCCGGCGGACGTGTGGGAGCCACTGTTGGCCATCGCCGACGCGGCCGACGGTGACTGGCCCGACCGGGCCCGGGAAGCCTGTCTGACCCTCGTCAAAGCCTCCCGGGCCAACGACAAAGGCAGCATGGGCGTACGGCTGCTGACCGACCTGCGCGACCACGTCATGCTCGGCATCGACCGCCTGCCCACCGTCGCCATCCTGGACAGGCTCAACGCCATGGACGACGCCCCGTGGGCCGACCTCAACGGCAAGCCGCTCGACAACCGGCGCCTGTCCAAGATGCTCGCCGAGTACATGACGGCCGACAACGAGCCCATCGCCTCCCGCAACATCAAGGCCGCCGGCAGCGTCCTCAAGGGCTACTACGCCGCCGATCTCTGGGACGCGTGGGCGCGCTACTGCCCCCCTCCCCCGGAAAGTCCGCTACCTCCGCTACCGGGCATGGAAAACGCTGCCTGACCAGCAGCTATGAGGTAGCGGCAAGCGTCGGAACTTGCCGCTACCCGGCCGCTACCTATCCGCTACCGCTACCCCTTCCCGCTACCTCGAACAGGCCCCTGACCTGTGCGGTAGCGGCGGTAGCGGAAGTAGCGGCCCTCAGAGGTACCCCCCTCCCGCAGAATCCAAGAAGGAGTCTTCGCCTTGGCACGCCCCAAGATGCTCAAGCTCCCCGAAGTCCTCGAAGAGATCGAGATGAGCCGCGCCGCCTTTTACCGCATGCGCGCCCGGGGCAAGGCCCCGAAGCTCATCAAGCTCCCCAACGGTCAGCTTCGCTGCCGCCGCACCGACCTCGACGCGTGGTGGTCGTCCATGGAAGACGCTGCCGCCTGACCACCTCCCGCACACACGAGACACGAGGGGCCCGCTTCCGGCGGGCCCCTCTGGAGTTCATATGGCACTGACCTACGACGTTCGCCTCTACTCCATCGAGGTTCGCAAGGATCGCCCGAAGCCCTACCGCCTGCGTTGGCTGGTCGGGGAGCGGAAGCACTCCAAGAGCTACACACTCAAGGTCCAGGCCGAGGGGCGCCGCTCGGAACTCATGTCCGCCGTGCGGCGCGGTGACCAGTTCGACGAGGAAACGGGCCTGCCCGTATCCGAGCTGCGTGCCAAGCAAGGCTCCATCACCTGGTACGAGCACAGCCGCGCGTACGTCGACCGCAAGTGGGCGCTGGCCCCGGCGAAGTCGCGGAAGAACTACGCCGATGCGCTGGCGACCATCACCCCCGCACTGGTGAAGACGAAGACGGGGATGCCCGACACCGCGCTTATGCGGCGTGCGCTGTACGGATGGGCGTACAACCGGAACCGCTGGAACGAGACCCCGCCGGACGATGTGGCCCGCGCCCTCACCTGGCTCTCCAAGCACTCCATGCCGGTCTCAGCGCTGGAGGACCCGGCGACCGTTCGTCTGGCCCTGGACGCACTGTCCTTACGGCTGGACGGAAAGGAGGCAGCACCGCGCACCGCGAAGCGCAAGCGGGCCTGCCTGAGTGACGTACTCGGACTCGCCGTGGAAGAGCAGTACTTCACCATGCCGGTCAACCCGATCACGGCCGTGAAGTGGACCGCCCCGAAGTCGGTGGAAGCGGTGGACCCCGAGAGCGTTGCCAACCCCCGCCAGGTTCGCGCGCTGCTGGCAGGGGTGCGTGAGCAGGGCCCCCGCGGGCGGCATCTGGAAGCATTCTTCGGGTGCCTGTACTACGCGGCCATGCGTCCCGCTGAGGCCGCCGGACTGCGCGTGAGTCAGTGCCACCTCCCGGAAACGGGGTGGGGGATGCTCACCCTGCGGCAAGGCGTTGTCCGGGCCGGACGGAGCTGGACCAACGACGGAACGGCGCATGAGACGCGCCATCTCAAGGCCCGTGCCAAGAAGGACTCCCGCCCGGTGCCGATCCCGCCGCACTTCGTTCGTCTGCTGCGGCAGCACATCGCCACGCACGGCGCAGCGCCCGACGGCCGACTCTTCCGGACGAACCGTGACGGCCTACTCCAAGAGACCGGCTATGGGGAGGTGTGGGCCAAGGCCCGGAAAGACGTGCTCAGCGAGGCGGAAACGGCCTCGCTCCTGGCGCGTCGTCCCTACGACCTGCGGCACGCCGGCGTCTCGTTCTGGCTCAGTTCCGGGGTGGACGCGATGGAGTGCGCCCGCCGCGCAGGACACAGCATCGCGGTACTG
Source organism: Streptomyces asoensis (assembly GCF_016860545.1). NCBI lineage: Bacteria > Bacillati > Actinomycetota > Actinomycetes > Kitasatosporales > Streptomycetaceae > Streptomyces > Streptomyces asoensis. Next base: position 2,020,843 of record NZ_BNEB01000003.1, on the reverse strand, counting down.
CACAAGGTGTACGCCAAGGTGCTCGACCAGACACGGGAGCACGCGAACAGCCGAATCGATGCGGCCCTTCGGGAGTGGAACGAGCCGGAGTGATCAAGCTCTCCCCCGGGGGACACCTGGGGGACACAGGCTGGTCGAGAGTGGGAAACGGGCGGTACAAGGTGAGACACGTCCACACGTCGTCCACGGTCAATCGAACAGCGCCCGGAACGAAGAAACCCCCTCCGACCTGCCGTTAAGGCTGGTCGGAGGGGGTTTCCCTCAGCGTGGCGGCGCCAGGATTCGAACCTGGGAAGGCTGAGCCGGCAGATTTACAGTCTGCTCCCTTTGGCCGCTCGGGCACACCGCCGGGTTTGCCGCCTGTTCGAACCGCTTTTCGGCGGTGCTCCCTGGCAACGACGTAAACGATACCCGATGCCCAGGGGTGCTTCGCCACCTGATTCCTCGACGCCGGGAGGGGGCGGGGTGACTAGGCTTGTGCGGATGCGGCCCGGGATCACGCCGGGCTCGGCGGTCACCCCCACGTGCGCCGATACGCACCCGACACGGACCCCGATACAAGGAGCCACAGGACATGGCCGACTCCAGTTTCGACATCGTCTCGAAGGTCGAGCGGCAGGAGGTCGACAACGCCCTCAACCAGGCCGCCAAGGAGATCTCGCAGCGCTACGACTTCAAGGGCGTCGGCGCCTCGATCTCGTGGTCCGGAGAGAAGATCCTGATGGAGGCGAACTCCGAGGACCGGGTGAACGCCGTCCTCGACGTCTTCCAGTCCAAGCTGATCAAGCGCGGGATCTCGCTGAAGGCGCTGGAGGCGGGCGAGCCCCAGCTCTCCGGCAAGGAGTACAAGCTCTTCGCCGAGATCAAGGAGGGCATCTCCCAGGAGAACGCCAAGAAGGTCGCGAAGCTCATCCGCGACGAGGGCCCCAAGGGTGTGAAGGCCCAGGTGCAGGGCGAGGAACTGCGCGTCAGTTCCAAGAGCCGTGACGACCTCCAGACCGTCATCACCCTGCTCAAGGGCCAGGACTTCGACTTCGCCCTGCAGTTCGTGAACTACCGGTGATCCGGAACCACTCGTAGCCCGGCGGGCGATGGCCGGATCGACGGCCCGGTCGGCGGCCGGGGGACGCTGGAGCGTCGCCCGGCCGCCGCCGTCCGCCACGGGAGGGTGCTCCCGGCGGCATGCCGTGGGCCGGCCTCGGCGCTCAGTCGCGTGAGTTGCCGAACAGCAGACGGTAGACGATCAGCAGCACCAGGGAACCGCCGATCGCCGCGGCCCAGGTCGCCCCGTCGTAGAAGTCCTTGGTGATGGGGTGGTCCAGCCAGCGGGCCGATATCCAGCCGCCGATGAAGGCGCCCGCGACGCCGATGAGGGTCGTGCCGACGAAGCCGCCCGGGTCGCGCCCCGGCAGCAGCACCTTGGCGATGACTCCGGCCAACAGTCCCAGGATGATCCAGCTGATGATGCTCATGCCCTGAACCTGCCCTTCCGCGCTGTGCCCGCGCTGTCGGGGCACTGTGATGTAGCTCGCTCCGGACGGGCCGTGCTCGGTTCCGTCGCGCCCCGCGTCCTGCGCCGCACGCGGGTTCGTGTCATGTTGATGAGGACGACGCCCCGACGGCACCCGACGGTTCCGTCGCTCACTAGGGTGCCGTTCATGGAACAGTCCGGGTCGGGTACGGAACTGCGGCGGACGCTGGGCGTCGGGGACGCCGTGGTCATCGGGCTCGGCTCGATGATCGGTGCCGGCGTGTTCGCCGCACTGGCTCCCGCCGCGCACGCCGCGGGTTCCGGGCTGCTGCTCGCCCTCGCCCTCGCCGCGGTGGTCGCCTACTGCAACGCGATGTCCTCGGCGCGGCTGGCCGCGCTCTATCCGGCGTCGGGCGGCACGTACGTGTACGGCCGTGAGCGCCTCGGTCCCTTCTGGGGATATCTGGCGGGCTGGTCCTTCGTGGTCGGTAAGACGGCCTCCTGTGCGGCGATGGCTCTCACGGTCGGGGCGTACGTCTGGCCGGGTCAGGCGCACGCGGTGGCGGTGGCGGCCGTGGTGGCGCTGACCGCGGTGAACTACGGAGGCGTGCAGAAGTCGGCGTGGCTGACGCGGGTGATCGTGGCGGTGGTCCTGGCGGTGCTCGCTTGCGTGGTGGTCGTGTGCCTGGGGTCGGGCCGGTCCGACGGCGGGCGGCTGGACGTCGGGATCTCCGGGGGTGTCGGTGGCGTGCTGACGGCGGCCGGCCTGCTGTTCTTCGCCTTCGCGGGGTACGCCCGCATCGCGACCCTGGGCGAGGAGGTGCGCGACCCGGCGCGGACCATCCCGCGTGCGGTTCCGTTGGCCCTGGGCATCACGCTGGTCGTGTACGCGTGTGTGGCGGTCGCCGTCCTCTCCGTGCTGGGTCCGGTCGTTCTCGGGCAGGCGGAAGCTCCGTTGGCCGACGCGGTCCGGGCGGCGGGGGTGCCCGGGCTGACGCCGGTGGTACGCGCCGGGGCCGCCGTCGCCGCGCTGGGCTCGTTGCTCGCCCTCATCCTGGGCGTCTCGCGCACGACGCTGGCGATGGCTCGTGACGGGCATCTGCCCGGCGTCCTGTCGGCCGTCCATCCCCGCTTCCGGGTGCCGCACCGGGCGGAGCTCGCCGTGGGCGCGGTCGTCGCGGTCCTGGCCGCCGCGGTGGACGTCCGGGGTGCGATCGGGTTCTCCTCCTTCGGTGTGCTGACGTACTACGCGGTGGCCAACGCGTCGGCCTGGACGCTCGATCCGGCGCCGTCCAAGCGGCTGCTGCCCGCGCTGGGGTTCCTGGGGTGCGTGGTCCTCGCGTTCGCGCTGCCGGGGACCTCCGTCGCCGTGGGCGCGGGAGTACTGCTGGCGGGCGTGCTCGCCTACGCGGTACGCCGCCGGTCGGCCGCCCGCTAGGCGTACGGGCGTACGAGGCGGCGGGCCGCTACGAGGTGCCGCTCGCCCGGGTCGTCGCCACCGTGCGTATGCGGAACCCCGACCCCGTCCACGGGGTCGGGCCGACCGCCCTCCCCCACAACTGCTCGATCTCGGTCATGCGTTCATGATGCAAGCCGCCACCGACAAGCGGGTGGGCCTGTGGACAACCTGCCGTCTGTGGAAAACCGCCGGGCGCAGGCCGTCGGACCGGGGCCGGCGGACGCGGACGGTTCCGCCTCGTCAGCGCCCCGCGAACGGCTCGTCGGTGCGCACGATCTCCCGGCCGAGCGGGAACAGCGAGACGGGGATCAGCTTGAAGTTCGCCACGCCGAACGGGATGCCGATGATCGTCAGGCAGAGCAGCAGCCCGGTGACGATGTGCCCGATGGCCAGCCACCAGCCCGCGAGGACCAGCCAGAGCACATTGCCGACACAGGAGGGCGCCCCCGCGTCCCGGCGCTCGATCGTCGTGTAGCCGAAGGGCCAGAGCGCGTAGACCCCGATACGGAACGCGGCAATGCCGAAAGGAATGCCGATGATCGTGATGCAGAGCAGCACTCCGGCGGCCAAGTAGGCCAGGAACAGCCAGAAGCCGCTCAGGACCAGCCAGATGACGTTCAGAATGGTCTTCACTGGTGACGACCTGCCATTTTCTCGAGGCGGGCGATGCGGTCCGCCATCGGCGGGTGTGTCGAGAACATCTTGGAGAGCCCCTGGCCCGGGCGGAAGGGATTCGCGATCATCATGTGGCTCGCGGTCTCGATGCGGGGCTCCGGGGGCAGCGGGAGCTGCTTGGTCCCTGTCTCCAGTTTGCGCAGCGCGCTCGCGAGGGCAAGCGGGTCGCCGGTGAGCCGGGCGCCGGAGGTGTCCGCCTCGTACTCCCGGGAGCGGCTGATGGCGAGCTGGATGAGGCTGGCGGCGAGCGGCCCGAGGATCATGATCAGGAGCATGCCGAGGATGCCGGGGCCGTCGTCGTCGTCCGAGCGGCCGATCGGGATCAGCCAGGCGAAGTTGACCAGGAACATGATCACGGAGGCGAGGGCGCCCGCCACCGAGGAGATCAGGATGTCGCGGTTGTAGACGTGGCTGAGTTCGTGACCGATGACGCCGCGCAGTTCTCGCTCGTCGAGCAGGCGCAGGATCCCTTCCGTGCAGCACACGGCGGCGTTGCGCGGGTTGCGGCCGGTGGCGAAGGCGTTGGGCGCCTCGGTCGGGGAGATGTACAGGCGGGGCATGGGTTGGCGGGCCTGTGTGGAGAGCTCACGGACCATCCGGTACAGGGCGGGGGCCTCGAACTCGCTCACGGGGCGGGCGCGCATCGCGCGCAGCGCCAGTTTGTCGCTGTTCCAGTAGGCGTACGCGTTGGTGCCGAGCGCGATCAGGACCGCGACGATCAGCCCCGTGCGGCCGAAGAAGCTGCCGATGAGGATGATGAGGGCGGACAGCCCCCCGAGGAGTACTGCGGTCCTGAGCCCGTTGTGCCGGCGGTGCACGGTACGCCCTCCAGATCGTGCGGCAGGGGAACCCTTTGCCTGCGAGTCCTGTCGTTGTCGTTGTCCAAGGGCACTGTGTCGTGGTGTCACACCCAGTGCACCCTCCCGTACTGGTCAACGCCAGGCGGGAGACACGAGTTCCCTGGTGCCTGCGGGCGGGCGGTGGGCCGTTCGGGTGAGCGCGGGCCCCTGCGCGCGCGTGACGGTTCAGAAGAGGCCGGTGTCGGTGAACCGCAGGATGAGTTGCGGCGCCCCGGAGAGGGCGATCCCGAGGGCGGCGGTGAGACTGATCGCGATCGTGAGCGGGGCGGGTACGCGGTGCTTCTCCGGCTCGCCCTCGGGGGCGCGGAACAGCAGGGCCGTCCACTGGAGGTAGTAGTACAGGGCGATCACCACGTTGACGGCCATGACGACCGCCAGCCAGCCCAGGCCGGCGTCCACGGCGGCCGAGAAGACGGTCACCTTGGCGAAGAGGCCGATGATGCCCGGCGGCAGACCCGCGAGGCAGAGCAGGAAGAAGGCGAGCAGGAGGGCCGCCAGTGGGTTCCTCGCGTAGAGGCCCCGGTAGTCCGTGATCCGGTTCGTGGCGCCGGTGCGGCCCACCAGGGCGGCCACCGCGAACGCGCCCAGGTTCACGGCGGCGTACATGAGGGCGTAGGCGACGGTGGAGCCGACGGCGTGCTCCGCGTCGTCGGAGTACGCGGCGGCGGCGATCGGGACGAGGAGGTAGCCGGCCTGGCCCACGGACGACCAGGCGAGCAGGCGCACGGCGCTGTACGCGCGCGTGGCCTGCTGGCGGAGGGCGCCGACGTTGCCGACGGTCATGGTGAGGGCGGCCAGCGCGGCGAGCGCGGGGCCCCAGACGTCGGCGTACGAGGGGAAGGCGACGACGGTGACGAGGATGAGGCCGGAGAATCCGACGGCCTTGCCGACGACGGACAGGTAGGCGGCGATGGGCAGGGGGGCGCCGACGTAGGTGTCGGGGACCCAGAAGTGGAAGGGCACCGCGGCCGTCTTGAACGCGAAGCCGATGAGGGTGAGGACCACACCCGTCTGGGCCAGGGTGCTCAGCCGGCCGTCGACGTGCTGGATCCGGTCGGCGACCTGGGTCAGGTAGAGGGTGCCCGTCGTGGCGTACACGAAGCTGATGCCCAGGAGGCTGACGGTGGTGGCGGTGACGGACGACAGGAAGAACTTGAGGGCCGCCTCGGAGGACCGGCGGTCGCCGTGCCGGATGCCGACGAGGGCGAAGGCCGGCAGGGAGGCGACCTCCAGCGCGACGACGAGGGTGGCGAGGTCGCGGGAGGCGGGCAGCAGGGCCGCGCCGGCGGCCGACGACAGCAGCAGGAACCAGAACTCGCCTTCGGGGAGCCGTCCGCGCGCGTCCTTGAGGGCGGTGACCGACAGCAGGGCCGCCAGCAGCGCTCCCGCGAGCACCAGGAACTGGATGACGAGGGTGAAGCGGTCCGCCGTGTAGCTGCACACGCGTGTGTCGCCGGTGAGGCAGAACGTGGAGCGGTCGCCGTCCAGGAGGGGCAGCAGGAGGGCCGTGGCGGCCACGAGGCCCGCGACCGACAGCCAGCCGAGGAGCGGCTTGCGGGCGTCGCCGAGGAACAGGTCGGCGACGAGGACCACGATCGCGACGACGGCCGCGAGGGTGGGCGGTGCGATGGTGAGCCAGTCGACGGACTGGACCGACGATCCGGCCAGAGGCTGGAACACGGGTTGGGCCAGGGAGCTCATCGGGTGCCTCCTGCGAGGAGCTGCTGTACGGCCGGGTCGGTCAGACCGAGGAGGACCTTGGGCCACAGGCCGGCGATGACGGTGAGGGCGACGAGCGGGGCCCAGGCCGCGATCTCGTAGGTCTGCACGTCGGCGAGGCGCGGGGCGTCCTGGGGGACGGCCCCCATGCAGACGCGGCGCACGACGGTGAGCAGGTACGCGGCCGTGAGCAGGGTGCCGAACGCGGCGATCGCCGTGAAGGTGAGGAAGGCGGGGCGGCTGAGGTCGTGGGCGGGGTCGAAGGCTCCGAACAGGGCCAGCATCTCGCCCCAGAAGCCGGCCAGGCCGGGCAGGCCGAGCGAGGCGACGGCGGCGAAGGCGAGGAGTCCGCCCAGGCGGGGCGTCCGGCCGTACAGGGCGGCGCCGGTCCGCTCGGCGAGGGTGTCCAGGTCGGTGGTGCCGGTGCGGTCCTTCAGGGCGCCGACCAGGAAGAAGAGGAGGCCGGTGATCAGTCCGTGGGCGATGTTGGCGAACAGGGCGCCGTTCACGCCGGTCGGGGTCATGGTGGCGATGCCGAGCAGGACGAAGCCCATGTGGCCGACGGAGGAGTAGGCGATGAGGCGTTTGAGGTCGCCCTTCGCGCCCTGCTTGGCCAGGGCCAGGCAGGCCAGCGATCCGTAGATGATGCCGACGACGGCGAAGGCGGCGAGGTAGGGCGCGAAGGTGCGGAAGCCGTCGGGTGCGACCGGCAGCAGGATCCGGACGAACCCGTAGGTCCCCATCTTCAGCAGCACTCCGGCCAGCAGGACCGAGCCGACGGTCGGGGCGGCGGTGTGGGCGTCGGGCAGCCATCTGTGCAGGGGCCACATCGGGGTCTTCACGGCAAGCCCGATCCCGATCGCGAGAACCGCGACGACCTGCACGGATGTGGTCAGCGACCGGCCGTTGTCAGTGGCGAGTGCCACCATGTCGAACGTGCCCGCCTTGATTCCGATCAGGAGCAGGCCGAGCAGCATGACCACGGACCCGAGCAGGGTGAAGAGGATGAACTTCCAGGCGGCCCGGGTCCGGCCCGCGCCGCCCCAGCGGGCGATGAGGAAGTACATCGGGATCAGGACGGTCTCGAAGGCGAGGAAGAACAGCAGCAGGTCGAGGACGGCGAACGTGGCGAGCGTGCCCGACTCGAGGAGCAGGACGAGTGCGACGAAGGCCTTCGGGGAGGGCTCGGGGGCCCCGGTCGTCGGCTGCTGTCGCTGCTGCCTGAAGTAGGAGTAGACCGCGCAGAGGAAGGTGAGCAGCGCGGTGAGGACGAGGAGGGGGAGGGAGATGCCGTCGACGCCGAGGTGGACGCGCACGTCGAGCGCGGGGATCCAGCTGATGTCCGTGACGGCCTGCATCGTCGAGGGGTGGTCGTGGTCGAAGCCGAGCGCGAGGACGACGGCGGCGACGAGGATCACGCCGGTCACGGTCACGCCGTGCCGCAGCACGGCCTGCTCGGGTGACTTCCCCTTCAGCCCGGGCGGGGCCGGGAGGAGGGCGGCCACGGCGCCGAGGAGCGGGCCGACCACGATGAACGCCAGAAGGAACTGCATCACGGACTCGTTGATATCGATCACGCGCGCTCACGCTCCCGAGGCGACGAGAAGGGCGGCGACCGCCAGGACGACGGTGCCGGCGAGCAGCGCGCTCACATAGGTCTGGACGTTGCCGGTCTGGGCGCGCCGTACGGCGGCTCCCAGCCAGCGGGGCAGGGCGCCCGCGCCGCGTACGTAGGTGTCGACGACCTCGCGGTCGAGGAACCGGACGAGGCTCGCGCCGGCCTGGACGGGGCGGACGAACAGCACGTCGTAGACGGCGTCGAGGTGGAAGCCGGCGGCCGCGTGGCGGTGCAGGGGGCCGAGCAGGAGCCGGCCCGGGTCGGCGGGGTCCGGGGCGGAGGCCACGTCTCCGTAGGCCGGTGTGTGGGTCGCGATGGCTTCCGCTTCGACGAGGCCCGCGTCGCCCTCGGGATGAGCGGCGACCGCGCCGAGGGGGACGCGCGCGGCGAGTCCGGCGACATGGCGCCAGGCCGCGTACATGACGAGCCCGCCGGCCAGGGCCACGCCCGTGCCGAGGACGGAGGTGGTGAGGGTGGGTGCGAGGTCGTTGCCGTCGAACCAGTCGGGGAGGGTGCGGTAGGCGAACCCGCCGAGGGCGAGGGACGGAACGGCCAGGACCCAGAGCACGACGGTCATGGTCAGGGGCTGGCGGCCGTGGTCGGGGGCCTCGGTGCCGCGGCCGTGGAAGGTGAGCAGCCAGAGGCGGGCCGCGTAGGCGGCGGTGAGGAGGGCGGTGATCAGACCGGCGACGAGGACGAGCCAACCGGCCGCGCCGGGCGCGTTCTCGGTGTGACCGGTGGTGACGTGCTCGGCGGCGCCGAGGACCGACTCCTTGGAGAAGAAACCGCTGAACGGCGGGATCGCGGCGAGCGCGAGCAGCGCCACGGTCATCGTCCAGTAGGCGTCGGGGATGCGGTCGCGCAGGTGGCTCATGCGGGACATGGCGGCCAGGGAGTTGGTGCCGGCGGCGTGGATGATCACGCCGGCCGCCAGGAACAGCAGGGCCTTGAAGGCTCCGTGCGAGAGGAGGTGGAAGACGGCGGCACCGCGATCGCCGACGGCCAGGGCGCCGGTCATGTAGCCGAGCTGACCGATCGTCGAGTAGGCGAGGACCCGCTTGATGTCGTCCTGGGCGAGGGCGGCCAGGCCCGAGCCGACCATGGTGACGGCGGCCATCACGGCGAGGACGACCATCGCGGCCCGGGACGCCTCGAAGACGGGGAGGAGACGGGCCACGAAGTAGACACCGGCGGCGACCATCGTCGCGGCGTGGATCAGCGCGGAGACGGGGGTCGGGCCCGCCATGGCGTCCGGGAGCCAGGTGTGCAGCGGGAACTGCGCGGACTTGCCCGCCACGCCCGCGAGGAGCAGCAGGGCGATGACGGTGGGGTGGTCGAGTCCGCCGTGGGCGACGGCGTCGAGGACCTTCGTGATCTCGAAGGAGCCGGCGTCGGTGGCGAGGGCGAACAGACCGATGAGGAAGGGGACGTCGCCGAGCTTGGTGACCAGGAAGGCCTTGAGGGAGGCGGCGCGGGCCTCCGGGGTCTCCCAGTAGTGGCCGACCAGGAAGTAGGAGCAGATGCCCATGACCTCCCAGCCGACCAGCAGCACCATCAGGTCGCCGGTGTAGACGACCAGGAACATCGCGGAGGTGAAGAGGGAGACGAGCGCGGCGTACGAGGGGTAGCGCGGGTCCTCGCGCAGATAGCCGGTCGAGTAGATCTGGACGCAGGTGGCGACCAGTGCGACCACGACGGCGACGAGGGCGGCGAAACCGTCGATGTGCAGGGACAGCTCGATCGGGACCGAGCCGGTGGGGGTCAGTTCGGTGGCCGCGTCGACGGACGCTCCCCCGTCCTGGCGTACGGCGACGATCGCGGCCGCCACGAGTGCGGCGAGGGTCGGCAGCACGGCCAGTGGGCGGACGAAACCGGGGGCGTTGCGGCCCAGGAGCAGGCCGGCGGCGGCGCCCAGGAAGGGCAGGAGGGGGACGAGGACGGCGAGGGTGGTCGTGGTCACGCGGTGGCCTCGGCCTTCTGGCCGGCCGCACCGGTCGCGGGGGTGCCGCTCGGGAGGTCGTCCGGGCTGCTCTCGTGGCCCTCGGCGGTGTCGCGGAGCCGGTCGATGTCCGCGGTGCCCTTGTTGCGGTGGACGGCGAGGACGATCGCCAGGCCGATGCCGATCTCGGCGGCGGCGATGGCGATGGTGAACAGCGTCAGGGCCTGGCCGGAGTGCAGGGTGTCCTCGGTGGTCCTGCTGAGCCAGACGTCGAAGGCGACGAGGTCGAGGTTGACGGCGTTGAGCATCAGCTCGACGGACATCAGGACGAGGATCGCGTTGCGGCGGGCGAGGACGCCGTAGAGGCCGGTGCAGAAGAGGAGGGCGGACAGCACGGCGGGATAGGCGAGGTGCATCAGCGGGTGCCGCCTTCCTGCTCGGCCGGGTTCCTGCGGGCGTCCGGAACAGAGGGGGAACTCTCTGTGACGGTTCGGGAACTCTTCGTGGCGGCCCGGGCGTTCATGGGGGGAGAGCTCGATTCGGTCTTCGCCTTGCGGGAGAGCACGATCGCGCCGACCAGCGCCGCGAGGAGAAGGACGGACAGGGCCTCGAAGGGGAGGACCCAGTTCTGGAAGAGGCTCGCTCCGGTGACCTCGGTGGAGCCGGCGGCCGGACCGTCCAGGTCGATCCAGGTCGTCCGGAAGGCGTCGACCACCACCCAGACGAGGGCGGCGGCCGCGGCCACGGCCACCGTCAAGGCGGCCCAGCGGTTGCCGGAGTCCGCGTCCGGGGAGCGGCCGATGGGGGCCTTGGTGAGCATCAGACCGAAGAGGAGGAGCACGACGACGGAACCGACGTAGATGAGGACCTGCACCCAGGCGATGAACTCGGCGGTGAGCAGGAGGTACTCGACGGCGAGCCCGCCGAGGGCGACCACGAGCCACAGGGCCGCGTGGACCAGTTGCCTGGTGGTCACGGTGACGAGGGCGGCGCCGAAGGTGACCAGCCCGACGAGCAGGAAGGCGATCTCGACACCGGTCGGGGAGAGGAAACCGTGGTGCGTCTGAGCGAGAGTCACGATGCCCCTCCCTGGGGCTCGTCCGGCCCGGCCTGGGCCGCCGCGAGCTTCTCGGCCGCCTTGCGGGCCGCCGCGATCTCCTTCGGTTCCTCGGCGGCGGGGTCGAGGGCGGGTGGCGCCGGGACGGTCCACATCCATTCGCGGAGCTTGTCGCGTTCGTGGGTGAGTTCGTGGATGTCTGTCTCGGCGTACTCGAACTCCGGGGACCAGAACAGGGCGTCGAAAGGACAGACCTCGATGCAGATACCGCAGTACATGCACAGGGAGAAGTCGATGGCGAAGCGGTCGAGGACGTTCCGGCTGCGTTCGCGGCCACCCGGGGCGGCGGGCGGGACCGTCTCCTTGTGGGAGTCGATGTAGATGCACCAGTCGGGGCACTCACGGGCGCAGAGCATGCAGACCGTGCAGTTCTCCTCGAACAGGCCGATGACGCCACGGCTGCGCGGCGGGAGTTCGGGCTGGGCGTCCGGGTACTGCTCGGTGACCGTCTTCCGCGTCATCGTGCGCAGGGTGACGGCCAGGCCCTTGGCTAGGCCGCTGCCGGGAAGGGACCGGCGGGGCCGCTCGGAGGGCGCCGTCGAGGGGTGCGGGTCGGGGGACGGGCGGGACATGGCTACTGGATCACCACCTTGACGATGCCGGTGAGGGCGATCTGGGCGAGGGACAGGGGGACGAGGAGGGTCCAGGAGAGCTTCTGCAACTGGTCCTCGCGCAGGCGGGGGTAGGTGACGCGGAGCCAGATCACCACGAAGGCGAGGACGGCCGTCTTGAGGAGGGTCCAGACCCAGCCGAGGCCGTCGGCGCCTCCGGGGCCGTGCCAGCCGCCCAGGAAGAGGACGGTGGTCAGACCGCACAGGACGACGATTCCGGCGTATTCGGCGAGGAGGAAGAGAGCGAAGCGCAGACCCGTGTACTCGGTGTACGCACCGAAGATGATCTCCGAGTCGGCGACGGGCATGTCGAACGGCGGCCGTTGGAGCTCGGCCAGTCCGGCGACGAAGAAGACGATCGCGCCGGTGATCTGCCAGGGCAGCCACCACCACTCGAAGGCGTCGACGATGCCGGGCAGCGAGACCGTGCCGGCCGCCATCGCCACCGAGGCGGCGGTGAGCAGCATCGGAAGTTCGTAGGCGAGGAGCTGAGCGGCGGTGCGCAGGCCGCCGAGAAGGGAGAACTTGTTGGCACTGGCCCAGCCCGCCATGAGCGAGCCGAGCACGCCGACGCCCATCACCGCGAGCACGAAGAAGATCCCGGCGTCCACCGTCTGGCCGACGGCGCCCTCGCCGGGGCCGATGGGAATGGCGAGGAGCACCAGGAGGTACGGCAGGAGGGCCACGGCCGGCGCGAGCTGGAAGATACGGCGGTCCGCGCCCGCGGGGACGATGTCCTCCTTCTGCGCGAACTTGACTCCGTCGGCGACGAGCTGGGCCCAGCCGTGGAAGCCGCCCGCGTACATCGGTCCCAGCCGGCCCTGCATATGGGCCATCACCTTGTGCTCGGTCTGACCGACGATCAGGGGGAAGGTGAGGAAGACGACGAAGACGACCAGGAGTCGCAGGGCGACGTCGAGAACGTCGTTCACGGTCGGCCTCCTGCGGGATCGTCGGGGTCGGTTCGCTCCGGACCACCCGGCTCGGCGGCGGGACGCGGCTCGTTCTCGGTCCGCGGCTCGGTCTGCGGCTCGGGAGTGGGCTCGGGGTCCGGTTCGGGAGTGGGCCCGGGGTCAGGATCGGGATTCGGGCTCGGGGCTGCGTTCTCCGCGGGCGGGTTCTCCGGGGACGCGTTCTCGACCGGTTCGCCCCGCTCTCCCGGTTCGCCCCGCTCCCCCGGCTTGCTCGGCTGCCCCGGCTTGCTCGGCTCGGGCTTCTGCTCGGGCTTCTGCTCGGGCTTCTGCTCGGGTTCGTCGAAGGCCGGGCGGGCGTGGTGCCACGGGGCGTCCGAACTGCGGGGCGCCGTGGAGGGGCGGGCGGGGGTGTCGGAGGGTGCCGCCGACGGCTGGGTGCGCTGGGAGGCCGATCCCTGGGAGGCACTGCGCGCGCGACGCGGTCCCCTCGGGGCGACGGGCGGGCCCGATGCACCGGGAGCGCCGGGGCTGGTGGGCGTGCCCGGGGCGTCCGGCGCCGTCGGCTCCGGTGACGGCGTGGCTGCGGCCGGAGTCGCCGGGCCCACCGGCGCGGCCGAGGCGGCCGGGCCGGACGGGCTTGCCGGTGCGGCCGGGATGGGCGTCTGGCTGGCCGAGCCCTGCGAGGCGGAGCGGGCGCGGCGGGCGGGACGGTCGCCCACCGGGCTTCCCGTCGCCGCTTCTCCCCGCACCGGGCGCTCCCCCGCCGGACGCTCACCGGCCGGACGCTCACCGGCCGGGCGGGCCGCTGCCGGACGGGCTGGGCGGGCTGGGCGGGACGGGGCGGGCGGGAGTTGGCCCTTGAGGGGGCCCCATTCGTTCGGGTCGGGGACGCCCGGGGGGAGCATCTGGCGGCGCTTGGGGCCGCCGTGCTCGGACTCGCCGGGTTCCTTGGCGCCGGGCCAGGCCTTGGCGACGCGGGCGGCGAGGACGAAGTCCTTGCGCAGGGGGTGGCCTTCGAAGGTGTCCGGGAGGAGGAGGTGGTCCAGGGCGGGGTGGCCCTCGAAGGTGACGCCGAACATCTCGTGCGTCTCGCGTTCGTGCCAGGCCGCACCGGCGTAGACGTCGACGGCCGAGGCGAGGACCGGGGCCTCGTGCGGGACCGTCGTGCGCAGCAGCAGGCGGCGCACCGGGGAGAGCGCCACGACGTGGGCCGAGACGCGGAAGCCCGTGCCGGGTTCGTCGACGGCGCTCAGCCAGTCGAAGTAGGTGCAGGACAGACGGTCGCGGGCGACGCGCAGGGCGTCGGTCCAGGAGGAGGGAGGGACGTCGACCGTCAGGACGTCGTAGGACTCCTCGGCCGTCGCCTCGGGGCCGAAGAGCTCTTCGGCGGGGGCGGGGAGCCAGCCGACGTTGCTCATCGGCCCTCCTCCGGAGTCGGCGAGGAGGACGGTGTGGCAGGGGAGGTAGGAGCGGCCGGTGTGGCCGGGGGCCGGACGAGGCCGCTCTGGAGGGCCGCCGCCGAAGGACGTGCCGAGGCGCCGTAGCGCTCGCTCAGCGACTCCTTGGCGATCTTCTCCTGGAGTTTGAGGATGCCCTGGAGGAGGGCCTCGGGGCGCGGGGGGCAGCCCGGCACGTACACGTCGACCGGGATGATCTGGTCGACGCCCTTCGTCACGGAGTAGGAGTCCCAGTAGGGGCCGCCGCAGTTGCTGCACGCGCCGAAGGAGATGACGTACTTCGGCTCGGGCATCTGCTCGTAGAGGCGCTTCACGGCCGGGGCCATCTTGTCCGTGACCGTGCCGGAGACGACCATCAGGTCGGCCTGGCGCGGACCCGGCGCGAAGGGGATGACCCCGAGGCGGATGAAGTCGTGGCGGGCCATCGACGCGGCGATGAACTCGATGGCGCAGCAGGCGAGGCCGAAGTTGAAGACCCAGAGCGAGTAGCGGCGGCCCCAGTTCAGGATCACCTTCATCGGCTCCGGGGCCAGCCGGGCCAGGGTTCCCAGCCGCTTCGGCTCGGGCAGCGGTACCGGTTCCGGCTGCTGCGGGGCGTTCATGTCCGGCGTCACGCCCATGTCAGGACGCCCTTCTTGTAGGCGTACAGCAGGCCCACGGCCAGGAAGCCGAGGAAGATGAACATCTCCACGAGGGTTGCGGCGCCGTAGCCGGGGGCCGCGAAGACCGTCGCCCAGGGGAAGAGGAAGATCGAGTCGACCGCGAAGATGACGTAGAGGAAGGCGTAGACGTAGTAGCGGACCTGGGTGTGGGCCCAGCCCTCGCCCACGGGGTCGACGCCGCACTCGTACGTCAGAAGCTTCTCCGGCGTGGGGACCACGGGGCGCAGCAGGCGTCCCGCGCCGAAGGCCACGGCGACGAACAGCACGCCGACGACGGCGAGCAGTCCGACGACGGAGTAGGACTGGAAGTAGTCCGCCGCGACTTCCGCCGCGACCTCGACGGTCCGTTCCCGCACGTCCGTCCCTCGCTCCCTGACCTCAGTCTCTTCGACGACAGGCCGTTCGACGATCTGTACGCACGGGAGTCTAGGCCCTGATAAAGGGACGGTAAGCAGCCCGTCACGCCTCGGTCCGTGGGGCGGGGGTTTTCCCCCGGCCGGGGAAGGCGGCAGACCTCATGGCGCGGCGCCGTGCGGCGCGGCAGGCTAGCCCGTATGACCGCTGCCGCCGGCCGATCCGCCGCCACGCCAGAGAGCCCCGCCCCCGGTATCCACTCGCCTGGTAGCTCCGCACACGCGAGCTCCGCACCCGCGAGCTTCACGCCGGTGAGCGTCGATCCCAGAGGTTCCGATCGCGGGGGCCCGGAGGAGCGTCTGCCTCCGGTCGGCTTCGCCTTCGCCCCGCAGACGTGGAGGGAGATCGCCCATCTCCTGACGAACCTGCCCATGGCGCTGATCGGGTTCGTCTATGTGATGACGGTGATCGTCACCGGCGCCGCGATGACGGTCACGGTGATCGGTTTCCCGCTGCTGGCGCTCGGGCTGGGCGGGGCGCGGCTGCTGGGCCGGTTCGAGCGGGGGCGGGCGCGGCTGCTGCTCGGGCTGCGCGTGGACGAGCCGAGCCCGTTGCCGCTGCGCCGGGCGGGCGGGGTCCTCCAGCAGATGTGGCTCGTGCTGAAGGACCCGGTGGCCTGGCGGACGGTGCTGTACGACCTCGTGCGGCTGCCCTGGGGGGTCCTGACGTTCGGTGTGGTCCTGCCGGCGCTGTTCGTGCTGTGGCCGGTGCTGCCGTTCCTGGCGCGCGGGCTGACGAACGTGGACCGGGCGCTGGTGCGGGGCCTGCTGTCGCCCTCCGACGAGCTGGAGCGGCGGATCGCCGAGCTGGAGTCGGACCGGGGGGTCGTGGTCGACACGGCGGCCGCCGATCTGCGGCGCATCGAGCGTGATCTGCACGACGGGGCGCAGGCCCGTCTCGTCAACCTGGCCATGGGGCTCGGTCTGGCGAAGGAGAAGCTGCTGGAGGGGCAGGCCGACGACGCCGTGGCGGCCATGGTGGAGGAGGCACACGGCGAGGTGAAGCTCGCGCTCCAGGAGCTGCGGGACCTGGCGCGGGGTATCCATCCGGCCGTCCTGACCGACCGGGGGCTGGACGCGGCGCTGTCGTCGGTGGCCTCGCGCTGCACGGTGCCGGTGAAGGTGACCGCCGACCTGCCGTCGCGGCCGGCGCCGGCCATCGAGGGCATCGCGTACTTCACCGTCTCGGAGCTGCTCCAGAACATCAGCAAGCACAGCGGGGCGCGGTCGGCCTCGGTCGACGTGTGGCGGACCGACGACCGGCTGCTCATCCAGGTGTGGGACGACGGCCGGGGCGGGGCCCGGCTCGACGGCGGGTCGGGGATGCGGGGGCTCGCGGAGCGGCTGGACGCCGTCGACGGGCTGTTCGTCGTGGATTCGCCGGCGGGCGGCCCCACGACGGTGACCGCGGAGCTGCCGTGGCGCGACCGCGGACAGGGCTGAGAGCGGGCGGATCGGACCCGTCGGCGCCTCGGGGGTAGGGAAAACCCCCGTGCCAAGACGCCGACGGACTCCATGGTCCGCGGGCGCGGCGCCGAGGAGGGTGGGAGGTACGGATCGACAACTGCGCCACGACCAGGACGAGTAGAACGGACGACGCCGATGGCCACGCAGTACGGGCAGTACGGGCAGCACGACCAGGTCGGGGACGGCCTCGGTCTGTTCGGGCACCAGGACCGGTCGGGGCCGGAGTACGGGCGCGCGGACGCGGGACGGCGGCGCCGGCTGCTGCCTGCGGGGCTGCGTGAGCCGTTCACGGCACGCCACTGGCGGGAGCTCGTCTACGTCGTGCTCGGTCTGCCGATCGGCGTCCTGCTGTTCACGTTCATGATCACGATGCTGTCGCTGGGCGCGGGCCTGCTGGTGACGTTCCTCGGCGTCCCGGTGCTGGCGGCCGGGCTGGCCGCGGCCCGTGGCTTCGGGGCGCTGGAGCGGGTCCGGGCGCGGGGGCTGCTGGGTCTGGAGGTGGCCGATCCCGAGCCGTTGCGGCCGCGGAGCCGGGGCGCGATGGCGTGGATGGGTGCCGTCCTGAAGAGCGGCACGTCATGGCGGCAGGCGCTGTACGCGGTGCTCCAGTTCCCGTGGGCGGTGTTCTCGTTCTCCGTCGCGGTGACCGTGTGGTCGTTCGGCTGGTCCATGCTGACGTACCCGCTGTGGTTCTGGGTCTTCCCGATGTACGGGGGTCAGGGCGGGCTCCAGCTGTACGGCGACGAGCAGCACAGCGTCTACCTCGACAACCCCTTCGAGATCGCGGTGACGGCGCTGGTGGGCCTGCTGATCACGCTGGCCGCGCCGTGGATCGTGCGGGCGCTGACGACGGTGGACCGGCTGATGGTGCACGGGCTGCTCGGCCCGTCGTCGCTGGGCGCCCGGGTGGTGGAGCTGGAGTCGGACCGGGGAGTCGTCGTGGACACGGCCTCCGCCGATCTGCGGCGCATCGAGCGTGATCTGCACGACGGCGCGCAGGCCCGTCTGGTGGCCCTGGCCATGGATCTGGGGCTGGCGAAGGAGAAGCTGCGGGAGGACCCGCGGGCGGCGGCGCGCATGGTGGACGAGGCGCACGGCGAGGTGAAGACGGCGTTGCAGGAGCTGCGGGACCTGGCGCGGGGTATCCATCCGGCCGTCCTGACCGACCGGGGGCTGGACGCGGCGCTGTCGTCGGTGGCCTCGCGCTGCACGGTGCCGGTGCGGGTGGACGTGGATCTGGTGGAGCGGCCGGCGCCCGCGATCGAGGGGATCGCGTACTTCACCGTCTCGGAGCTGCTCCAGAACATCAGCAAGCACAGCGGGGCCCGGTCGGCCTCGGTCGACGTGTGGCGGGCGCAGGACCGGCTGATGTTGCAGGTGGTGGACGACGGGGTGGGCGGGGCGGACGCGTCCGGCGGGGGGTCGGGGCTGGCCGGCCTGGCCGGACGGCTGGACGCGGTCGACGGGATCCTGGTGGTGGATTCGCCGGTGGGCGGGCCCACCCGGGTGACGGCGGAGCTGCCCTGGCGGGCGGAGGGCGCCGCCTGAGGCGCCCGGCGCCCCCCGGTACCCGAGGCTGCACTGCCGCCGAGGCCCCCTCGGCGGCAGTGCAGCGTCGCCGCTCGTCAAGCCCCGGTGGTCGCGAAGCCTCGGCGCAAGTGAAGCCTCGGCGCAAGTGAAGCCTCGCGGTCGTCAAGCCTCGCCTGTCGTCCTCGTCGTCCAACCCCTCGTCCCCCCACCCCCGCCCCCGTCCCCTTTCGTGTCCGTGTCCCCCGGCGTCCGTCCGTTTTCGAAGTCGGCCGGAAAACGTGCACGAAGGACTCCCCGCCCGTGGTCGGAATGCTTGACTGGTTCGACCAACGGGTGGACGGCTGGGGGGCCGAGGATCGTGGAGGACAGGGTGCGGGTGGTCATCGCCGAGGATTCGGTGCTGTTGCGGGAGGGACTGACCCGGTTGCTGACCGACCGGGGGCACGAGGTGGTGGCCGGGGTCGGGGACGCCGAGGCGTTGGTCAAGACCGTCACGGAGCTCGGCGAGGAGGGCGCGCTGCCCGATGTCGTCGTCGCGGACGTGCGGATGCCGCCCACCCATACGGATGAAGGCGTGCGGGCCGCCGTCCAGCTGCGCAAGACGCATCCCGGTCTCGGGGTGCTGGTGCTGTCGCAGTACGTGGAGGAAAGGTACGCCACCGAACTGCTGGCCGGTTCCAGCCGCGGGGTGGGGTATCTGCTCAAGGACCGCGTGGCGGAGGTGCGGGAGTTCGTGGACGCCGTGGTCCGGGTCGCGCGGGGCGGAACAGCCCTCGATCCGGAGGTCGTGGCGCAGCTGCTCGGGCGGAGCCGGAAGCAGGACGTGCTGACCGGGCTCACCCCGCGGGAGCGGGAGGTCCTCGGGCTGATGGCCGAGGGGCGGACGAACTCGGCGATCGCGCGGCAGCTGGTCGTCAGCGACGGGGCCGTGGAGAAGCACGTCAGCAACATCTTCCTGAAACTCGGCCTGTCGCCGAGCGACGGGGATCACCGCCGCGTGCTCGCGGTGCTCACCTATCTCAATTCGTGACGGAACGGCACTGTGCCTTCGTCCGGTGGGGGAACCCGTAGGGGGCGGCGAACGAGCGAGCGGTGAAACCGTGGCGCGGGTCCGGAGCGTCTGCCGGACCGGCGCCGGGGAGCGGGAAATCATGAAAGCGGGGGTGCCGGGCCGTCTCGGGACACAGACCGTCATTCGAATGGCCGAGGTAAGGCGACCCTTACAGCCGTAGGGTTGATCCGTGGCGGACCTTCGGGAAGGCCCGCCGGGACAGCCACCTCGAGGGAGGTCCAGTTCAGTG
Organism: Streptomyces asoensis; assembly: GCF_016860545.1. Lineage (NCBI taxonomy): Bacteria > Bacillati > Actinomycetota > Actinomycetes > Kitasatosporales > Streptomycetaceae > Streptomyces > Streptomyces asoensis. The sequence goes on along the minus strand of NZ_BNEB01000003.1, from coordinate 2,001,630 downwards.
ACCAGTCAGGTCAGCAGTCCAGCGGAACAGGCCGACGGAGTCGACGGAACCGACGGGTCCGTCGTGGGAGAACAGCGCAAACCGGGCGGGACGAAGGACGTCCGTCGTCTCGACCGGGTGATCATCAGGTTCGCGGGCGACTCCGGTGACGGAATGCAGCTCACCGGCGACCGTTTCACCTCGGAGACCGCGTCGTTCGGCAACGACCTCTCCACCCTGCCGAACTTCCCCGCCGAGATCCGCGCCCCCGCCGGCACCCTGCCCGGCGTCTCCTCGTTCCAGCTGCACTTCGCCGACCACGACATCCTCACACCGGGCGACGCGCCCAATGTGCTGGTCGCGATGAATCCGGCGGCACTCGCGGCCAACGTCGCCGACCTGCCACGCGGCGCGGAGATCATCGTCAACACGGACGAGTTCACCAAACGGGCGATGCAGAAGGTGGGGTACGCGGCCTCGCCGCTGGAGGACGGCTCCCTCGACGGCTACCAGCTCCACCCGGTCCCGTTGACCACCCTGACCGTCGAGGCACTCAAGGAATTCGACCTCAGCCGCAAAGAGGCCGAGCGCAGCAAGAACATGTTCGCGCTCGGCCTCTTGTCGTGGATGTACCACCGGCCCACCGAGGGCACGGAGAAGTTCCTGAGGTCGAAGTTCGCGAAGAAGCCCGAGATCGCGGCCGCCAACCTCGCCGCTTTCCGTGCCGGGTGGAACTTCGGGGAGACGACCGAGGACTTCGCCGTCAGCTACGAGGTCGCCCCGGCCGCGAAGGCGTTCCCCGTCGGCACCTACCGGAACATCTCCGGGAACCTGGCGCTGGCGTACGGGCTGATCAGCGCGTCCCGGCAGGCCGATCTGCCGTTGTTCCTGGGGTCGTACCCGATCACGCCGGCCTCCGACATCCTGCACGAGCTGAGCAGACACAAGAACTTCGGCGTGCGGACGTTCCAGGCGGAGGACGAGATCGCCGGGATCGGGGCGGCCCTGGGGGCGGCCTTCGGGGGGTCCCTCGCCGTCACGACCACGTCGGGGCCGGGGGTCGCGCTGAAGAGCGAGACCATCGGGCTCGCGGTCTCGATGGAACTGCCCCTGCTGATCGTGGACATCCAGCGGGGCGGGCCGTCGACCGGTCTGCCGACCAAGACCGAGCAGGCAGATCTGCTCCAGGCGATGTTCGGACGCAACGGCGAGGCGCCGGTGCCGATCGTCGCGCCCCGCACGCCGGCCGACTGCTTCGACGCGGCCCTGGAGGCGGCCCGGATCGCGCTGACGTACCGCACGCCGGTGATGCTGCTGTCCGACGGCTATCTCGCCAACGGTTCGGAGCCGTGGCGGATCCCCGAACTCGACGAGCTGCCGGACCTGACCGTGCAGTTCGCCCAGGGGCCCAACCACACGCTGACCGACGGCACCGAGGTCTTCTGGCCGTACAAGCGTGATCCGCAGACCCTCGCCCGGCCGTGGGCGGTCCCGGGGACGCCGGGGCTGGAGCACCGCATCGGCGGGATCGAGAAGGAGGACGGGACCGGGAACATCTCCTACTCCCCGGCCAACCACGACTTCATGGTCCGCACCCGCCAGGCCAAGGTCGACGGGATCGCCGTCCCCGATCTGGAGGTCGACGATCCGCACGAGGCGGACACCCTGGTGCTCGGCTGGGGTTCCACCTACGGGCCGATCACCGCCGCGGTACGGCGGCTGCGCACCGCGGGAGAGACGATCGCGCAGGCGCACCTGCGGCACCTGAACCCGTTCCCGCGCAATCTGGGCGCGGTGCTGAAGAGCTACGACAAGGTCGTCGTCCCCGAGATGAACCTCGGCCAGCTCGCCCTGCTCGTACGGGCGAAGTACCTGGTCGACGCGCATTCGTACAACCAGGTCAACGGCATGCCGTTCAAGGCGGAGCAGCTCGCCGCGGCGCTCAAGGAGGCCATCGATGGCTGAGACGTCCAGGGAAGGCGCGGGCACGGTCGAGGCGCTCTCGCTCGTCCCCAAGGCCGAGGGCCGGCAGTCCATGAAGGACTTCAAGTCCGACCAGGAAGTGCGCTGGTGCCCCGGCTGCGGTGACTACGCGATCCTCGCCGCCGTCCAGGGCTTCATGCCGGAGCTGGGCCTGGCCAGGGAGAACATCGTCTTCGTGTCGGGCATCGGCTGCTCGTCGCGCTTCCCGTACTACATGAACACGTACGGCATGCACTCCATCCACGGGCGGGCGCCGGCGATCGCGACCGGTCTGGCCGCCTCACGGCGGGACCTGAGCGTGTGGGTGGTCACCGGCGACGGCGACGCGCTGTCCATCGGCGGCAACCATCTGATCCACGCCCTGCGGCGGAACGTGAACCTGAAGATCCTGCTGTTCAACAACCGGATCTACGGGCTGACCAAGGGCCAGTACTCGCCCACCTCCGAGGTCGGGAAGATCACCAAGTCGACGCCGATGGGATCGCTCGACGCGCCGTTCAACCCCGTGTCGCTGGCGATCGGCGCGGAGGCGTCGTTCGTGGCGCGGACCATCGACTCGGACCGCAAGCACCTGACGGAGGTGCTGCGCCAGGCCGCCGCCCACCCCGGCACCGCGCTGGTGGAGATCTACCAGAACTGCAACATCTTCAACGACGGCGCGTTCGAGGTGCTGAAGGACCGGCAGTCGGCCGAGGAGGCGGTGATCCGGCTGGAGCACGGGCAGCAGATCCGCTTCGGCGCGGACCGCGCGCGGGGCGTGGTGCGCGACCCGGCCACGGGTGACCTGCGGGTCGTCACGGTGACCCCGGAGAACGAGGCGGACGTCCTGGTCCACGACGCGCACGCCGCGTCCCCGACCACCGCCTTCGCGCTGTCCCGGCTGGCCGATCCGGACACCCTGCACCACACCCCGATCGGCGTGCTGCGCTCGGTCGAACGGCAGGTGTACGACACCCAGCTGGCGGACCAGCTGGACGCGGCCATCGACCAGCACGGCAAGGGCGATCTGGCGGCGCTGCTGGCGGGCGGCGACACCTGGACGGTCGTCGGCTGACACGAAGGGCGCCCGTGCGAGGACCGCACGGGCGCGTACGCCCCCTCGGCGCCCGTCGCGGGCATCCGCCGGGGGCGCCCACCCGGAGCGCACACCGGGGGCGCGCACGCCGGTGGGCGCGCACCCGTCCGGGCGTCCGCTGCGGGCGACCGTCCGACCGTCACCGCCGGGTCGGCGGGCGAGGTCACGAGGTCCGGGGGTGCGGCTCCCGGGCCTCGTCGTAGGCCCGGCGGGCCCGCTGCACGTCCGGCATCCGGGTGTGCGTCCACAGGGCCAGCGCGCGCACCTGCTCCGCCGCCTCCCGGCCGAGGCCGGTCAGGGAGTAGTCGACGCGCGGAGGGATCACCGGCTTGGCGTCGCGGTGCACCAGGCCGTCGCGTTCGAGGGTCTGGAGGGTCTGCGCGAGCATCTTCTCGCTGACGGGCCGGCCCGGTCCGCTGACCGCGCTGACCGCCCGGCGCAGTTCGCTGAACCGGTACGAGCGGCTCAGCAGCTCGATCAGCACCAGGACACCCCACCGGCTGGTGACGTGCTCGAGGACCAGCCGGTGCGGGCACATGCCCTCGGCCTCGGAGAACGCGAGCGGATCCACCGGGGCGACCTGTTCACTTACCGTCATGCCAGTACCTTACTTCAAAGTGGGTACTTTCTTTCGGTAAGTGCAGCTTCTAGGGTCGGAGACAGACCCGCAGACCCCCACAAGGAGTTGCTGAGCCATGAGCATCGTCGTCACCGGAGCCACCGGACACCTCGGCCGTCACGTCGTCGAGCAGTTGCTGGAGAAAGTTCCGGCGGAGCAGATCACGGCCGTCGTCCGCGACGAGGCCAAGGCCGCCGACTTCGCGGCCCGCGGCGTGCAGCTCGCCGTCGCCGACTACAACGCCCCCGAGACCTTCGGCAGTCTCTTCGCCTCCGGCGACAAGGTGCTGCTGATCTCGGGCAACGAGTTCGACAAGGGCCGCCCGGCCCAGCACCAGGTCGTGATCAACGCCGCGAAGGCGGCCGGCGTCGCGCTGCTCGCGTACACCAGCGCGCCGGGCTCGCTGAGCGCGGCGCTGGCGGACGACCACCGAGCGACCGAGCGGGCGCTGCTCGCCTCCGGCCTGCCCTACACGCTGCTGCGCAACGGCTGGTACCACGAGAACTACACCGAGAACCTCGCGCCGGTGCTGGAGCACGACGCCGTCGTGGCCGCCGCCGGGGAGGGCCGGGTCTCCTCCGCCTCCCGCGCCGACTACGCGGCCGCCGCCGTCGCCGTGCTGACCGGCGAGGGCCACGAGAACAAGACGTACGAGCTGGGCGGCGACGAGGCGTGGAGCTTCGCCGAGTACGCGGCCGAGCTGAGCCGGCAGACCGGCAAGAAGATCGCCTACAACGCCGTCCCGGGCGAGGTGCTCGTCGGCATCCTGACCGGCGCCGGGCTGCCCGAGGCGTTCGCCGCCATCCTGGCCGGCGTCGACGCGTCGATCGAGAAGGGCGAGCTCGTCGTGTCCAGCGGCGACCTGTCCCGGCTGGCGGGCCGTCCGACCACACCGCTCGCCGAGGCGATCACGGCCGCGCTCAAGGGCTGACAAGGGGCGGGCACTCCCCCGCGGCTCTCCCCCGCGGGGCCTCGCACCGCGCGCCCGGCACCCCCGCGCCACACCACCCCCGGCTGTCATGACCGTATGGCGATACGGACATGACAGCCGGGGGTGTCCGGCGTTACCTTCGTCCACGCATGTCTGACGTGAGCAAGGAGGGGCCCGTGGCCGGGACATCCAAGGGTGAGGGCCGCATAGGCCTGCTGAACGGTCTCGCGGCCTACGGGATGTGGGGGCTCGTCCCCCTCTTCTGGCCGCTGCTCAAGCCGGCCGGAGCGACCGAGATCCTGGCCCACCGCATGGTGTGGTCCCTCGTCTTCGTGGCCGCCGCGCTGCTCGTCGTACGACGCTGGGCCTGGGCCGGCGAGCTGCTGCGCCAGCCGCGCCGGCTGGGACTCGTCGTGATCGCCGCCGCCGTCATCACCGTGAACTGGGGCGTCTACATCTGGGCCGTGAACAGCGGCCACGTCGTCGAGGCGTCCCTCGGGTACTTCATCAACCCGCTGGTCACCATCGCGATGGGCGTGCTGATCCTCAAGGAACGGCTGCGGCCGACGCAGTGGGCGGCGGTCGGCGTCGGCGTCGCCGCGGTGCTCGTCCTGGCCATCGGGTACGGCCGTCCGCCGTGGATCTCCCTCGTCCTCGCCTTCTCGTTCGCCACCTACGGGCTGGTGAAGAAGAAGGTCGACCTCGGCGGGGTCGAGTCGCTGGCCGCCGAGACCGCCGTCCAGTTCCTGCCCGCGCTGGCCTACCTGCTGTGGCTGGGCGCGCACGGCGACCTCACCTTCGCGACCGGGGGCCCCGGACACGCGGCGCTGCTCGCCTCCACCGGCATCGTCACCGCGATTCCCCTGGTCTGCTTCGGCGCGGCGGCGATCCGCGTGCCGCTCTCCACGCTGGGGCTGCTCCAGTACCTGGCGCCCGTCTTCCAGTTCCTGCTCGGCGTCGTCTACTTCCACGAGGCCATGCCGGCCGAGCGCTGGGCCGGGTTCGCGCTGGTGTGGCTGGCGCTGGTGCTGCTCACCTGGGACGCGCTGCGCACCTCGCGCCGGTCGGCCCGCGCGCTCGGCCCCAGGGCCGCCCGGTCCGCCGGGCCCGTGGAGCCCACCGGCGGGACCGAGGGGACCGGGGTCCCGGAGCCCGTGGGCGCCGCGGCGGCCGCCGTGCCCGGCGGCGCCTGCGACCTGCCCGGCATCGCCGACATGCCCGGCGCCCCGGTCGCGGAGGCGGGCACCGCTCCCCTCCCGAAGCCGTAGATCCACCGGCACCGCCGGGGTGGCCGGACGGCGGCCGACGGCGACCGCGGGAGCCGGCCGCTCACGGCGTGGGGGCCGCCCGACCCGGGCGGGGCTGCTAGAAGTGACCGCATGACCGAGACATCAGGAGTACCCGAGGCACGGCCCGCGCCCGTCCACTGGAAGCTCGTGGTCGACTGCGCCGACCCCCATGCCCAGGCCGATTTCTGGGCCGGCGCGCTGCACTACGAGGTCGAGGACAACAGCGCGCTCGTCGAGCGGCTGCTGGAACTCGGCGCACTGCCGGGGGCGGCGACGGTGGAGTTCCACGGCCGCCCGGCGTTCCGCGATCTGATCGCCGTACGCCACCCCGACGACCCGTACGACCCCGACAGCGGGACCGGGCTGGGACGGCGGCTGCTGTTCCAGCGGGTGCCGGAGGCGAAGACGGTCAAGAACCGGCTCCATCTCGACCTGCACCCCGGGGCGGAACTGCGCGCCGCCGAGGTCGGGCGGCTGACGGCGCTCGGGGCGAGCGTGCTGCGGGAGGTGCGGGAGCCGTCCGGGCAGTGGGTGGTCATGACGGACCCGGAGGGCAACGAGTTCTGCGTGCACTGAGAGGGGGGCTCCGGTAGGTGAACCCGCTGTCCGGATAGCGCTCTTGACGGAATGTTGGCCACGGCTTCACCATCCAGTCACCCCAATCACTGTGGATTACCTGTGGGCGCCCAGGTGTTCGACGGGCGCCCATGGTTGTCCCCCCTGGAATTCGGAGCCCCCCACCATGAAGCTCCCCGTTTCCGGGCGCGCGACGGCCACCGCCGTCCTCGCGGCCGCCACCCTGCTCACCACCGGGTCCATAGCCGGGGCGGCGCCCGCCCCCGAGTCCGCGACGATCGCCGCCGCTCCCGACATCCCGGTGGCCAACGTCAAGGCGCACCTGACCCAGCTCCAGTCCATCGCCACCGCCAACGGCGGCAACCGGGCGCACGGCCGGACCGGCTACAAGGCGTCGCTCGACTACGTGAAGGCCAAGCTGGACGCCGCCGGCTACACCACCACCGTCCAGCAGTTCACGTCGTCCGGCCGCACCGGCTACAACCTCGTCGCCGACTGGCCCGGCGGGGACACCAACAAGGTCCTCATGGCCGGCTCCCACCTGGACTCCGTGACGGCCGGGGCCGGGATCAACGACAACGGCTCCGGCTCCGCGGCCGTCCTGGAGACGGCACTCGCCGTGGCCAGAGCCGGCTTCCACCCCACCAAGCACCTGCGGTTCGGCTGGTGGGGCGCTGAGGAACTCGGCATGGTCGGCTCCCGGTACTACGTCAACAACCTCTCCTCGGCCAACCGGGCCCGCATCACCGGCTACCTCAACTTCGACATGATCGGCTCGCCGAACCCCGGCTACTTCGTCTACGACGACGATCCGACCATCGAGAAGACCTTCAAGGACTACTTCGCCGGCGTCGGCATTCCCACGGAGATCGAGACCGAGGGCGACGGCCGGTCCGACCACGCCCCGTTCAAGAGCGCGGGAGTGCCGGTGGGCGGCCTGTTCAGCGGCGCCGACTACATCAAGACGGCGGCGCAGGCGGCCAAGTGGGGCGGCACGTCAGGACGGGCGTTCGACCGCTGCTACCACTCGTCCTGCGACACCACGGCGAACATCGACGACACTGCCCTGGACCGCAACGCGGACGCCGTCGCGTACGCCGTCTGGGCCCTGTCCTCCTGACCGGCCGGCGCGCACCCGGCTGACCGGCCCGCGCGCACCCGGCCGACCGCTCGTGCCGCTACCCGCCCGCCTTACGGGCGCGGGCGGCCAGCCGGAGCATGCGCGCGCGGGCCGACTCCAGCTCTTCGACGTCGTCGGCGGCCGGACCCTCCTCGGTGGTGAGTTCCGTCCACAGGGCGAGGAGTTCGGTCCCCAGGTTCAGGCCCTGGAAGGGGTCGCGTACGGCACGCCAGGCCGAGGCCGCGCTCTGGACGTTGCCGTACGCGGCCTCCGCGTCCCCGGCCCGGCGGTGGATCCGGGTCAGGTCGAGGGAGACGTGGAAGGCGCGCAGCGGATCGCCCGCCAGATAGGCGATGTACGCCGTGAGTTCGCGCAGCCGGAGCACCTCGGGGTGTTCGGGGCCCAGTGTCGCGGACGCCTCCACCACGGTCCGCTCCGCGAGCGCGGCCGCGTCTTCCGTACGGCCCGAGCGCACGGCCTCGTTGATCCGCGCGTTCGGTTCCGCGAGGAGGGCCGGGCCGCTCCCGTCGCCGTGCAGGGTGCGGGGGTCGTCCCCGAGCACCGCCTCGGCGATGGCGTCGAAGCCGCGGGCGGGCGCGGGCTTGGTACCCGGGTCGGGTTCGAAGGCCGCGTCGGGGACGAGGCCCTCGGGGAGCAGGGGCATGAGCGCGGGACCGGTGCCGGTACCGCTCACCGGGGCGGGCGCGGGAACCGGGAGCGGAAGCGGGACGGGGGCGGGGATCGGGCTCGGGGCGGAAGCGGTGGCCCTGGGTGGCGTGGGGACGGAGGTGCCGGTGGTGTTGTCCGGGGCCGGCCGCTCGTCCATCGACGGGGGCGGGCCGAAGACGCCCGTGGGCGCGATGACCGTCCCCGGAGGCAGGGTGCCTTCCCCGTGGGAGGCCGGCCGCGGTGCCCGGTCCGCATCCGGGTCGGACAGCGCGCGCATCCGGAAGGTCGGGGCCGAGTCCCCCGCCGCCGGGTCCGGCACCTGGCGCAGGAGATGCGTGGCCTCGTCGCGCTCCACCCGAACGGGTGACTCGTCGTCGACGAAATCCGGCGCGTCCACGAACGCGGGCCCGTCGGCGAACTCCGAGACGTCCGTGAACGCCGAGACGTCCTCGAACTCCGAGACGTGCGTGAAGGCGGGCGCCTCCGGGAACGCGGGCGCGTCGGCGAACGCGGGCGCGGGCGCGTCGGACGGCGCCGGACCGGCGGCAGGCGCGGGAAGGCCCGCGGGGGGTGCGGGAGCGGCGGGGGCGGGATCGGCCGGGCCCTGCGGGGCCGGGGCCGCGACCGGTGCCGTCTGTGCCGTCTCCTCACGGGGCGCCGATGCCGCCGCGGGCAGCCGCGAGGGTTCCCCCGTGAAGTGGCTGGAGCCGTCCGGGTCCACGCGCAGGGCGACGACGTAGCCGATGCGCTCGTCGTGGACCGTGGCGCACACCGGATGCCCGGTGGCGAGGGCGATGCGGTGCAGGTGGCTCAGAACGGCGCGCTGGATCTCCTCGCCGTCGGCCGCCACGACGGGTACGCCGCCCATCGTCGCGGTCCCGCCCGTGCGGACGTGGACGTCGAGCGGTGCCACCACGCCGGCCGTACGGTCGGCGTGCTTCTGTTCCCGCTTCTTCTCGCGGCTGAGTCGAGACATCGGTTCCTCACTCGGATGCGTCGTCACGATCCGGTCGTCCAGGTACGCGTACGTGTACACGTACTGTTGAGTCTCTCCGAGCACTCCCGGTCCGCGCGTCACCACGACGTCACAGCCTCGTTCCAGGAACCCACGCGCCGCTTTCCGCGGCGGCCGCGGGACCGCCAGGATCGGGGGCGTCCCGGAGGGACGGCGACGACTGGGAGGAACGCGGGTCATGGGGACGACGGACGGGCGGCGCGGACCGGAGATCTGGATCCGCGGGCCGGTGGCCGCACCCGATCCGGTCCCGGTGCCGTACGCCGCCGTGGCCACGCCCCGGCGGTTCTCCTGGGTGTCCACGCACGGCGGGGCCGGTGGCTCCACGCTCGCGGCGGTCTACGGCGGCCGGGACTGCGGACGCGGGTGGCCCGGTGCCGGTGATCCCCCGTCCGTGCTGCTGGTGGCGCGGACCCATGCGGCCGGGCTGGCGTCCGCCCTGCGGGCCGTCGAGTCCTTCCGGCGCGGCGAGGCACCGCACGGGCTCGACCTGGACGCGGTGGTCCTCGTCGCCGACGCGCCCGGCAGGCTTCCCCGGGAGCTCGTCCGGCAGGTGCGCGTGATCGAGTCCGTCATCGACGTGTACCGCGTCCCGTGGGTGACCGACTGGCGCCTCGGTGACCTGGGCGGGAACCCGCCCCGTGAGACGGCGCCGCTGTCCCGGCTCACCGGGACCCGCTGAGCTGGGCGGGACCCGGTTCCCCCGGTGGCCGCCCGCCGTGGAGCTCGCCGCGGCCGTGCGGACGGGTTCACCGTCGGCCGTGGAGGTGGTCGGCGAGGCACTCGGACGGATCGAGCGGTTCGACCGCTTCCTGTGCGCCTTCGCCGAGGTGTGGGACGAGCGGGCGCGGGCGTGGGCGCGTGAGGTCGACGGGCGGGTCGCCGCGGGCGAGTGGCTGCCGCTGGCCGGGGTGCCGATCGGCGTCAAGGGACGTCACGGGTTGCGCGCGGCAGCCCCGCTGGTCGCCGCCGGATGCGTGCCGGTGGGGGCGACCGCCGTACCCGGTCCCGGCACCCCCTGGCAGACCTGGGGCCTCGGCGCGCACGGGCGCACGGTGAATCCGTGGCGCCCCGACCGCACGCCGGGCGGCTCCTCGGCGGGGTCCGCCGCCGCGGTGGCCGCCGGACTGGTCCCCCTGGCGACCGGCAGCGACGGGGCGGGCTCGGTGCGGATCCCGGCCGCGTGGTGCGCGGTCATCGGCCTGAAGACCACCAACCCGCGGGCGCCGTCCGGGCCCGCGGTACCGGCCGCCTCCCGGGACCGTACGGGGCTGGCGGCGCCCGGTGTGCTCGTCCGCCACGCGGTCGACGCCGAGGCCTACCTCCTGGCCATGACCGCGGCACGGGCACCGATACCGGTGCCGGCCTTGCCTCCGGCTCCGGCTCCGGCTCCGGCTCCGGCTCCGGCTCCGGGTGGCGCGTCCCCGCCCCTCGCCGTCTTCTCCGCCGGTCTCGGATTCGTCGATCCCGACCACGGTCCGCTCGCCCTGGCCCGTGCCGCGGCCGGCCGTCTCGCCGAGGCCGGTGCCGTCCGGACGGCGCCGGCTCCCGCGCCGCCCCGGCTGGCCGACCCCGCCGCGGCCTGGCTCGCGCTGCGCACCCCGGGCTCGGACACGCGGTCCGCGGAACGCGTCCGTGACGTCAACGACCGGGTGCTGGCCGGCTTCTTCGCCCACGCCGACCTGCTGCTGACCCCGACCACCCCCCACGCGGCACACGGCCACGAAGGACCGGGCGACCGCTACTCGACGGCGCTCACCTGGGCGTTCAACCTGAGCGGCCACCCGGCGATCAGCGTCCCGGCGGGGGTCGGCGCCGACGGGTGCCCGGTGGGCCTCCAGATCGTCGCGGCGCACGGCGGGGAATCGGCCCTGCTGGCCGCGGCCCGAGCCGTGCGGCCCGGCGCGTAGTCCGGCGTGCGGCACGGGCGGGGAGCCCGGCGTGCGGTCCGGCGTGCGGTCCGGCGTGCGAAGGACCCCTGCCTAAAGGTTGCGCACGCATATAATGCAGGTGCAGAATATCGTCGTACGCCGACTACCTGGGGGACCGGATCATGAGCCGTCGCAGTTTCCTGTTCGTGCTGGGCAGCAGCCGCCCGGACGGCAACACCGAGTCGCTGGCCCGCGCCGCCGCCGAGCAGTTGCCCGCCGACGTCGGGCAGACGTGGATCAGCCTGCTCCAGCACCCGCTGCCCGACTTCGAGGACCAGCGGCACGACGCCGACCGCGTCCGGCCCACCGAGGGCGCCGAGGCACTGCTGCTCGACGCCACGCTCGCCGCGACCGACATCGTGATCGTCTCGCCGCTGTACTGGTACTCGGTGTCCGCCCAGACCAAGCGCTACCTGGACCACTGGGCGGGCTGGCTGCGCACCCCCGGCCTCGGCTTCAAGGAGAGGCTCGCCGGGCGCACCCTCTGGGGCGTCACCGCCCTCGCGGACGACCAGCCGGTGGTCGCCGATCCCCTCGTCGGCACGCTCCACAACTCCGCCGCCTACCTGGGGATGTCGTTCGGCGGGGTCCTGCTCGGCAACGGCAGCAAGCCCGGTGACGTCCTCGGGGACACGCAGGCGCTGACGCGCGCGAAGACGTTCTTCGCCCAGGAGGCCCCGCCGGCCCGCTTCCTGTACGACGGCTGACCCCGCACCCCGCCGCGCGGGGCCGCTATGCCGTGACGTCCCTCGTCGTGAAGCGGGCCCAGGCCGCCGAGCCGAAGACGGCCGCGTACAGGACCTGGAGGCCCAGGTTCTTGCGCAGGTCCTCCCAGTAGACGGGTTCGCGCATCAGGTCGGCGAAGGACAGCCAGTGGTGCGAGAAGAAGTACGGCTGGATCGCGTGCAGTTGGGGGATCTGGTCGAGGATCTGGACGGTGATCAGCAGACCCACCGTCGTGGCCATCGCCGCGATGCCGCTGCCGGTGAGCGTGGAGACGAACAGTCCGAGGGCCGCGACGCCGGTCAGCGAGGCCGCGACGACCAGGGCGATCAGGAACGCGCGCAGCAGCCCGTCGCCGAAGCCGATCCGGGTGCCGGAGATCGTCGTCAGGTCACCCAGCGGGAACAGCAGCGCTCCGACGGTCAGTGCCGAGACGGCGACCACGAGGGTGGCGACCAGGCAGAAGACCATGACGGTCGCGTACTTGGCCAGCAGCAGGCGGGTCCGCCCGGCGGGGGCGACCAGGAGGTAGCGGAGGGTGCCCGCGTTGGCCTCTCCGGCGATCGAGTCGCCCGCGATCACACCGATCGCCATCGGCAGGAAGAACGGCAGGGTCACGGCCAGCGCGGTGAAGACCAGGAAGAGGCCGTTGTTGGTGACCTGGGAGATGAACGCCGGCCCCTCGCCACCGCCCCCACCGCCTCGGCCGCCCGGCGAGCCGTCGTTCGTCTCGATCTTCACGGCGATGCCGACCAGGACCGGCACGGCCGCGAGCACGCCGAGCAGCGCCAGGGTCCGCCAGCGCCGGAAGGTGGTCAGCAGCTCGCTGCGCAGCAGCCCGAACGTCCAGGTCCAGGACCGGGGCCGGGACGGATCCGCCGGGCGGGCCGCCGGAGTCGTCCCGTCACCGTCCGCCTTCGCCACCTGGTCAACCCGCGACATCGAATCCCTCTCCCGTGAGAGCCACGAACGCGTCCTCCAGGGAGGCCCGCTCGACGGCGAAGCCGCGGACGCGGACGCCCGCGGTGACCAGTGCGGCGTTCAGGTCGGCGAGATCGCGGTCCGCGGGCGGGACCTCGGCGCTCACCCGGTCCTCGCCCGGTACGACGTCCTCCGCGCCCTGCTCCTTCAGCACCCGGGCGGCGTCCGCCGGATCCGGGGTCATGACCACCAGGCGGCCGCGGGTGCCCGCCGCGAGGTCGGCCACCGGACCCTGGACGAGGAGCCTGCCCTGGGCCATCACCGCCGCGTGCGTGCACACCTGCTCGATCTCGTCGAGCAGGTGCGAGGAGAGGAAGACGGTCGTGCCCTCCGCGGCCAGTTCCCGCACCAGCGAGCGGATCTCCCGCATGCCCTGCGGGTCCAGGCCGTTGGTCGGCTCGTCGAGGACGAGCAGCCGGCGGGGCTGGAGCAGTGCGGCGGCGAGGCCCAGCCGCTGTTTCATCCCGAGGGAGTACGCCTTCGCCTTCTTTCCGGCGGCGGCGGTCAGTCCCACCCGCTCCAGCGCCGCCGTGACCCTGACCCGCCGGGTGCGCGGGTCGGCGGTCGGGTCGGCGGCGTCGTAGCGCAGCAGGTTGTCGCGGCCGGAGAGGAAGCCGTAGAGCGCGGGACCCTCGATGAGCGTCCCGACGTGGGGCAGTACGGCGCGCGCGGCGCGCGGCATGGGCTGCCCCAGGACGCGGGCCGAGCCCGCCGTGGGTTCGATGAGCCCCATCAGCATGCGGATGGTGGTGGTCTTGCCGGAGCCGTTGGGGCCGAGGAAGCCGAAGACGCTGCCCGCCGGGACGGTCAGGTCGAGACCGTCGACGGCTAGCTGTCCGCCGCGGTAGCGCTTGGTGAGGCCGTGGGTACGGATGACGGCGTCGTCGTCCTCGGGCTCCGTCACTGACTCCCCCATCGGCCTCACCGTTCTTCGGGACCTCGTCGTGTCCGGCGCCTACTTCGCCGCGTCCGCCGCCTTCACCAGGGCGTCCTTGGTGACCGCACCGGCGTAGATCTTGCCGTCGTCCGTGATCAGGGCGTTGATCAGGCGGGTGGAGAAGACGGTGCCGGAGCCGAACCTGCCGGTCACCTTGTCGCCGAAGGAGCCGAGGAAGCCGCCGAGGTCGCCGCCGGCCGCGGCGCCCGAAGGCACGCCCTCGCCGCCGGTGTCGAAGGTGGCGACGGACGTCCAGCCCTCGCCGAGGACTTCGAGACCCTCGAGGCCGGCCGGGCCCTGGAGATCCTTGTCGAGGTCGCCGGGCTTGCCGGAGCGGCCGGGCGCGGTCCCGTCGGCCTTGCGCTCGCCCACCCCGCCGGTCTCGTCGCCGCCCTCGGTGACCTTGGCGCCCTTGGGCGCGGTGAAGTCGAAGGTGGACGCGGCGGGCTTGGTGAAGTCCACCTGGGTGAAGCCCGCGTCCACGACGGCGGCGCCGCCGCTCGCCGGGGTGAGGGTGAACTTCAGCGGCAGGCCGGTCTTCGCGTCCACGGCCACGCTGATCGCGCCGACCGTCGAACCGGACTGCTTCGGCTTCACCAGCAGCTTGTAGGCGTCGCGGCCGGCGACCTGGACGGTGCCGTCGACGGTCACGGACGTCGTGTCGTCGACCGCCTTGAGCGCGTCCTCGGTGAGGTCCTTGGGCGTGGCGGGCACGGGGGTCCGCGCCGTGCCGGAACCCTCGCCTGCGCTCTTGTCGACGGTGGAGTGGTAGACCTCGTTGGAGGCGCTGTCGTAGCCCCACAGGTTCGTGCCGTTGTGGATGACGCTGTATTCGGCGGCGTTCTCCAGCAGCGAGAGCTTCTGGCGGTCGGGGCCGTCGGCGGCGACGCGCAGGGTGTGCGTGCCCGCGGCGAGTTCGGTGAGCTTGGCGGACGGGTCGGCGGACGAGCCGTCGCCGCCCTTCCCGGTGGCCCCGGACAGCAGGCCGCTCTCCAGACCGCCGAGGTCCGGCAGCCCGAGATCGGTGGTGATCTTCACCGTTCCGGACAGCTGCTGCACGTCCGACGCGGCGATCTTGTCGAGGAGCTGCTGTGCGGTGATCTTCGGCAGGTCGGGGTCGCCGGAGTCGGCGAGCGCGGGGACCAGCCCGATCGTCGCCGCCGCGACACCGATCACGGTGACCGGGACGATGTACCGGGCCGCCTTGCGCCGTCCGAGGCGCAGGTCGTCGGCCTCGCCGCCGGTCGGCCCGCCACCGGTCGTGGTGTCGTCGGATGCCTTCGGTGCCATGTGTGCCTTACCTCCGTCGTCGGCGGCGGCTGGTCATCTCACGGTTGAACGTCCCCACCCCAAGCCGCCATTCTCACCCGAATCGGTGAGGAGTGGTGTTTTCCTTGGTTCCCATCTGACCAAATCAGACACGGGCAAGCGTCAGCCCGAGGACTCAACTCCGCATACGCCTGCGGTATGACACGAGGAGGACGGGGCGGGGGCCGACCCGTAGGGGTCACGACCGGCCCGTAGGGGTCACGGGCCGCCGGGGCACCGGCGGCGACCCGACGGCGGCGGCGACCCGACGGCGGCGGCGACCCGACGGCGGCCGCACCTCGGGGAGGGCGGCCGCGGCCGTCAGCCGGCCCGGTGGACCACCGCGTCGCAGAGTTCCATCAGCGCCGCCTTCGCGTCGCACTCCCGCAGCGGCGCCAGCGCGGACCGCGCCTCCTTGGCGTAGCGCACGGTGTCCCGGCGGGCCTGCTCCAGCGCCGGGTGGGCGCGGAGCGCCTCCAGCGCCTCGGTGTGCCGGGCGTCGTCGCTGAGGTCGGAGTCGAGCAGCTCGCACAGGGCGATGTCCTCGGGCAGCGACAGCCGTGCCGCCCGCTCCCGCAGCCGCAGCACGGGCAGGGTGGGAACGCCCTCGCGCAGGTCCGTCCCCGGGGTCTTGCCCGACTCGTGGGAGTCGGAGGCGATGTCCAGGACGTCGTCCGCCAGCTGGAAGGCGACGCCGAGGCGCTCCCCGTACTGGGTCAGCACGTCGACGACCGTCTCGTCGGCGCCCGACATCATCGCCCCGAACCGGCACGCCACCGCCACGAGCGACCCCGTCTTGCCGCCGAGGACGTCGAGGTAGTGGTCGACCGGGTCGCGCCCGTCCGTCGGCCCGGCCGTCTCCAGGATCTGGCCGGTGACCAGGCGCTCGAAGGCCTCGGCCTGCACCCGCACCGCCTCGGGTCCGAGGTCGGCCAGGATGTGGGAGGCGCGCGCGAAGAGGAAGTCGCCCGTGAGGACGGCGACGGAGTTGCCCCAGCGGCTGTTCGCGCTGGACACGCCGCGGCGCACGGCCGCCTCGTCCATCACGTCGTCGTGGTAGAGCGTGGCCAGGTGGGTCAGCTCCACGACGACGGCCGAGGGCACGACGCCCGGCGCGTACGGGTCGCCGAACTGGGACGCGAGGACCACGAGCAGCGGCCGGAACCGCTTCCCGCCCGCTCGCACGAGATGCTGTGCGGCCTCCGTGATGAACGGGACGGCGCTCTTGGTGGCCTCGAGCAGGCCTTCCTCGACAGCCGTCAATCCGGCCTGGACATCGGCTTCCAGAGCCTGGTCCCGCACGCTCAGCCCGAACGGCCCGACGACGGTCACGAGGGGTCTCCTGTCTGCTGGTGTCTTCCGGCGATTACGCGGTTTGTCGATAGGTCTCTGCCATCACTCAAGTCAGCGTATCCGGTCACGTTTCGATCACCGATAGCCCCCACGTCCACCGGGCTCGAATGGGCTCGCCCGGGAGGCGCTCCGCAGGCCAGGCGGTTTCGGATCACGCCCGATTTGTTTTTGATCAGCTCACATGAACGTACATGGACAGAATTGCCGGGAACCGGCGATTCATGTCCGGCGAGAGGTGCGGCGCGAGGGCCGACACCGGGCCCGACGGGGCACGGCGTGAGGCTCGGCGCCGAGTCCGACGGGGGCCCGGCGTGAGGCTCGGCGCGGGGCCCGGCTCGAGGGCCACGGCGTGAGGCTCGGCGCGGGGCCCGGCTCGAGGGCCACGGCGTGAGGCTCGGCGCGGGGCCCGGCTCGAGGGCCGTAACCGGGTCCTGGGCGGGCCCGGCGCGGGGCCCGGCGCCGAGGGCCGACGTAAGGCCCGGCGTGAGGCCCGGCGTACGGCCCGGGCGGGGCCCGGCACTGGATCCGGCGCGGGGCCCGGCGTGAGATCCGGCGTGAAGCCCGGCGGCGGGGCGGCCGACGGGCCGGCGATTCCCGCCCACCCCCTCCCCCTGCCCCCTCCTCCCCCTCGCCCCCTTGCGCGTGACGACGGTCACGCGCATTTCCGGACACCTCTCCCGGGCGGCCGCCTCCGCCGGCCCGGCCTCGAGACCCGGATCGTGCCGCCGCCCCATCCGCAGTGCTTTGCAGATGAGTTGGGATGAATGCCCGATTAGCCCCTCTTGTGGACGCTGGTGAGTTGGCTCACTCCGGCGCCCGCCCCACCCTCCCCCAAACCTTCACCGATCCTCCGCACCCCTCAAGCAAGTTGAAGCTTTGCACCCACAAAGGATCAAGCACCCCATAGGCACCGGACCAAGGTCAATAGGGGTCAACTGTGAATCCGGCACTTGTTCCGGACATGTGCTCTCGCATACGTTCCCGGCCTGTCGGGCGGAACGCCGAATCCTGCCGCCGCCCGAACCACCCATCGAGAAACGCTCGGCAGGAGCGGGGGAACCAGGTAAGTCGCCGAAACGGACCTTACGGACGTGCTGGATGTATCAGGACGTTCCGAACGGCTCTGTCCGGCTTGGGGTGAAGTCGCGGCCGTCAGGCCGCGACCGGGCAACTCCCGCCCGAACCCGACAGCTCACCTCGCAGGCGAAGGAGAGGAATTCCGTCATGCCCGCTGCCGCCCAGCCGCGCCGCAACCGTCTCGTCCGCAAGCTCACCGTCGTCGCCACCGGCGCGGCCGTGCTCGCCCTCCCGCTCATCGGCGCGACCGGCGCCTCCGCCGCCACCCCGACCGTCGCCACCGCCACCAGCCTCGGCTACAGCAACAACCTCGACGGCTGGATCCGCGCCTCCCTCCAGGTCATGGGGCAGCACGGCATCCCGGGTACGTACAACGGCATCTACCGCAACGTCATCCGCGAGTCCTCCGGCAACCCCTACGCCATCAACCTGTGGGACTCCAACGCTGCCGCGGGCATCCCCTCCAAGGGTCTGCTCCAGGTCATCGACCCGACCTTCCGCGCCTACCACGTCTCCGGCACCTCGTGGGACTCCTACGACCCGGTCGCCAACATCACCGCCGCCTGCAACTACGCGGCCGACCGGTACGGCTCCATCGACAACGTGTTCAGCGCGTACTGACCTGCCCGTCGGTACCGTTCGGCGGACCGGTACCGACCCTCCCGCTCACGGGAACATCTGTTCGAGGACGACGGCCACGCCGTCGTCCTCGTTCGACGTGGTGACCTCGTCGGCCACCGCCTTGAGCTCCGGATGGGCGTTGGCCATGGCGACTCCCCGGGCCGCCCAGTCGAACATCGGGATGTCGTTCGGCATGTCCCCGAAGGCGATGGTGTCCTCGGGCCGCATGCCCAGACGCTCGGCGGCCAGGGCCAGCCCCGTCGCCTTGGTGATCCCGCAGGGCTGGAGCTCGACCGTGCCGGGCCCCGACATGGTGACGGTGGCCAGCGAACCGACCACCGAGCGGGCCGTCGCCGCCAACTCGTCGTCGGACAGGGCGGGATGGCGCAGCAGCACCTTGCTGATCGGCTCGCACCACAGGTCGTCGCGCCGGCCGACGCGCAGGGCCGGCAGCGTCGGGTGCGGCATCCGGTAGCCCGGTTCGATGAGCGTGAGCCCGTCGACACCGTCCTGGTCCACGGCCGCGTACAGCTGCCCGACCTCCGCCTCGATCTTGCCGAGCGCGTTCTCGGCGAGCTCCCGGTCCAGGGTGACGGACCACAGCAGACGGTCCGCGCCGGCGTCGTACAGCTGCGCGCCCTGTCCGCAGACCGCGAGACCCCTGCTGTGCATGCGCTCGAGCAGCGGTCGCACCCGGGGCGCGGGGCGTCCCGTCACCACCAGATGGCGTGCCCCGGCCGCCGCCACCCGCGCGAGCGCGTCGAGCGACCGGTCGGAGAACGTGTCGTCGCCGCGGAGCAGCGTGCCGTCCAGGTCGGTGGCGATGAGGGAGTACGCGGTGCGCGCGGCATATGCGGTGGGTGCGGCCATGATCAGAGAATACGGATCCCACGCCCCCCTGGTTCGACGTGAACCGGACGACGGCCGGTCCTGTCCTGTTCTGCCAACTCCCCTTGTGCGCATGGCTTTGTACGACTGAGTGGGGACCCCTCGGGACTGCCTGACCCGCACCCGCAACCGGCCCCTCCCTTCTCCCCCTCCCTTCTCCTCTCTTCTCCTCTCTTCTCCGCGGGGTGGTCGCGCCGGTCCCGGCCCCCGTGTCGCTTCCGCGGTGTCGGCCGTAACGTGTGGCGCGGCCCGGCGCACCCGGCGCGCCACCCGCCCGGGGCCCGTCGAGCCCGACATGGCGAGCACCAAAGAGCGCACGAAAGAGAGGCAGTACCCGATGCCCCCCTTCGACCTTCCCGAGGGCGATCCCTTCGGTCCGCACAACCTCCCCTACGGTGTCTTCTCCCTCCCGGGCTCCACGGAGCGCACCGTCGGCGTCCGGCTCGGCGACCACGTGCTCGACGCGGGCGCCGCGGCCCGCGCGCTCGGCTCGCCGCACGTCGGCCTGCTTGCCGCGCCGACGCTGGACCCGCTGCTGGCGGCCGGCCGGACGACCTGGTCGCAGGTGCGCCGCGCCCTGACCGAGTGGGTCACCGAGCCCGCCCACCGCAGCACCGTGGAACCGCTTCTCCACCCGCTCTCCGGTGTGACCCTGCACCTGCCCTTCCAGGTCGCCGACTACGTCGACTTCTACTCCTCGGAG
The DNA here is from genome assembly GCF_016860545.1 of Streptomyces asoensis. Lineage (NCBI taxonomy): Bacteria > Bacillati > Actinomycetota > Actinomycetes > Kitasatosporales > Streptomycetaceae > Streptomyces > Streptomyces asoensis. The sequence goes on along the minus strand of NZ_BNEB01000003.1, from coordinate 1,981,852 downwards.
CACCACGCCCGGAACGCGGGAGCGATCTTCCGCCCGGACGCCGGGGACACCCTCCTGCCCAACTGGAAGCATCTGCCGATCGGTTACCACGGCCGGGCCGGCACGGTCGTGGTCTCCGGCACGGACGTCGTGCGTCCGTCGGGCCAGCGCAAGGCGCCCGCCGACCCGGCGCCGGTCTTCGGCCCGTCCGTGCGGCTCGACATCGAGGCGGAGGTCGGCTTCGTCGTCGGCGTGCCCTCGCGGCAGGGCGACCCGGTGGCGCTGACCGACTTCCGCGAGCACGTGTTCGGGCTCTGCCTGCTCAACGACTGGTCGGCCCGCGATCTCCAGGCGTGGGAGTACGTCCCGCTCGGCCCGTTCCTCGCCAAGTCGTTCGCCACGTCCGTGTCGGCGTGGATCACCCCGCTGGAAGCCCTGGAGGACGCGCGGGTGGCGCCCCCGGAGCGGACCCACCCCCTGCTGCCCTATCTGGACGACGCGAGCACCGAACCCGCCGGTTACGACCTGCGCATCTCCGTCGCGCTGAACGGCCGCGTGATCTCCGAGCCCCCCTTCGCCGGCATGTACTGGACGGCGGCCCAGCAGCTCGCCCACCTCACGGTCAACGGCGCCTCGCTGCGCACCGGGGACCTGTACGGCTCCGGCACGGTGAGCGGGCCGGAGCCGCACGAGCGCGGTTCCCTGCTGGAACTGACCTGGAACGGCCGCGACCCGCTGGAGCTGCCCGACGGCAAGCGCACGTTCCTGGAGGACGACGACGTGGTGACCCTGTCGGCGTGGGCCCCCGGCCCCGGCGGCGCACGGGTGGGGCTGGGCGAGGTGAGCGGACGTGTGGTCCCGGGCCGCGCCGACGGCTGAACCCGGCGGCGGACCGCCCCGGGCGACGACGGATCGGGGTGCCTTCTCGGGCTGACTCCCGGGGTAACCGCCGTCATACTGGCGACGGGCACGGTCTTCGGGCCGAGCCCGCCGCCTGCGGCGGTCCGCCCACCTCCGGGTACGGGGCGGACCATCCGCGCGCATGTGGCGCCCGCCCCCTTCCCGACCAGGATCCGGAGCCCACGGCATGACCCTCTGCCTGCTCCTGCTGAGCGTCGTCGCTCTGTCCGCCGCCGTGCCGGTCCCGCGTGCGCTGACCCGGTCCTCGTGGCCCGAGCGGGAACCGGTGCTCGGGCTGTGGGTGTGGCAGTGCCTGGTCGCCACGGTGCTGCTGTGCTGTCTGACCGCCCTGACGCTGGGCGCCGCCGCCGTGTTCCACACCGTCCGTGCCCGGGTCTTCGCCCCCGCGCCGCCCGGGGTGTCGCAGGCGTACGACCTCTCCGCCGCCCCGCCGTGGGCCGCGGCCCTGACCCTGCTGCTGGCCTGCGGGGCCGCCTGGACGACCGCGATGCTGGCCCGGGAGCTCTTCGACGCCCGCCGGCGCCGCGGCCAGGCCAGGGCGCACCTGCGCGAACGCGCCCCCGACCTGCCCGCCGGGCTGCCGTCCGCCCGGGGCCCGCTGCTGGTCCTGGAGGACGAGTACCCCGACGCCTGGTGGATGCCGGGCAGCCCGCCCCAGCTGATCGTGACGACCGGCGCCCTGCACCGCCTCACCTCCCACCAGCTGGACGCCGTCCTCACCCACGAGCGCGGCCATGCCCGCGCCCACCACGACTGGCTGCTCCACCTGTCGACAGCCCTTGCCACCGGCTTCCCCCGCGTTCCGCTCTTCTCCCACTTCTGCGACCAGACCCACCGCCTGGTCGAACTCGCCGCCGACGACACAGCGTCCCGCCGCTGCGGTCACCTGACGACGGCGCTCGCCCTGATCGAGCTGAACCAGCACCGGGGCGTCCTGTCCTGCGCCTCCAGCCACCGTCTCCTGGGCGAGCGCGTCGACCGCCTGCTCCAGCCGCCCCCGCGCCTGCTCCGCCGGCAGCGGGCGCTGACCACGACGGTGGCCACGCTGGTGCCCCTGCTGCCGCTGCTGATCACCTTCGCCCCGGGACTCACCGCGCTGTCCTGACCTGGCAGATCTTGTGCGGGCCGGCCCTGTCCTCGCAGGTCAGCGCCGCGTCTGACGTGCCGGCAGGTGGCGCAACACTCCGGCAACACCGCTTTTCCTACCGGCTCGCTATGGTTCGAAACATGCCACCCACCGACCGCATCCGGGACCACGCCGGCCAGGGCGCGACCACCGTCGCCGCCCACCGCGCGCGTCGTCGGCTGCGTGCGGACCAGGCACGTCAGCTGGCCGATCTGCTGCGCCGCCAGCTGCTCACCGACGGTTTCCCGGACGGCACGCTCCCCCACGAGTCGACCCTCGCGGCGGACTACCGCGCCTCCCGCAACACCGTCCGCCAGGCCCTCGACCTCCTGCGGGCGGAGGGGCTCGTCGCACGCCTGCCGGGCGTGGGCACCGTCGTGGTGGCGCAGAAGTACCCGCACGGCCTGGACCGTCTGATGGGTCTCGCGGAGACCCTGCACGAGCACGGCCGGGTCACCAACGAGGTCCGCACGATGGGCCCCGTCGCCGCACCCGCCCCGGTGGCCGACCGCCTCCACGTACCGCCCGGCACCGACGTGCTCTACATCGAACGCCTGCGCCGCCTGGGTGGCATCCCCCTCTCCCTCGACCTCACCTACCTCCCGCTCGACATCGGCACCGCCCTGCTCGGCGCCGACCTGGAGAACACCGACGTCTTCCGCCTGCTGGAAGCCGTCACCGGACAGCGCCTCGGACAGGCCGAGATCACCCTCGAGGCGGTGACCGCGGACGCCCACTCCGCCGCCGTGCTGGAGGCACCGCGCGGCGCGGCCGTCCTGATGCTCGAACGCCTCACCCACCTCGCCGACGGCCGCCCGGTGGATCTGGAGTTCATCCGCTTCCGCGGGGACCGCATCTCGATGAGCGGCCTGCTGCACCGCTCCCTCTGACCTCCCTCCCCGGCGGTACGGCTTCCGCCCTCGACCCTTCATCGTTCGGCACGGCCTCATCGGTTCACTGCCGCCCGGGATTTCTCCGGAATCCTCCCGGGACCTTCCTGGAGACAGCCATGACCCTGGCACCCCAGCGGGCCGACGTGCCCGTGACCATCGACGAGTCGAAGTGCATCGACGGCTGCACGCTCTGTGTGGACATGTGCCCGCTGGACTCCCTGGCCATCGACGAGAGCAACGGCAAGGCCTACATGCACGTCGACGAGTGCTGGTACTGCGGCCCGTGCGCGGCCCGCTGTCCCACCGGAGCCGTCACGGTCAACATGCCCTACCTGCTCCGGTGAAAGGCCCGAATCCCCATGAAGACCCCAGCGACGAAACCCGCGGCGATCGCCGCGTCCACCGCCCTCCTCCTGCTCCCCGTCACGGGATGCGGCAGCGCCGAGGCGGGCAGCGGCTCCACGGTCACCGTGACCGTCGGCTACCAGTCCAAGACCATCAACACCGTCACGGCGGGCACCCTGCTGCGCTCGCTCGGCTACTTCGAGAAACAGCTCGACGCCCTCGGTGACGGCACGACCTACAAGGTGGACTGGCAGGACTACGCCACCGGCGCCCCCATCACCGCGCAGATGACCGCCGGGAAGATCGACATCGGCTCCATGGGCGACTTCCCGCTCCTCATCAACGCGGCCCGCGGCAAACAGCTCGGCAGACCCACCCACCTGGTCTCGGTCACCGGCTACAACCTGCGCGGCGGCCTCAACACCATCGTCACGGCGCCCGGCTCCGATCTGGCCTCCGTCGAGGACCTCGACGGCAAGAAGGTCTCCACCAGCGTCGGATCGGCCGCCGACGGCACCCTCGTACGGGCCCTGCAACGCGCCGGGATCGACCCGGACAAGGGCATCGAGAAGCTCAACCAGCAGCCGGCCGTGGGCGCGTCGGCCCTCACCGCGGGCAGCGCCGACGCGCTCTCGCAGTTCGTCGCCTGGCCCGGTCTGCTGGCCTACCAGGGCAAGGCGAAGGCCCTGTACGACGGCGCCCAGCTCGACCTGCCGACCTTCCACGGCGTCACCGCGCGCGAGGACTTCGCGAAGAAGCGTCCGGCCGTGCTCGAGGCGTTCCTGAAGGCCCAGGCGGAGGCGACCGTCTATCTCGACGCGCACCCCGTGGCCGCCGCCGAGAAGGTCGCCGGGGCCACCGGCCTGCCCGCCGAGGTCGTCTACCTCTACAACGGCGCCCACGGCATCGCCACCTTCGACCCGGCCGTCAAGCCCCGGCTCGTCGCCGCGCTCAAGGAGGACGTGTCCGTCCTGAAGGCGGCGAAGCTGACCGGGGACGTCGACGTGGACGCGTTCGTCGACGACCGGTACGTGAGGAAGGCGCTCGGCCCGTCCTACGCGAAGCAGCTCGCCGCCGCGCCCCCGCCGGCCGCGAGCGAGGTCTGGCCCAAGGGCGCAGGCGGGACCCGTTCCTTCGGCACCCCCGCCGAGCTGCTGGCCTACGTGGCGCAGCACGAGGACGGCATCCGCGCCGCCTACGTCCCCGACGCCACCACCGGCACCCTGTGGTTCGCCGACCGGGCCGTCTGGGTGGCGGACGGCCGAAGCCTCCTGCCCTTCGTCGCCCCGGCGACCGCGCGGGCCTACCTCGGCGCCCACGGCGGCGCCCGGGTCGTCACGTACGCCGAAGCGCTGGGGCGCGCGTCGTGACCCGGTACGCGCTGCGGGTGGCCTCGGTGGCGGCGGCCCTCGGCCTGTGGCAGCTGCTGACCGGCCTGGACGTCGACCTGTGGCTGCGTTTCTCGCAGTTCCCCACGGTCGCCGACGTGGCCCGCGCGTTCGCCGACCGGCTGGCGGGCGACGACTACTGGACGGACCTCACCGACAGCCTCACCCGTATCGTCACCGGATTCCTCCTGGCCGCCGTGCTGGGTGTGGCCACCGGTGTGCTCGTGGCGCGCTCGCGCCTGGCCGAGGACCTGCTCGGACCGGTCCTCGAAGTCGTCCGCCCGATCCCCGCGATCGCCCTGGTGCCCGTCGCGATCCTGCTCTTCCCCTCCAACGAGCAGGGCATCGTCTTCATCACCTTCACCGCCGCCTTCTTCCCGGTGACGGTCTCCACCCGGCACGCGGTGCGCGCGCTGAGCCCGGGGTGGGAGGAGGCGGTGCGCACCATGGGCGGCGGCCGGTGGCGCGTCCTCGGCTCGGTGGTGCTTCCCGGGGCCCTGCCGGGCATCTTCAGCGGTCTGTCGGTCGGCATCGGGGTGTCGTGGATCTGTGTGATCTCCGCCGAGATGATCTCCGGCCAGTACGGCGTCGGTTACCGCACCTGGCAGGACTACACGGTCGTCGACTACCCGGGGGTCTTCGTCGGCATGGTCACGATCGGCGTGCTCGGCTGGGCCACGTCCACCGCCGTGGAGCTCCTCGGCCGCCGTCTCACCCGCTGGCTGCCCCGCACGTCGTACGTCCCGGCGGGCCGGACCCGGCCGGTGAGCGCCCGGCCGGCCGCCCCGGCACCGGCGGTCCCCGCCGTCCCCACCGGCCACGACTCCGGGGAGGCCCGCGATGAGCACCTCGTCTGAGACCCGCGGGACCACCCGCACGACGACCGCGGACACCGGCACCGGCACCACGCCCGCCGCCGGTACGGGCACGAGCACCGGCACCGGCACGGCCGCACGTGGCACCCGGCTCACCCTGCGCGCCGCCACCCTCGGCCGCCCCGACGCCGCCGCCCTGGCCGAGGTGGACCTCGACGTGGCCCCGGGCGAGATCCTGACCGTCGTGGGGCCCTCGGGCTGCGGCAAGTCGACGCTGCTGCGCACCCTGGCCGGGCTGCTGCCCGTGCTCGCCGGTGCCGCCGAGCAGGACGGCCGTCCGATCGGCGGACCGGCGGCGGACCGCGCGCTGGTCTTCCAGGAGGACGCCCTCCTCCCCTGGCGCACCCTGCTGTCCAACGTAGAACTGCCCCTCGCCATCCAGGGCGCCCGGCGCGCGGAGCGCAGGAAACAGGCCGGGGCCTGGCTGGAGCGGGTCGGACTCGCCGACCGTGCCCGGCAGTTGCCGCACCGCGTCTCCGGAGGCCAGCGCCAGCGGGCCCAACTGGCCCGGGCCCTCGCCGCCGGTGCGCGCGCCGTCCTCATGGACGAACCCTTCGGCGCCCTCGACGCCCAGACCCGGGCCGGCATGCAGGACCTGCTGGTCGAGGTGCTGCACGGCACGGGCGCCACCGTCGTCTTCGTCACCCACGACGTGGACGAGGCCCTGTTCCTCGGCGACCGCGTGGCCCTCCTCGGCACGGGCCGCCTCCTCTCCGTACGGGACGTGCCGCGCCCGCGCGACCGGGCCGCCCACGACGACCCCGCGCGGATGGCCCTGCGGCGCGACGTCCTGACCTCACTGAGCATCTGAAAGGCACCCCGGTGGACACCCTGCTGGAGATCCCCGCGCTCGGCGACGCCGACGAGCTGACCTGCGACGTCCTCGTGATCGGCGGGGGCACCGCCGGCACCATGGCCGCCCTCACCGCCGCCGAGCGCGGCGCGGCGGTCCTGCTCCTGGAGAAGGCGCACGTGCGCCACTCCGGGGCGCTCGCCATGGGCATGGACGGCGTCAACAACGCGGTCGTCCCGGGCCGCGCCGAGCCCGACGACTACGTCGCCGAGATCACCCGCGCCAACGACGGCATCGTCGACCAGTCCACCGTGCGCCGGACCGCCACCCGCGGCTTCGCGATGGTGCAGCGCCTGGAGTCGTACGGCGTGAAGTTCGAGAAGGACGAGCACGGCGACTACGCGGTCCGCCAGGTCCACCGCTCCGGCTCCTACGTGCTGCCCATGCCGGAGGGCAAGGACGTCAAGAAGGTCCTGTACCGGCAGCTGCGGCGGCGCGAGATGCGGGAGCGGATCCGGATCGAGAACCGGGTGATGCCGGTGCGCGTGCTGACCTCCCCCGAGGACGGGCGGGCCATCGGCGCGGTCGGCTTCCACACCCGCACCGGGCGGTTCGTCACCGTCCGCGCGGGCGGGGTCGTCCTCGCGACCGGGGCCTGCGGCCGCCTCGGCCTGCCCGCCTCCGGCTACCTCTACGGCACGTACGAGAACCCGACCAACGCGGGCGACGGCTACGCCATGGCCTACCACGCGGGCGCCGAGCTGACCGGTATCGAGTGCTTCCAGATCAACCCGCTGATCAAGGACTACAACGGTCCCGCCTGCGCCTACGTCGCCAATCCGTTCGGCGGCTACCAGGTCAACCGGCACGGCGAACGCTTCGTCGACTCCGACTACTGGTCGGGCCAGATGATGGCCGAGTTCGCCGCGGAGGTCGCCAGCGACCGGGGCCCGGTGTACCTGAAGCTGAGCCACCTCCCCGAGGAGTCGGTGTCGGCCCTGGAGTCGATCCTGCACTCCACCGAACGCCCGACCCGGGGCACCTTCCACGCGGGCCGCGGCCACGACTACCGCACCCACGACATCGAGATGCACATTTCGGAGATCGGCCTGTGCGGAGGCCACTCCGCCTCGGGGGTACGGGTGGACGACCACGCCCGGACGACCGTCCCCCGCCTGTACGCCGCCGGCGACCTGGCCTGCGTCCCGCACAACTACATGATCGGCGCGTTCGTCTTCGGCGACCTGGCGGGCGCGGACGCCGCCCGGTACACGGCGTACGACGGTGAGCTGCCCGCCGACCAGCTGCGCGAGGCGCACGAGCTGATCTACCGCCCGCTGCGCAACCCGCAGGGACCGCCGCAGCCGCAGGTCGAGTACAAGCTGCGCCGCTTCGTGAACGACTACGTGGCCCCTCCCAAGTCGGGCGCGCGGCTCTCGCTGGCCCTGGAGTCCTTCGAGCGGATGCGCGACGACATCGCCGGGATGGGCGCCCGTACCCCGCACGAGCTGATGCGCTGCGCCGAGGTCGGCTTCATCCGCGACTGCGCGGAGATGGCCGCGCGCGCCTCCCTGGCCCGGACGGAGTCCCGCTGGGGCCTCTACCACGAGCGCCTCGACCACCCGCTGCGCGACGACGCCTCGTGGTTCCACCACCTCGATCTGCACAAGTCCCCTTCCGGTGCGATGGAGTTCACGGCCCGTCCGGTGGCTCCCTACCTGGTTCCGGTCGACGGGTTCACGCCCGTCGGCGGCCCCTCCCGGCAGCTGGGCGAGGTCCACCCCGAGCAGGTCGCCACGGCCGGCTCACGGGATGTGGCGCCCGTCGCCGCGGGAGCCGGAGTGCCGTCGCCGGCGGCCGCCTCCGGCGTGGCCGGAGTCCCGACGCCGGCGGCCTCCACGAGCGGGCCGGGGGCCGGGGTTGACGCCGCAGCCGAGTCCGGTGCCGGGGCTGTTGCCGACACTGACGCCGGTGCCGTTCCCGACGCCGGGGCAGCGCCCGGCCTGGAGTCCTCGCACCGCTCCTCCACCCGTCTCCTCGAACTCGTCGCGCTCGCCGAGGAGGAGCCCGAACTCACCTCTCTCGTGCCCTACTTGACCGACCCCGTGCCCGCCGTCCGGCGCGAGGCCGTCGCCGTCCTCACCGAGACCGTGCCGCCGGGCACCGGGGCCGCCCTCGCCGGTTCGCTGCGCGACCCCGCCCCGGAGGTACGGGCCGCGGCGGCGGCCTCGCTGCGGGAGCTCGTCGAGACGCTGCCGCCGGAACCCGCCCTGCGCGACGCTCTGGCCGCCGCCCTCGCCGAGTCCGACCCCGTCGTCCGGGCCGCGGCGCTGGACGTGCTGCGGGCCCTGCGCCTCGGCGACGCCGCCCTGTTCGCGGGCTCCCTCAAAGACGCCGACATCGCCGTGCGGATCGAGGCCGTCCGCGCCCTGGTGTCCGTCGACGCAGCCGAGGAACTGGCCCGGGCGGCGAGCGCCGACCCGTCCCGCGAGGTCCGCGTCAGCATCGCCAGGTCGCTGGCCACGGTGGCCGCGGGCCGCCTGAGCGAGCCGCCCCCGTCCGGCTCCGGCTCCCCCGGGGACACGGGTTCCGGCTCCGGCTCCGGCTCCGGGACAGGCTCCCCGGTCGAGTCCTCGGTCGGGGCAGGCGCCGCCGTCGAGCCGGACGCCGTCCACGCGGCTCTCGCCGGGCTGGTCGACGACCCCGACGCCCTGGTGCGGGCGGCCGCCTACGGTGCGCTGGGCACCACCGGCTGCCCGGCTCCGTTCGCCGAGCGGGCCGTGGCAGCCCTGGCCGACCCGGCCTGGCAGGTCCGCGCCGGTGCGGCCACCGCGCTGTCCGTGGCCCGCTCGGACACGGCGGTCCCGGTCCTCGCCAAGGCCCTCGCCGACCCGAACGCCGACGTCCGCAAGGCCGCCGTCCTGGCGCTCACCCGGCACCGCGGCTCGCAGGCCGCCCGCGCGGCCCTCGCCACGGCGACGACCGACTCCGACGCGGACGTCAGGGCCTACGCCACCCGCGCCCTGTGACCCACCGGACAAGCTCATCCGGCCCTCGGCACCGGACCGGCTGATCCGACCTCCGATCTCCGCCCCGGCCCTCCCGACCGTCCCGGCAGTCCTGGCCGTCCGGTCCTCCCGGTCCTCCCCGCCGTCCCGGCCCCGGCCGTACCGGCCCTCCCGGCCGTCCTGGCAGTCCTGGCCGTCTTGGCCGTCCCGGTCCTCCCGGTCCTCCCGGTCCTCCCGGCCGGACGGTCCGGGGACCGTCCGGACGACCGGGCGCCGAGCCGCCGGTCCGCTTCCCCTGCCCCTACATCCAGTCCTCTACATCCAGTCCTCGGGCTCGGGTTCCGCGTCCATCTCGGGCCAGTGGTCGGGGTATCCGGGGTCCGTCCGGGCACCCGGCACCGCGCCGGACGCGGCATCCGCGGCGCCGGCGGGAGCGGAGCCCGGGCCGGGGCCGGATCCGGAGCCGGTTACGGGGGCGGGGGCGGTGTCACCGGCCGGCTCCGGTGCGGGCGTGGCCGGTGTCCCGCCCAGGGAGGCCAGCACGGCGAGCACGCCCTCCCCGTACGTCACCAGCTTCTTCTCGCCGACCCCGCCGATACCGCCGAGCTGCTGTGTCGAGGTCGGCCATGCCAGGGCGATCTCGCGGAGGGTGGCGTCGTGGAAGATGACGTACGCCGGTACGCCCTGCTCCCGCGCCTGTTCGGCACGCCAGGCGCGCAGGGCCTCGAAGGCGGGCCGTAGTTCCTCGGGCAGTTCGGCCACGGCCGCCTTGGCCTTGCCCCGGCCGGTGGAGCCCGATGTCTTCGCCGCCGCAGGCTTCTTCGGTTCCTTGCGCAGCGGTACTTCCCGCTCCCGGCGCAGCACCGCCCCGCTGGCCTCCGTCAGCACCAGAGTGCCGTACTCCCCTTCGACGGCGAGCAGCCCCTGCGCCAGCAACTGCCGTACGACGCCCCGCCACTCGCCCTCGGACAGGTCCTCGCCGATACCGAACACCGACAGCTGGTCGTGGTCGAACTGGATCACCTTGGCGGTGCGCTTGCCCGTCAGGATGTCGATGATCTGCACCGCGCCGAACTTCTGGCCGCGCTCGCGCTGGAGCCGCACGATGGTCGAGAGGACCTTCTGGGCCGCGACCGTCCCGTCCCAGGTCTCCGGCGGGGTGAGGCAGGTGTCGCAGTTGCCGCAGCCGGTCGGCCCGGCCTCCTGGCCGAAGTAGGCGAGGAGCTGTCCGCGGCGGCACCGGGCGGTCTCGCACAGCGCCAGCATCGAGTCCAGGTGGGCGGCGGCCCGCCGCCGGAACGCCTCGTCGCCCTCCCCGGACTGGATCAGCTTGCGCTGCTGGATGACGTCGTTGAGCCCGTAGGCCATCCAGGCCGTGGAGGGCAGTCCGTCCCGGCCGCCGCGTCCCGTCTCCTGGTAGTAGCCCTCGATGGACTTGGGCAGGTCGAGGTGGGCGACGAAGCGTACGTCCGGCTTGTCGATGCCCATGCCGAAGGCGATGGTCGCGCACACGACCAGGCCCTCCTCGCGGAGGAAGCGGGACTGGTGCGCCGCGCGGGTGCCCGCGTCCAGGCCTGCGTGGTAGGGCACCGCCTCGACGCCGTTGCGGGAGAGGAACTCGGCCGTCTTCTCCACGGAGTTGCGCGAGAGGCAGTAGACGATGCCCGCGTCGCCTGGGTGCTCCTCGCGCAGGAAGCTCAGCAGCTGCTTCTTCGGGTCGGCCTTCGGCACGATCCGGTACTGGATGTTGGGCCGGTCGAAGCTGGCCTCGAAGTGCCGGGCCGCCGGCATGTTCAGCCGCTGGGTGATCTCCTGGTGCGTCGCCCGGGTGGCCGTCGCCGTGAGCGCGATCCGCGGGACGTCCGGCCAGCGCTCACCGAGCAGGGAGAGGGAGAGGTAGTCCGGGCGGAAGTCGTGGCCCCACTGGGAGACGCAGTGCGCCTCGTCGATCGCGAAGACGGAGATCTTGCCGCGGGAGAGGAGGTCGAGCGTGGAGTCCAGGCGCAGCCGCTCCGGGGCCAGGTACAGCAGGTCCAGCTCGCCTGCGAGGAACTCGGCCTCGACCACGCGCCGCTCGTCGAAGTCCTGCGTGGAGTTGACGAACCCGGCGCGCACACCGAGCGCCCGCAGCGCGTCGACCTGGTCCTGCATCAGCGCGATCAGCGGGGAGACGACGATGCCGGTGCCCGGTCTGACCAGGGCGGGGATCTGGTAGCACAGCGACTTTCCGCCGCCGGTCGGCATGAGGACGACCGCGTCCCCGCCGGTCACCACGTGCTCGATGACCGCTTCCTGCTCGCCGCGGAAGGCGTCGTACCCGAAGACCCGGTGGAGCGTGGCGAGCGCCTCGCTCCCGGTCCGCTCCGGTGTCTGGGTGTTCCCTGTCATCTCGCTGATCCCGCCCGTCCCGCCCATCGACTGGTCCCCCGTACGTCGTCCCTCGACCACTGCTTCCACGATAGGGGTCGGGACCGACAGCGCCGGAGTTGTCCACAGGCTCTTTCCGGTGACTCCGTGTGCCCGCCCTGACGCGGATCGCACCGCGTGTGCCGGTGGACACGCCGGTGGGCCCGGCTCCCCCTCGGGGAACCGGGCCCACCGTACGCGCAGGCCGCCGGCCGGCGGCGCCGCGGTCAGCGCACGAACACTCCCGCCTGGTTCGCCAGGTCCAGGAAGTACTGCGGCGCCACGCCGAGCACCAGCGTGACCGCCACGCCCACCCCGATCGCCGCCATGGTCAGCGGCGACGGAACGGCGACGGTCGGACCGTCGGGCCGCGGTTCGCTGAAGAACATGAGCACGATCACCCGGATGTAGAAGAACGCGGCGATCGCCGACGAGATCACACCCACCACGACCAGGGGGGCCGCGCCGCCCTCGGCCGCCGCCTTGAAGACGGCGAACTTCCCGGCGAAGCCGGAGGTCAGCGGGATGCCGGCGAAGGCCAGCAGGAAGACCGCGAAGACGGCCGCCACCAGGGGTGACCTGCGCCCGAGCCCGGCCCACTTGGACAGGTGGGTCGCCTCGCCACCCGCGTCGCGCACGAGGGTGACCACGGCGAAGGCGCCGATCGTCACGAACGAGTACGCGGCCAGGTAGAAGAGCACCGAGGAGACCCCGTCCTCGGTGGTGGCGATCACACCCGCGAGGATGAATCCGGCGTGCGCGATGGACGAGTACGCCAGGAGCCGCTTGATGTCGGTCTGGGTGATCGCGACGATCGCACCGCCCAGCATCGTGATCACGGCCACGCCCCACATGACCGGCCGCCAGTCCCAGCGCAGCCCCGGCAGGACGACGTACAGCAGGCGCAGCAGCGCGCCGAAGGCGGCCACCTTGGTCGCCGCGGCCATGAAGCCGGTCACCGGGGTGGGCGCGCCCTGGTACACGTCGGGTGTCCACATGTGGAAGGGCACCGCGCCCACCTTGAACAGCAGCCCCATGACGATCATCGCGGCGCCGACGAGCAGCAGCGCGTCGTTGCCCATGGTGTCGGCGAGGGCCGGGTTCACGTTCTGCACGGTGCCGTCGACGACCTGCGCGATCGTGCCGTACGACACCGAGCCCGCGTACCCGTACAGCAGGGCGATGCCGAAGAGGGTGAACGCGGAGGCGAACGCGCCGAGGAGGAAGTACTTGACCGCGGCCTCCTGCGACATGAGCCGCTTGCGGCGGGCCAGGGCGCACAGGAGGTACAGGGGCAGCGAGAAGACTTCCAGGGCGATGAAGAGGGTCAGCAGGTCGTTGGCCGACGGGAAGACCAGCATGCCCGCGACGGCGAACAGCAGCAGCGGGAAGACCTCGGTGGTCGTGAACCCGGCCTTGACCGCGGCCTGTTCGCTCTCGCTGCCGGGCACGGAGGCCGCCTGGGCGGCGAAGGAGTCGACCCGGTTGCCGTGCGCCTCGGGGTCGAGGCGCCGTTCGGCGAAGGTGAACAGGCCCACCAGGGCGGCCAGCAGGATCGTGCCCTGGAGGAAGAGGGCCGGTCCGTCGACGGCGATCGCGCCCATGGCCGCGATGCGCGCCTTCGTGGTGCCGTAGCCGCCCTCCGCGAGCGCGACCACGGCGGCGAACGCGGCGACCAGCGCGACGACGGACACGAACAACTGGGCGTAGTAGCGGTGTCTGCGCGGCACGAACGCCTCGACCAGTACCCCGATGATCGCCGCGCCCACGACGATCAGGGTGGGCGAGAGCTGCCCGTATTCGATCTTCGGCGTGTCGATCTTCGAGATCGGGTCGGCCGCGGTTGTCCACAGGCTGTGGACGGCTGATGCGCTCACTTGGCCGCCTCCACCTCGGGCTGGGGGTCCTTCTTGTGTACGTCGGACAGGGTCTGCTGGACCGCCGGATCGACGATGTTCGTGACGGGCTTCGGATAGACGCCCAGGAAGATCAGCAGCACGATCAGCGGGGCGACGACCAGGAGCTCACGGGGGCGCAGGTCGGGCATCGCCGAGACCTCGGGTTTCACCGGGCCGGTCATGGTGCGCTGGTAGAGCACGAGGGTGTAGAGCGCGGCGAGGACGATGCCGAAGGTGGCGATGATGCCGATCGCCGGGTACCGCGCGAACGTGCCGACCAGGACCAGGAACTCGCTGACGAAGGGTGCGAGACCGGGCAGCGACAGGGTGGCCAGGCCGCCGATCAGGAAGGTGCCGGCGAGCACCGGGGCGACCTTCTGCACACCGCCGTAGTCGGCGATGAGCCGCGAGCCGCGCCGGGAGATCAGGAAGCCGGCGACCAGCATCAGCGCCGCGGTCGAGATGCCGTGGTTGACCATGTAGAGCGTGGCACCGGACTGGCCCTGGCTGGTCATCGCGAAGATGCCCAGGATGATGAACCCGAAGTGCGAGATCGAGGCGTACGCCACCAGGCGCTTGATGTCCCGCTGTCCCACCGCGAGCAGCGCCCCGTAGATGATGCTGATCACGGCGAGGACGAGGATGAACGGCGTCGCCCACTTGCTCGCCTCCGGGAACAGCTGGAGGCAGAACCGGAGCATCGCGAAGGTGCCCACCTTGTCGACGACCGCGGTGATGAGCACGGCGACCGGGGTGGTCGCCTCGCCCATGGCGTTGGGCAGCCAGGTGTGCAGCGGCCACAGGGGCGCCTTCACCGCGAAGGCGAAGAAGAAGCCCAGGAACAGCCAGCGTTCGGTGTTCGTCGCCATGTCGAGCGTGCCGTTGGCGCGCGCCTCGGCGATCTCGGTGAGGGAGAAGTTCCCGGCGACCACGTAGAGGCCGATCACCGCGGCCAGCATGATCAGGCCGCCGACCAGGTTGTACAGGAGGAACTTCACGGCCGCGTACGACCGCTGGGTCGACGCCGCCACCTCTCCGTGCTCGTGGGCCCGGTCCCCGAAGCCGCCGATGAGGAAGTACATCGGGATCAGCATGGCTTCGAAGAAGATGTAGAACAGGAAGACGTCGGTCGCCTCGAAGGAGAGGATCACCATCGCCTCGACGGCCAGGATCAGGGCGAAGAAGCCCTGGGTCGGACGCCAGCGCCTGCTGCCGGTCTCCAGCGGGTCCGCGTCGTGCCAGCCCGCGAGCATGATGAACGGGATCAGCAGCGCGGTCAGCGCGACGAGCGCGACCCCGATGCCGTCCACGCCCAGCTCGTAGCGGACGCCGAAGTCCGCGATCCAGGCGTGGGACTCGGTGAGTTGATAGCGGGCGCCGTCCGGGTCGAAGCGGACCAGGACGACGATCGCCAGGGCGAGGGTGGCCAGGGAGAACAGCAGGGCCAGCGCTTTGGCGGCGTTGCGCCGGGCGGCCGGGACGGCGGCCGTGGCCACCGCCCCGATCGCCGGGAGCGCCGCTGTCGCTGTCAGCAGAGGAAAGGACATCGGTATCAGACCGCCCTCATCAGCAGGGTCGCGGCGATGAGGAGCGCCGCACCACCGAACATCGAGACCGCGTACGACCGGACGAAGCCGTTCTGCAGTCGGCGCAGCCGTCCGGAGAGGCCGCCGACCGAGGCCGCCGTTCCGTTCACGACTCCGTCGACCAGGGTGTGGTCGACGTAGACCAGGGAGCGCGTCAGGTGCTCGCCGCCGCGGACCAGCACGACATGGTTGAAGTCGTCCTGGTAGAGGTCCCGCCGGGCCGCCCGGGTGAGCAGCGACCCGCGGGGGGCGACGACCGGGACGGGGCGGCGGCCGTACTGGGCGTAGGCGACGGCCACGCCGATCACCAGGACCACCATCGTGGCGAGGGTGACGGTGAGGGCGCTGACCGGCGAGTCGCCGTGCGAGTGGCCGGTGACGGGCTCCAGCCAGTGCAGGAAGCGGTCGCCGATGCTGAAGAAGCCGCCGGCGAAGACCGATCCGAAGGCCAGCACGATCATGGGGATCGTCATGACCTTGGGCGACTCGTGCGGGTGCGGCTCCGCGTGCTCGCCGTGGTGTGCGGCGGCGGGCTCCGCGCCCGGCGCCTCGGGCGACGGGGTCGGCCGGTTCTTCCAGCGCTCCTCGCCGAAGAACGTCATCAGCATCACGCGCGTCATGTAGTACGCGGTGATCGCCGCACCGAGCAGGGCGCAGGCGCCGAGGATCCAGCCCTCGGTCCCGCCCTTGGCGAACGCCGCCTCGATGATCTTGTCCTTGGAGAAGAAGCCGGACAGGCCCGGGAAGCCGATGATGGCGAGGTAGCCCAGCCCGAAGGTCACGAAGGTGACGGGCATGTACTTGCGCAGACCGCCGTACTTGCGCATGTCGACCTCGTCGTTCATGCCGTGCATGACCGAACCCGCGCCGAGGAACAGCCCGGCCTTGAAGAAGCCGTGCGTCACCAGGTGCATGATCGCGAAGACGTAGCCGATGGGGCCGAGGCCCGCGGCCAGCACCATGTAGCCGATCTGCGACATGGTCGAGCCGGCCAGCGCCTTCTTGATGTCGTCCTTCGCGCAACCGACGATCGCACCGAACAGGAGCGTGACGGCGCCGACGACGGTGACGACCAGCTGCGCGTCGGGGGCACCGTTGAAGATCGCGGCGGACCGGACGATCAGGTACACGCCCGCCGTCACCATGGTCGCCGCGTGGATGAGGGCCGAGACCGGGGTCGGGCCCTCCATCGCGTCGCCGAGCCAGGACTGGAGCGGCACCTGGGCGGACTTGCCGCAGGCGGCGAGCAGCAGCATCAGGGCGATGGCGGTGAGCTTGCCCTCCGTCGCGTCCCCCGCGATGCCGGGCTCGCCCTCCGACCCGAGCAGCGGGCCGAACGCGAACGTGCCGAACGTGGTGAACATCAGCATGATGGCGATCGACAGGCCCATGTCGCCGACGCGGTTGACCAGGAAGGCCTTCTTCGCGGCGGTGGCGGCGCTGGGCTTGTGCTGCCAGAAGCCGATGAGCAGGTAGGACGCGAGACCCACGCCCTCCCAGCCGACGTACAGCAGCAGGTAGTTGTCGGCGAGGACCAGCAGCAGCATCGCCGCGAGGAACAGGTTCAGATAGCCGAAGAAGCGGCGGCGCCGCTCGTCGTGCTCCATGTACCCGATCGAGTACAGGTGGATCAGCGAGCCGACGCCCGTGATCAGCAGCACGAAGGTCATCGACAGCTGGTCCAGGCGGAAGGCGACGTCCGCCTGGAAACCCTCGACCGGGATCCAGCTGAACAGGTGCTGGGTCAGCGTGCGGTCCTCGGCGGTCCTGCCGAGCAGGTCGGCGAAGAGGACGACACCGAACACGAAGGAGACGGCCGACAGGAGCGTGCCGATCCAGTGGCCGACGGCGTCGAGCCGGCGGCCGCCGACCAGCAGGACGGCCGCTCCGAGCAGGGGCGCCGCGATGAGCAGCGCGATGAGGTTCTCCACGATTCTTCCGACCCCTTACAGCTTCATCAGGCTGGCGTCGTCGACCGAGGCCGAGTGGCGGGAACGGAACAGCGACACGATGATCGCGAGTCCGACCACGACCTCCGCGGCGGCGACGACCATCGTGAAGAAGGCGATGATCTGCCCGTCGAGATTGCCGTGCATCCGGGAGAAGGTGACGAACGCGAGGTTGCAGGCGTTGAGCATGAGCTCGATGCACATGAAGACGACGATCGCGTTACGCCTGATCAGCACGCCCGTCGCGCCGATCGTGAACAACAGGGCAGCGAGGTACAGGTAGTTGACGGGGTTCACTTCGACGCCTCCTCGGTCCGCTTCAGGTGCGGCGGCGCGATCGCGGCACGCTCCAGGCGCTCCTCGGCGCGCTGCTCCAGCGCCTTGAGGTCGTTCAGCGCGTCGGCGGACACGTCCCGCATCTGGCCGCGGTCGCGGAGCGTCTTGCTGACCGTGAGCTCCGACGGGGTGCCGTCGGGCAGCAGGCCCTGGACGTCGACGGCGTTGTGCCGCGCGTACACGCCCGGCGCGGGCAGCGGCGGTACGTGCTTGCCCTCGCGCACCCGCCGCTCGGCCATCTCCCGCTGGGTCATGGCCCGTTCGGTGCGCTCGCGGTGCGTGAGCACCATCGCGCCGACGGCGGCGGTGATGAGCAGGGCGCCGGTGATCTCGAAGGCGAACACGTACTTCGTGAAGATGAGGGCCGCGAGACCCTCCACGTTGCCGTTGGCGTTCGCCTCGGTGAGGCCGGTGAACTCCGTCAGCGAGGCGTTGCCGATGCCGGCGAGCAGCAGGATGCCGAAGCCGAGGCCGCTGAGGAGGGCGAGCCAGCGCTGTCCCTTGATGGTCTCCTTCAGGGAGTCCGCCGCGGTGACGCCGACGAGCATCACCACGAACAGGAACAGCATCATGATCGCGCCGGTGTAGACGACGATCTGCACGATGCCCAGGAAGTAGGCGCCGTTGGCCAGGTAGAACACCGCGAGGACGATCATGGTTCCGGCGAGACAGAGCGCGCTGTGCACGGCCCTGCGCATGAACACGGTGCACAGGGCGCCGGCCACCGCGACGGTGCCGAGCACCCAGAACTGGAAGGCCTCGCCGGTCGAGGTGGAGTAGGCGGCGAGCTGCGCGCTCATCGTCCGACCACCTCCCCCGACGCCGGTTCGTCCGTACCGGAGTCGGCGGCGGCCTCCTGCGGGGCCTCGCCCTGGGAGAGGGCCGGCTGCCGTTCCGTGCCCGGCGCCGCCTCCGTCACCAGACCGCGGTAGTAGTCCTGCTCGTCCGTACCGGGGTAGATGGCGTGCGGCGAGTCGACCATGCCGTCCTCGAGACCGGCGAGCAGCTGTTCCTTGGTGTAGATCAGGTTGGCGCGGCTGGAGTCGGCCAGCTCGAACTCGTTGGTCATCGTCAGCGCCCGGGTGGGGCACGCCTCGATGCACAGGCCGCACAGGATGCAGCGCGCGTAGTTGATCTGGTAAACGCGCCCGTACCGCTCGCCCGGCGAGTAGCGCTCCTCGTCGGTGTTGTCCGCGCCCTCGACGTAGATGGCGTCGGCGGGGCAGGCCCAGGCGCACAGCTCGCAGCCGACGCACTTCTCCAGGCCGTCCGGATGGCGGTTGAGCTGGTGCCGTCCGTGGAACCGGGGAGCGGTGGTCTTCTGCTGCTCCGGGTACTGCTCGGTCAGCCGCTTCTTGAACATGGCCTTGAAGGTCACGCCGAAGCCGGCCACGGGGTTCTGGAACCCGGGCGTCGTCCGCCCGGCCTCCTTGGGCTCCTCAGCCATCGGACGCCTCCTTTCCGTCACGCGATCCGTCACTCACAGTGTCCGTACCACCACTGACAACGAGCTCCCGCTCCTGACGCGAGCGGCGCCTGGGCACCGGAGGCAGTTCCTGTCCCGGCAGGGGCGGTACGGGGAATCCGCCCGCCATCGGGTCGAAGCCGGCGGGTTCGGCGGGCGCCGGTGCGCTCTTGCCCCCGTTGCGGAACATGTCCACGACGAAGGAGAGCACCAGCAGCGCCAGGGCGCCGCCGCCGACGTAGAGGAAGATGTCGGCGAAGTCGTAGTTCTCGTTGCGCAGGGTCCGCACGGTCGCGACGAGCATCAGCCAGGTCACCGAGACCGGGATCAGGACCTTCCAGCCGAGCTTCATCAGCTGGTCGTAGCGCACGCGCGGGAGCGTGCCGCGCAGCCAGATGAAGAAGAACAGCAGCAGCTGGACCTTGAGGACGAACCAGAGCATCGGCCACCAGCCGTGGTTCGCGCCCTCCCAGAAGGTGCTGATCGGCCAGGGGGCACGCCAGCCGCCGAGGAAGAGCGTGGTCGACACCGCGGAGACCGTCACCATGTTCACGTACTCGGCGAGCATGAACAGCGCGAACTTGATCGACGAGTACTCGGTGTTGAAGCCGCCGACCAGGTCGCCCTCGGACTCCGGCATGTCGAAGGGGGCGCGGTTGGTCTCGCCGACCATCGTGATGACGTAGAGGACGAAGGAGACCGGCAGCAGCAGGATGTACCAGCGGTCCTGCTGCTGCTCGACGATGGTCGACGTCGACATCGACCCCGAGTAGAGGAACACCGAGGCGAACGCGGCGCCCATGGCGATCTCGTAGGAGATCATCTGCGCGCAGGACCGCAGGCCGCCGAGCAGCGGGTAGGTGGAGCCGGAGCTCCAGCCCGCCAGCACGATCCCGTAGATGCCGATGGAGGCGACCGCGAGGATGTAGAGCATCGCGATCGGCAGGTCGGTCAGCTGCATGGTGGTGCGCTGGCCGAAGATCGAGACCTCGTTGCCGGCCGGCCCGAAGGGGATCACCGCGATCGCCATGAAGGCCGGCACGGTCGCGACGATCGGCGCGAGGACGTAGACGACCTTGTCCGCGCGTTTGACGATGAGGTCTTCCTTCAGCATCAGCTTCACGCCGTCGGCGAGCGACTGGAGCATGCCCCAGGGGCCGTGCCGGTTGGGACCGATGCGCAGCTGCATCCAGGCGACGACCTTGCGCTCCCAGACGATGGAGAACAGCACGGTCACCATCAGGAAGGCGAAGCAGAAGACGGCCTTGACGACGACCAGCCACCAGGGGTCGTGGCCGAACATCGAGAGGTCCTCAGCGGCGACGTACGGGCTCACGCCTCCACCTCCTTGGGGGCGTCGGCGGCGGTCTTCGCCGGGCCGATACGGACGAGGGTGCCGGGTGTGGCCCCGGAGTCGGACGCGACGCCGGCGCCGGTGGAGTTCAGCGGGAGCCAGACCACCCGGTCGGGCATCTCGGTGATCGCCAGCGGGAGTTCGACCGCTCCGGCGGGCCCGGTCACGGCGAGCACGTCGCCGTCCTCGACGCCCGCCTCGGCGGCCGTGGCGGCCGACAGGCGCGCGTACGCGGCGTGCCGGGTCCCGGCGAGCGCCTCGTCGCCCTGCTGGAGGAGACCCCGGTCGAGCAGCAGCCGGTGCCCGGCGAGAACGGCCTCCCCCGCGGCGGGCCGCGGCAGCGGCACACCGGACTCGCGGGGCGCGTCGGCGCGGGGGCCGTCCCAGGCGCCGAGCCGGTCGAGCTCCGCGCGCGTGGTGCGCAGATCCGGCAGGCCGAGGTGGACGTCCATGGCGTCGGCGAGCATCTGGAGCACGCGCGCGTCGGCGGGGGCCGGCCGGCGGGTCATCTGGTCGGGCTTGAGCGCCGTCCCGAAGAAGCGGACCCGGCCCTCCCAGTTGAGGAAGGCGCCCGCCTTCTCGGCGACCGCGGCCACCGGGAGGACGACGTCGGCGTGCTCGGTGACCTCGCCGGGCCGCAGCTCCAGCGACACCACGAAGCCGGCCTCGGCGAGTGCCGCACGCGCACGTGCCGGGTCGGGCAGGTCCGCGACCTCGACGCCCGCGACGAGCAGCGCCTGGAGTTCGCCGGACGCGGCCGCCTCGACGATCTGACCGGTGTCGCGGCCGTGACGGTGCGGAAGCTGGGCCAGCCCCCAGACGGCGGCGACCTCCTCACGCGCGCGTGGGTCGGTGGCGGGACGGCCGCCGGGCAGCAGCGACGGCAGCGCGCCGGCCTCGATCGCGCCCCGCTCCCCCGCCCGGCGGGGGATCCACACCAGGCGCGCGCCGGTCGCGGCGGCGGCCCGCACGGCGGCGGTCAGACCGCCCGCCACGCCGGCCAGGCGCTCGCCGACGACGATCAGCGCGCCCTCGGTCCGCAGCGCCTCGGCGGCCGTGCCGCCCGCTTCCTCCAAGCCGACACCGCCCGCGAGCGCGTCCAGCCACTCCGTCTCGGTCCCCGGAGCGGCCGCGAGCAGCGTGCCGCCCGCCTTCTCCAGACCGCGTGTGACGTGCGTGGCGAGCGAGAACACCCGCTGCCCGTGCTTGCGCCAGGCCTTGCGCAGCCGCAGGAAGACGCCGGGCGCCTCCTCCTCCGACTCGAACCCGACCAGCAGGACGGCGGGCGCCTTCTCCAGCAGGGTGTACGTGACGCCCGTGCCGTCGAGGTCACGGCCGCGGCCCGCGACGTGGGCGGCCAGGAAGTCGGCCTCCTCGCCGCTGTGCACCCGCGCGCGGAAGTCGATGTCGTTGGTGTCCAGCGCCACGCGCGCGAACTTGCTGTACGCGTAGGCGTCCTCGATGGTGAGGCGGCCGCCGGTCAGGACGCCGGTCCTGCCCCGCGACGCCAGCAGGCCCTGGGCCGCGATCTGGAGCGCGTCCGGCCAGGAGGCCGGTACGAGCTCCCCCTCGGCGTTGCGCACCAGGGGCGTGTCGAGCCGGTCGCGCTGCTGCGCGTACCGGAACGCGAACCGGCCCTTGTCGCAGATCCACTCCTCGTTGACCTCGGGGTCCTCGCCGGCCAGTCGCCGCATGACCTTGCCCCGGCGGTGGTCGGTGCGCGTGGCGCAGCCGCCGGAGCAGTGCTCGCAGACCGACGGCGAGGAGACCAGGTCGAAGGGCCGGGAGCGGAACCGGTACGCCGCCGAGGTCAGCGCGCCCACCGGGCAGATCTGGATGGTGTTGCCGGAGAAGTACGACTCGAAGGGGTCGCCCTCGCCGGTGCCGACCTGCTGGAGCGCGCCGCGCTCGATCAGCTCGATCATCGGGTCGCCCGCCACCTGGTTGGAGAACCGGGTGCAGCGCGCGCACAGCACGCACCGCTCGCGGTCGAGCAGGACCTGCGTGGAGATCGGCAGGGGCTTCTCGTAGGTGCGCTTGCGGCCCTCGAAGCGGGACTCGGCCTGGCCGTGCGACATGGCCTGGTTCTGGAGCGGGCACTCGCCGCCCTTGTCGCAGACCGGGCAGTCCAGCGGGTGGTTGATGAGGAGCAGCTCCATCACACCGTGCTGCGCCTTCTCGGCGACCGGTGAGCTGAGCTGGGTCTTCACCACCATGCCGTCCGTGCACGTGATCGTGCAGGACGCCATGGGCTTGCGCTGGCCCTCCACCTCGACGATGCACTGGCGGCACGCGCCGGCGGGGTCGAGGAGGGGGTGGTCGCAGAAGCGGGGGATCTCGACGCCGAGTTGCTCCGCGGCCCGGATGACCAGGGTGCCCTTGGGCACGCTGATCTCGGCGCCGTCGATCGTCAGCGTGACGAGATCTTCCGGCGGGACCGCCGCCTCGCCGCCCCCGGAGGGAGCGCTGGTGGTCACCGTCATGCGTTCACCTCCGTGTGCTTGTCCGCCCAGAGCGTCGACTTGGCCGGGTCGAAGGGGCAGCCGCGGCCCGTGATGTGCTGCTCGTACTCCTCGCGGAAGTACTTGAGCGAGGAGAAGATCGGCGAGGCCGCGCCGTCGCCGAGGGCGCAGAAGGACTTGCCGTTGATGTTGTCGGCGATGTCGTTGAGCTTGTCGAGGTCGGACATCGCGCCCTTGCCGGCCTCGATGTCGCGCAGCAGCTGCACGAGCCAGTAGGTGCCCTCACGGCAGGGGGTGCACTTGCCGCAGGACTCGTGGGCGTAGAACTCGGTCCAGCGCGTCACGGCCCGTACGACGCAGGTCGTCTCGTCGAAGCACTGGAGGGCCTTCGTGCCGAGCATGGAACCCGCGGCGCCGACTCCCTCGTAGTCCAGAGGGACGTCGAGGTGCTCCTCGGTGAACATCGGCGTGGAGGAGCCGCCGGGCGTCCAGAACTTCAGCCGGTGTCCGGGCCGCATGCCGCCGCTCATCTCGAGGAGCTGGCGCAGGGTGATGCCGAGCGGGGCCTCGTACTGGCCGGGGGAGGCGACATGGCCGCTGAGCGAGTAGAGCGTGAAGCCCGGGGACTTCTCGCTCCCCATCGACCTGAACCACTCCTTGCCGTTCTGGAGGATCGCGGGAACCGAGGCGATCGATTCCACGTTGTTCACCACAGTGGGGCACGCGTACAGGCCCGCGACGGCAGGGAAGGGAGGGCGCAGCCGCGGTTGCCCACGGCGGCCTTCGAGCGAGTCGAGCAGCGCGGTCTCCTCACCGCAGATGTACGCGCCGGCGCCGGCGTGCACGGTGAGTTCGAGGTCGAGTCCGCTGCCCAGGACGTTCTCGCCGAGGTACCCCGCCGCGTAGGCCTCGCGCACGGCCTCGTGCAGCCGCCGCAGAACGGGGACGACCTCGCCCCGCAGATAGATGAAAGCGTGCGACGACCGGATGGCGTAGCACGCGATCACGATGCCCTCGATGAGGCTGTGCGGGTTCGCGAAGAGGAGCGGGATGTCCTTGCAGGTCCCGGGCTCCGATTCGTCGGCGTTGACCACGAGATAGTGCGGTTTTCCGTCGCCCTGCGGGATGAACTGCCACTTCATTCCGGTCGGGAATCCCGCGCCGCCCCGGCCCCGCAGACCGGAGTCCTTGACGTACGCGATCAGGTCGTCCGGCGACATGGCGAGTGCCTTGCGCAGGCCCTCGTACCCTTCGTGCCTGCGGTAGACGTCCAGGCTCCAGGACCGGTCCTCGTCCCAGAAGGCCGACAGCACGGGTGCGAGCAGCTTCTCCGGGCTGCCGCCCTTCAGCTCGGGTGCCAAGGTCATCACTCCCCCTCCTCGGCGGTGGGCCCTGCCGGGTGGGCCGGGTCGGAGGCCGACGTGTCCTGCGGCGCGTCGTGCGAACTGAGGTGTTCGCCGGGTGACGGTTCGTGCGGTGCGGTGTCGCCGGGCGTCCTGCCGTGCGGCTCGTCGTGCGGGCCGCCGTCGCGGGGGTGGACCACGCGCGCGGGTGCGGTCTCCCCCTTGGCCAGGCGAAGGCCCACCAGGGAGGCCGGTCCCGCGCTGCCGCCGGCCTCGACGGCCCCGTCCCGCTCGTCGGGGAAGCCCGCCAGGATCCGGGCGGTCTCCTTGAAGGTGCACAGCGGCGCACCACGCGTCGGGGTGACGGTGCGACCGATCCGCAGGTCGTCCACCAGGCGCTTGGCGCTCTGCACGGTCTGGTTGTCGAAGAACTCCCAGTTGACCATCACGACCGGCGCGAAGTCGCAGGCCGCGTTGCACTCGATGTGCTCGAGGGTGATCTTGCCGTCGTCGGTGGTCTCGCCGTTGCCGACGCCGAGGTGCTCCTGGAGTTCCTCGAAGATCGCGTCGCCGCCCATCACCGCGCACAGCGTGTTGGTGCAGACGCCGACCTGGTAGTCACCGCTGGGGCGGCGCCGGTACATGGTGTAGAAGGTGGCGACCGCGGTGACCTCGGCCGTGGTCAGGCGCAGCACGTCCGCGCAGAACTGCATCCCGGTGCGCGTGACGTGTCCCTCCTCCGACTGCACGAGGTGCAGCAACGGCAGGAGCGCGGACCGGGAGTCGGGATAGCGCGCGATGATCTCGCGCGCGTCCGTTTCCAGCCGGGCCCGGACGTCGTCCGGGTAGGCGGGCGCGGGCAGTTCGGGCATGCCCAGGCTGACGCCCCGCTCGGAAGAAGAGGTGGTCACCGGTCGACGCCTCCCATCACGGGGTCGATGGACGCGACGGCGACGATGACGTCGGCCACCTGGCCGCCCTCGCACATCGCCGCCATGGCCTGAAGATTGGTGAAGGACGGGTCCCGGAAGTGGACCCGGTAGGGGCGGGTGCCTCCGTCGGAGACGACGTGCACCCCGAGTTCGCCCTTGGGCGACTCGACGGCCGCGTACGCCTGTCCCGGCGGTACGCGGAAGCCCTCGGTGACCAGCTTGAAGTGGTGGATCAGGGCCTCCATGGAGGTGCCCATGATCTTCTTGATGTGGTCGAGGGAGTTGCCGAGACCGTCGGGGCCCAGCGCGAGCTGGGCGGGCCAGGCGATCTTCCGGTCGGCGACCATGACGGGGCCGGGCTGGAGCCGGTCCAGGCACTGTTCGACGATCCGCAGCGACTGGCGCATCTCCTCCAGCCGGATGAGGAAGCGGCCGTAGGAGTCGCAGGAGTCCGCGGTCGGGACGTCGAAGTCGTACGTCTCGTAGTCGCAGTACGGCTGCGCCTTGCGCAGGTCGTGCGGGAGGCCGGTGGAGCGCAGGATCGGGCCGGTGGCGCCGAGGGCCATGCAGCCGGCCAGGTCGAGATGGCCGACGTCCTGCATCCGGGCCTTGAAGATGGGGTTCCCGGTGGCGAGCTTGTCGTACTCGGGAAGGTTCTTCTTCATCTTCTTCACGAACTCGCGGATCTGGTCCACCGCGCCGGGCGGCAGGTCCTGGGCGAGTCCGCCGGGGCGGATGTACGCGTGGTTCATCCGCAGGCCCGTGATGAGCTCGTAGATGTCGAGGATCATTTCACGATCACGGAATCCGTAGATCATGATCGTGGTCGCGCCGAGTTCCATGCCGCCGGTGGCGACGCACACCAGGTGGGAGGACATCCGGTTCAGCTCCATCAGGAGCACCCGGATGATCTTGGCCCGCTCGGTGATCTGGTCCTCGATGCCGAGGAGCTTCTCGACGCCGAGACAGTAGGCGGTCTCGTTGAAGAAGGACGTCAGGTAGTCCATGCGCGTCACGAAGGTGGTGCCCTGGGTCCACGTGCGGTACTCGAGGTTCTTCTCGATGCCGGTGTGGAGGTATCCGATGCCGCAGCGGGCCTCGGTGACCGTCTCTCCCTCGATCTCCAGGATCAGACGGAGCACCCCGTGGGTGGAGGGGTGCTGGGGACCCATGTTGACGACGATGCGCTCGTCGTCGGCGCGGGCCGCGGACTGGACGACCTCGTCCCAGTCGCCACCGGTGACCGTGTAGACCGTGCCCTCGGTGGTCTCACGTGCGGATGCCATCGAAGAGGTGGTCCCGGAGGGACTCGACGAGGCGTGGCCGGGCGACGGGTGGGGAGTGCTCATGAGTACGACCTCCGCTGGTCCGGAGCCGGGATCTGGGCGCCCTTGTACTCGACGGGGATGCCGCCGAGGGGGTAGTCCTTGCGCTGCGGATGGCCCTGCCAGTCGTCCGGCATCATGATCCGCGTCAGGGCCGGGTGGCCGTCGAAGACGATCCCGAAGAAGTCGTAGGTCTCGCGTTCGTGCCAGTCGTTCGTGGGATACACGGAGACCAGGGACGGGATGTGCGGGTCGGCGTCCGGGGCGCTTACCTCCAGGCGGATCAACCGGTTGTGGGTGATCGAGCGCAGGTGGTAGACGGCGTGCAGCTCGCGGCCCTTGTCGTTCGGGTAGTGCACGGCGCTGACGCCGGTGCACAGCTCGAAGCGCAGGGCGGGGTCGTCGCGCAGGGTGCGGGCGACCCGGAGCAGATGCTCGCGCTCGATGTGGAAGGTGAGCTCGCCCCGGTCGACGACGGCCCGCTCGATCGCGTTGGCGGGGAGCAGTCCCTGCTCCTCCAGCGCGCCCTCGAGTTCGTCGGCGACCTCGTCGAACCAGCCGCCGTAGGGCCGGCTCGCCGCTCCCGGGAGCCGGACGGAGCGGACCAGTCCGCCGTAGCCGGAGGTGTCGCCACCATTGTCGGCGCCGAACATGCCGCGCTGGACGCGGACCTCCTCGCCCCCCTGGCCGCGCTGGCCGGGCAGGTTGGAGGCGGAGAGGTCCTTCTCGGGGTTCACCCCCTCCGAGGAGCCGTTCACCCCGTCCGCCGAGCCGTTCGCGCCGTGGGTGCCGTTCGCGTCGCTCACCGCAGCAGCCCCTTCATCTCGATCATGGGCAGGGCCTTGAGCGCCGCTTCCTCCGCCTCGCGGGCCGCCTCTTCGGCGTTCACGCCCAGCTTTCCGTTCTGGATCTTGTGGTGGAGCTTGAGGATCGCGTCCATCAGCATCTCGGGGCGCGGCGGGCAGCCCGGGAGATAGATGTCGACGGGCACGATGTGGTCGACGCCCTGGACGATCGCGTAGTTGTTGAACATGCCGCCGGAGGACGCGCACACGCCCATGGAGATGACCCACTTGGGGTTCGGCATCTGGTCGTAGACCTGCCGGAGCACCGGCGCCATCTTCTGGCTCACCCGGCCGGCGACGATCATCAGGTCGGCCTGGCGGGGCGACCCCCGGAACACCTCCATGCCGAAGCGCGCCAGGTCGTAGCGGCCGGCGCCGGTGGTCATCATCTCGATGGCACAGCAGGCGAGGCCGAACGTGGCGGGGAAGACGGACGCCTTGCGCACCCAGCCCGCGGCCTGCTCGACGGTGGTCAGCAGGAATCCGCTCGGCAGTTTTTCTTCGAGTCCCATGACTAAAGGCCCCTCAGTCCCATTCCAGGCCGCCGCGCCGCCATACGTACGCGTACGCCACGAAGACGGTGAGCACGAAGAGCAACATCTCCACGAGCCCGAAGACACCCAGGGCGTCGAAGGTGACGGCCCAGGGGTAGAGGAAGACGATCTCGATGTCGAAGACGATGAAGAGCATCGCCGTCAGGTAGTACTTGATGGGGAAGCGCCCGCCGCCGGCCGGCGTGGGGGTCGGCTCGATACCGCACTCGTAGGCCTCGAGCTTGGCGCGGTTGTACCGCTTCGGCCCGATCAGCGTGGCCATGACCACGGAGAAGATCGCAAAGCCTGCCCCGAGGGCTCCCAGTACGAGGATGGGCGCATACGCGTTCACCGCTCCTCGCTCCTCTCAGTCGGCACTGACTGCTGGCGATGACGTGGGATCGGCCCGCCCCGCAGGTACGTGAACCCCGCCCGTCCCGGCGAAGATCGCGAACATGTGAAGCAGGTCACAAGCCCAACTGCCTCGCATCTTATGCCCGCCGCTCTGTGATCTGCGACACGGGGTATTACACAAGCTTTGTGATCTCCACCACCTGACGAAGGATCATGAAGTCATATCGACGGTGATCTTCGTACGCGAAGCGTCAGAGTGATCACAAGAAGTGACATTTACGCTCGTCACCGCAGGAAACGCGGGTCGTCTCCATATCAAGAGGCTTCCCTTGCATGCAAATTGGCGATGGACGGGGGGCCCTGATAGTGGCGCGCGTTCACACATCAGGGGGAGACGGGGGCCGGATGTGGACGTGTGCACGCGTTCACGAGCGGAGGCCGCCGTACCGCTCGCGCGGGACGCGGCGGTCACGGTGACCGTTCCGTGATGTGCGCCACATCCGTGAGAGGCGCCCAAGAAGCGGGCTTGGCCAACGGTCTCAACCGGTGGTAGGCGGCGGGCAATCCGGGCGTATCGACGAAAGTCCATGATCACAGGCTTGATCACCTGAGTCCGCAATGTCCGTTACGGCGTCAATAAGAACCCGCGGCAAGGAATTTGGGCCGCCCGTTGAACAACTGTGGCGCACCACACGTTTCTTGAAGGTATGGAGGAGCCCCTGATACCGGTTGTACCCATGTCCCACACCGCTCACATACGCAGCCACCGGAAACCCCGCCGCAGCGCGTCGACGATCGCGATGCGGGCCGGAGTCGCCAGTGGTGTCCTCGGCACGCTGGCCGTCGCCACAGCAGCCGGCACGGCCAACGCCGCCGAGCCGGTGACGCAGACGCTCGAACTGCCCGTGCTCACCGGTGACCTGGCCGCCCAGGTCGCGCAGTCCGCTCAGGCCACGCAGCAGGCCGCGGCGAACTACCAGCTCCACGCCGAGCGTGACGCGGCCGCCTCCGCGGCCGCCAAGGAAGCCAAGAAGGACCTCGCCCACGCCAAGGCCGAGGCGAAGAAGAAGAGCGAGGCCGCCCGCAAGGCCGCCGCCGAGCGCGCCACGCGCTCCGCGGAGCGGACCACGCTCTCCACGACGGCGAGCAGCGCGGACGCCCCCAGCTCCAGCAGCTCCACCGCGACCGGCTCGGCCGCGGCCGTCATCGCCTTCGTGAAGGCGCAGATCGGTGACGCCTACGTCTCCGGCGGCACGGGCCCCAACTCGTGGGACTGCTCGGGCCTGATGCAGACCGCGTTCAAGCAGGTCGGCGTCGACCTGCCGCGCGTCTCCCAGGACCAGTCCACCTTCGGCACCCAGGTGTCACTGGACAACCTCCAGCCGGGAGACATCCTGTACTGGGGCAGCGCGGGCAGCGCGTACCACGTGGCGGTGTACGTCGGCGACGGCATGTTCGTCGGCGCGCAGAACCCGTCCACCGGCGTCGCCGAGAAGCCGCTGTCGTACGACCCGCCGACCGGCGCGGTCCGGGTGCTCTGACACCCCCTGGTGCCCTTCTGGGGCACCTCACGCACGCAAGGGCCGCAGCCGCTCGGGGGCAGCGGCCCTTCGTGCTGCCCGGGACGCCCAGCCGTGTCCCGACATGTCCGACACTTCGTCAACGCCGCGCCGTCCCGGCGCCCGTGAGCGGGCCCGGGCGGGCGCGAGGGCCGCGGACAGGGTGCGGCCCGGCGGGAGGGTCCTCGCACGCCGGGCCGCGGATCGGGAGGCACTCCCCCTCCCGGAGGGTCACGCCTTGGGCGCCACCTTGCTCAGGCCGTTGATGATGCGGTCCATCGCGTCGCCGCCCGTGGGGTCCGTCAGGTTCGCGAGCATCTTCAGGGTGAACTTCATCAGCAGCGGGTGGGTCAGACCGCGCTGGGCCGCGATCTTCATGACCTTCGGGTTGCCGATGAGCTTCACGAAGGCCCGGCCCAGCGTGTAGTAGCCGCCGTAGGTGTCGGCGAGGATCTGCGGGTAGCGCTGGAGGGCCAGTTCGCGCTGGCCCGGGGTGGCGCGGGCGTGGGCCTGGACGATGACGTCGGCGGCGATCTGCCCGGACTCCATGGCGTAGGCGATGCCCTCGCCGTTGAAGGGGTTCACCAGACCACCGGCGTCACCGACCAGCAGCAGGCCCTTGGTGTAGTGCGGCTTGCGGTTGAAGGCCATCGGCAGGGCGGCCCCGCGGATCGGGCCGGTCATGTTTTCGGGGGTGTATCCCCAGTCCTCCGGCATGGACGCGCACCAGGCCTTGAGGACCTCGCGCCAGTCGAGCTCCTTGAAGGAGTCGGAGGTGTTCAGCACGCCCAGGCCCACGTTGGACGTCCCGTCGCCCATGCCGAAGATCCAGCCGTAGCCGGGCAGCAGACGGTCCTCGCCCGGGCCGCGGCGGTCCCACAGCTCCAGCCAGGACTCCAGGTAGTCGTCCTCGTGGCGCGGCGAGGTGAAGTAGGTGCGGACCGCGACGCCCATCGGGCGGTCCTCGCGGCGGTGCAGGCCCATCGCCAGCGAGAGGCGGGTGGAGTTGCCGTCGGCGGCCACCACGAGCGGGGCGCGGAAGGTGACTTCGCGCTTCTCCTCGCCCAGCTTGGCGTGCACGCCGACGATGCGGCCGGTGCGGTCGTCGACGATCGGGGCGCCCACGTTGCAGCGCTCGTACAGGCGGGCGCCCGCCTTCTGGGCCTGCCGGGCGAGCTGCTCGTCGAAGTCGTCCCGCTTGCGGACGAGCCCGTAGTCCGGGAAGGAGGCGAGATCGGGCCAGTCGAGCTGGAGACGGACGCCGCCGCCGATGATGCGCAGGCCCTTGTTGCGCAGCCAGCCGGCCTCCTCGGAGATGTCGATGCCCATGGCCACGAGCTGCTTGGTGGCGCGCGGGGTGAGGCCGTCGCCGCACACCTTCTCGCGCGGGAACTCGGTCTTCTCCAGCAGGAGTACGTCGAGTCCGGCCTTGGCGAGGTAGTACGCGGTCGTGGAACCGGCCGGTCCCGCGCCGACGACGATGACGTCCGCGGTGTTCGCGGCGAGGGACTCGGGGGCGGTCTCGGAGGCGGACTCGGAGTGGGGCTCGGTCACGGCGGGATCTCCCCAAGTTCGTAATCTGCGTGCCGGCCGGCACTGGACATGGGCAGTCTATTCAGCAGAATTGATCACCCGGCTGAAGGGCTGCCCCGTGAACAGAGCTCTCCCCGTAGTACGGCTGCGTGTCCCCACGGACGAGGACGCGGTCGCCTGGCACCGGGCGTTCGACGACCCGGACGTGATGGAGTTCCACGGCGGACGGTCCGCGGAGCTGTCGGCCTACGAGGAACTCACCGCCCGCCAGCGCCGGCACGACGCGGAGCACGGTTTCTGCCTGTGGACGATGCTGGACCGCGACGACCGGGTCATCGGGTTCACGGGCGCCCAGCCGTGGCCGCAGGACTGGGGCCCCAAGGGCGAGATCGAGATCGGGTGGCGGCTCGGACGCGAGCACTGGGGCCGGGGGTACGCGACGGCGGCCGCGCGGATGACACTGGAGCGGGTCCGGGCTGCCGGGGTGCCCGGGGTGGTGGCCATGGTCGACGCGCGCAACGCGCGCTCCATCGCCGTCACGGAACGGCTGGGCATGCGGCTCGCGGAGGTCTTCACCACGCCGAGGTCGCAGCGGGAAGGGCGCTGCTACCGCCTCACCTGGTGATCTCCGCCCGCCCCACCGGTCACCCTCTGTAGTCGTCGGCTACAGAAAGACACCCGCTACTTCCGGACGGCACCCCCGGGCGGTTACCCTTCCAGTACCGCTGGGGGTGACATTTGTGCCCATACCACCAAAAACACCCGAAGTGCTCGTGCCGAGACTCGTCGGTCTGATGGCCGTCGACGCGCGCGAGGCGGCCGCGGCGCGGGGCGTGCTGCTGGCCGCGCCGGACCGGCCGGAGTTCCATCGCGCGGTCGTGGACTACGTCGTGCGCCAGTACCCGCCGCCCGGGGTCGAGGTGCCGCGGGGCGCCGTCGTCACCGTGTGGTTCGAGTTCGGCGAGGGCGAGGGCGGCGGAGGCGCGGGCGTGCGCGAGCCGCGGGTGCCCCGGCCGGGCGGAGGCGGGCTCCAGCGCGAACTGGACCGGCCGCCCGGGCTGCCGTTCGAGGCGATCACCGGATGAGGCGGGGCGACCGCGGTCTCAGGCCTCCTTGAAGCCGCGGTGCAGGGTCACCACGCCGCCCGTGAGGTTGCGCCAGGCGACCTTCGACCAGCCGGCCTTGCGCAGGTGTCCGGCCAGCGCGGACTGGTCGGGCCAGGCGCGGATGGACTCGGCGAGGTAGACGTAGGCGTCCGGGTTGGACGAGACGGCGCGGGCCACCGGCGGCAGGGCGCGCATCAGGTACTCGGTGTAGACGGTCCGGAAGGGCGCCCAGGTCGGGTGCGAGAACTCGCAGATCACGACGCGGCCGCCGGGGCGGGTCACCCGGTACATCTCGCGCAGCCCCGCGTCGAAGTCCTGCACGTTGCGCAGGCCGAAGGAGATGGTGACGGCGTCGAAGACGTCGTCCTTGAAGGGCAGCCTCGTGGCGTCACCGGCCGTGAACGGCAGCCAGGCGTGGTTCTTCTTGCCGACCTGGAGCATGCCGAGGGAGAAGTCGCAGGGGACGACGTAGGCGCCGGTCCGCGCGAAGGGGAGGGAGGACGTCGCCGTGCCCGCGGCGAGGTCCAGGACCTTCTGGGCGGGGCGGGCGTCCACCGCCCTGGCGACCTCCTTGCGCCACCTGCGGTCCTGGCCGAGCGACAGGACGTCGTTGGTCAGGTCGTACCGTTCCGCCACGCGGTCGAACATCGAGGCGACTTCGTGGGGCTGCTTGTTCAGGGAAGCACGGGTCACCCGCCCATTGTGGCAGCCCCGCCCTCACCGGCTCACGGCAGGAGCCTCGGTTTCTTCCGTGCCGCGACGTCCTCGACCCACCCGCAGACCAGCACGAACAGCGCGATCAGCAGCCAGCCCACGCCGAACATGAACCACTGGCTGTCCAGCGGCAGGTACGTCTCGAACGCCGGGACGTCCCAGAACCGGTCGATCAGCGGCACGGCCAGGATCAGGGCGATCTCGTGCCAGAGGTAGATCGTGACCGCGCGCGCGTTGAAGACGGTGACGATCCGGTTCGTGCGCCGCAGGCGCGTCAGCCAGGCGAAGTCGATCCCGAAGTACGCCTTGGCCCACATCAGCAGCATGACGAAGCCCGCCGACCAGAAGGCCTGCGCGAGGGGGTCCTCGTCGAGGTCGTAGGTGCCGAACTCGGCCTGGTGCGTGAAGGCGTACCAGCCGCCGAACCCGATCGCCGCCAGCGAGACCACGATCACCAGGGCCGGTTTCATCCGCTGGAGGACACCGTCGCGGTGGGCGAAGCCGAGCAGCCAGCAGAACAGGTACGTCGACAGGTCCCAGAGCGCGGCGCCCACGCGGTTGTCCGGGCCGGCCCAGACGAAGGTCAGTACGAGGACCGGCGCGAGGGAGAGCGCCAGCACCGGGACGGGGGCGAGCCGGAACAGCCGGAGCAGCAGCGGGGAGAGCAGGACGAACCAGAGGTAGGTCCGCAGGTACCAGAGGATCTCCCAGGCCTGCTCGCCCCAGGCGTTCCCCGGCGGGTCGCCGAGCGGCACCACCCAGTAGACGATCTCCCAGCCAGGCATCCAGCCGTGGACCAGCATCGCCAGGACGACGAAGACGCCCCAGAACCAGAAGGGGGGAAGGAGCCGGCGCAGGCGGCTGCGCACCACCTTCGGCGCCGGGCGCTCCAGTGACTTCGCCATGAGGGTGCCGGCCAGGCCGAACATGATCCCCATGGAGGGGAAGACCATGCCCGCCCAGGCCCAGCCGAAGGTGTGGTAGGCCACGACGCGGATGAGCGCGAGGGCCCGGAGCGTGTCGAAGTAGCGGTCGCGCTGGGGAGCGGCGGGCTCCGCCGGGGGCGGGGTCTCCTCCGTCACCGCCTCGGTGACGGACACCGGAACCCCGGCCCCCCGGGCGGGCTCCGCACCCGGCTCCG
This sequence comes from Streptomyces asoensis, assembly GCF_016860545.1. NCBI lineage: Bacteria > Bacillati > Actinomycetota > Actinomycetes > Kitasatosporales > Streptomycetaceae > Streptomyces > Streptomyces asoensis. Next base: position 1,947,683 of record NZ_BNEB01000003.1, on the reverse strand, counting down.
GGTCCGGGTCCGGACAGGGCTCCGGGTCCGGATACGGGTTCGCGTCCACCGCCGGCAGGGGCGCCGTCCCGTCGACGGCGACACCCTGCCCGTACTGCGCGTACTCCGTGTGCTGCACGTACTCCGTGTTCCGCACGGGCTCCGCGTACTGCGCGGGCTCCGCGTACTCCGGCCAGATCGGCTGCTGCGGGTACGGCTGCTGGGCGTACCCGTCGTGCCCGTCGTGCCCGTACGGGTACGGCGACGGCCGCCCGTACTCGTGGCCGTACCCCTGGCCCTGGCCGGGGCCGTGGCCCTGTTGCTCCCAGCTCATCGGCTCACCCCGGCCGGGGTGCCGACCTCGCCGGTGCGCTTCAGTTTCTGCCAGCGCAGGCGGCCGCCGGTGAGGGCGGTGATGCAGGAGTGGATGAGGACCAGGTACATCATCTGGCGGTAGGCGAGCTGCTGGAGCGGCATCATCAGCAGGTAGCGGTACTTCTCCCGGTCCAGCCGGAAGGCGTAGGCCGCGCAGCCCAGTTGGACGCCGAGCACCGCCAGCCAGGCCAGCAGGGCCGCCTGGAAGTCGACGAAGATCATCGAGTAGACGGTGAACACGTCGATCAGCGGGGCGAAGACGGGCGTGATGATCTGGAAGAGCACCACGAGCGGCATGCCCACGCGGCCGAAGCGGCCCGAAGGCCCCTTGTCCGTCAGGGACTTGCGGTGCTTCCACAGCGCCTGCATGGTGCCGTAGGACCAGCGGTAGCGCTGGGACCACAGCTGCTTCAGGGAGCCGGGGGCCTCGGTCCAGGCCTTGGCGTGCTCCTGGTAGACGACCTGCCGGCCCGCGCGGTGCATGGCGATGGTGATGTCGGTGTCCTCGGCGAGGGTGTCCTCGCTCATGCCGCCGACCTCGAGCACGGCGTCGCGCCGGAACGCGCCGATCGCCCCCGGGATGGTCGGCATGCAGCGCAGCAGGTCGTACATGCGGCGGTCGAGGTTGAAGCCCATCACGTACTCGATGTGCTGCCAGGCGCCGATGATCGTGTCGCGGTTGCCGACCTTGGCGTTGCCCGCGACCGCGCCGACGCCCGGGTCGGCGAAGGGCTGCACGAGCTGGTGCACGGCGTCGGGCTCGAAGACGGTATCGCCGTCCATCATCACGACGATGTCGTAACTGGCGCTGCGGACACCGTTGTTGAGGGCGGCCGGCTTGCCGGCGTTCTCCTGCCGGATGACGCGGACGTTCGTCATGCCGAGGGCTCTTGCCGCCTCGCGCGAGATCTCGGACGTGTTGTCGTCCGAACCGTCGTCCACGACGATGATCTCGATCGGATGGGTGCTCTTGGCCAGCGATTCGAGGGTGTTGGCGATGCACTCCTTCTCGTTGTACGCCGGGACGATCACGCTGACCGGCCGGGTGACGGTGGGCCCCCAGCTGAAGCGGCGCTTGTTGCGCTTTCTGTAGTGGCGGCGGGCAAGGATCAGCATCATCCCGAACCGGCCCATGACCGCCACGCCGACGATCATCAGTCCCACGGAGAGGGTCGGGACGGTCCACTCGGCGAGGGTGACCGCCGCGATGAGGGCCTTGCCCTCGTAGAGGGTCACGCCGGTGGCCTCACGGTGGGCCGCCTGGAGACGGTCGGCGGTCCCGCCCGTCCCGCCGTTGCCTCCGTTGCCGATCCCGCTCTCGCTCTCGCCGCCGGGCAGGGTGCCGGGCTGCTCGCCGGCCGTTCCCTGCGCGCCGGCCGTCGCGGTGCCCGCGGCGGCCCCGGCCGTGGCGGAGGCCTGGCGGGCGGCGGCGTTCTGCTCCTGCATCACACCGCTGATGGTGGTGAAGGTGTAGCCCGCGGCCTTCATCTTCTTGATGTACGCCGGCAGCGCCTTGATCGTCTGCGAGCGCTCGCCGCCCGCGTCGTGGAAGAGCACCGACGCGCCCTTGCCGTCCTCCGGCGTGGCCCACTTGATGATCTTCGAGACGCCGGGCTTCTTCCAGTCGTCGCTGTCGGTGTCGACGAAGACGCTGGTGTATCCGTCCTCACCGAGCTTCTCGTAGACGGGCCAGCTGTAGTTGTCGATGGCGTCCGTCTCGGAGGAGTACGGGGCGCGGAAGAGCGTCGTCGTGATGCCGGCCGCGCCCGCGAGGGCGAGCTGCGTCTGCTCCATCTCACGGTCGACGCGGGCGTCGGACTGGTAGGAGAGGTCGACGTGGGTGAAGGTGTGGATGCCCACCTCGTTGCCCTCCTCGACCATGTCCCGCACGATGCCCGGGTAGCGCGAGACCATCGAGCCGACCAGGAAGAACGTGCCCGGCACGTCGTACTTGCGGAGGATCTCCAGCACCTGGGGCGTCCAGGTCGGGTTCGGGCCGTCGTCGAAGGTCAGCGCGATCGTCTTGTCGGGCACCGAGACGGTGGTGGCCCGGCCGCCCTGGAAGGTCAGGATCGGGCCGCCGTCCAGGATCTTCTCGGGCACCTTGCCGGCGCTGGCCCCGGTGCGCACCCGCTGGTCGCCGCCGACCTCGGCGCGCAGATAGCCGTCGAGGAGCATCACGCTGGTCAGCGCGAGCAGGAGCAGCAGGGCGAGGATGACACGCGGCTTCTGGAGCGCCGCGGCCCGGCCCGCGGCGCGCGACATACGGGTCGGGGCGCGGCGGCGGCCGCGGGAGGTACGGGTGCTCGTCATGGCAGTGGCTGCGCTCCGGTCAGTTGGCGGCCGCGGAGGCGGTCGCGGTCGGGGCGGAGCTCGGCGGCTCGCCGGTGGCGACGCCCGAGGGCGGGGTGCCGGTGGGCCGGGAGGGCGGGGTGCCGAGACCGCCCTGCGGCTGGTAGCCACCGGGGCCGGAGTTCTCGGTGCCGCGCGGGCCCCCGTTGCCGAACGGCAGCAGGGAGGACGGGGCCAGGGAGGTGCCCCAGCCCATGAAGGCGGCGCCGAGGACGACGGCGTACACGAGACAGCCGACCCCCATGAGGAGACCGATCCGGCGCAGCACCTTGGACCTGCGTCCGGAGTTGTCAACGAACACGGGCCCCTCGGCAGAGGCGTCGTCACGTTTGCGGCTGCGACGGCTGCCGCGAGCGGCGGCACGGCTTTCGATGGCAGGCTCGGATTGCATTCCACGGATATTAGAGAGCCTTTATATGGCATAAACTCTGCGCCGCTTGTGAGCGACCCGTGAGAAACACCTGAACCTGTCTCTTCCCTGAGAGATCCCTCAATCCCCTGCGCGGTTCCCGGTCGACATGGGAGGGTCGATTGTCCCTTTTGGGCGCGCGGATATCACCTTTTGCGCACTTACCTCCATGGACCGCCCGTGTGTCCACTGTTCCGGCGCGATCCGCCCCCGTGTGAGACATTTCCATTCCAGAAACGCGTTCTGTTTCCGCGCTGAGACAGAAATCACGAAAGCGGGTGCATACGCAATGAGGAGTTTCCTGATGCCGACGGCCGGGTTCGCCTGCCTGTTCGCCCTGGCCGTGACGGGATGCTCCGCGGACCCCGGCGGCACGTCGGACGCGGCCCCGTCGGCGGCGGGCGAACGGGCGGACGGGAGCCCCTCCCCCTCGGCGAGCCCGAGTGGGTCCGGCAGCGGCACCTCCTACGCGCCGTACGTGAGCGCGGTGGAGGCCGACGCCAACGACTCCGCAGGGTCGCCGACGACGTACAACCTGGCGTTCGTCATCTCCGGCGACAGCGACTGCACACCGGAGTGGAACGGCACGAACGCCGTCGGCGACGCCGCGGTGAAGTCCCGTGTCGCGGCGCTGACCTCGTCGGGCGCCACCGCGCGCGTCTCCTTCGGCGGTGCCTCGGGCAAGGAACTGGCGGCCACCTGCGACAGCGCCTCGGACCTCGCGAAGGCGTACGGGGAGGCGCTCGACGCGGTGGGTTCCAGCCAGGCCGACTTCGACATCGAGGGCGACGAACTGACCGACTCCGCCTCGGTGGCCCTGCGTTCACAGGCCATCGCCGCGCTCCAGGAGGAACGCCCGGACCTCGAGGTCTCCTTCACCCTGCCGGTGATGCCCTCGGGCCTGGACTCCGACGGCCTGGCGCTGCTGGCGTCCGCGAACAAGTACGACGTCCAGGTCTCCACCGTCAACCTCATGACGATGAACTACGGCGAGTCCTACGCCGGGGACATGGGCGGATACGCGATCACCTCGGCGACGGCCGCGCAGGCGCAGCTCAAGAAGGTCTTCGGGACGACGGACGCCGGCGCGTGGAAGGGGATGGCGCTGACCTCGATGATCGGCACCAACGACGTCGCCCACGAGACGTTCTCGCTCTCGGACGCGGCGCAGGTGCGGGCCTTCGCCGAGCAGAAGGGCATCTCCTGGGTGTCCATGTGGTCGACGTTCCGGGACCGCGCGTGCGAGGACGGCACCGCCTCGGACGACGCGCTGACCAATTGCAGCGGGGTCGAGCAGAGCGCGGGCGCGTTCGCCGAGGCGTTCTCCCAGTAGCACGGGGCAGGTCGCGGGAGGCCGGGGCAGCGGCGGTTCATCGCCTCCGGTATACCAGGCGGCCCTCGATCACCGTGGCCACGCAGGTCGCGGCGCCCCGTTCGGCCAGGGCCGTCTCGTCGGGTACGTCGAAGACGGCGAAGCGGGCGGCGGAGCCCTGCTTCCTGGGCGGGGCGAACTCCACCGGGAGGCCGCACGCGTACGGGTCCAGCGAGGGCACCCCGCCGGGTCTGCCGAGCCGCCCGACGACCGCCGGACCGGAGCGGGCCAACGCGTCCCGCACCGCGCGCCGGCGCAGTTCCTCGCAGGCCACCGCGACCGTGCCGTGGGCCAGCATGCGCTGCACCCCGCGCCGGGCGCTCGCACCCCAGCGGGCTTCGTCCGGGGCCAGCGCCGCGAGTGCCGCTCCGGTCAGCGGTTCGGTGCCCAGTTCGCCGGCCTCGCGCGGGTCGGGGTGGTAGGCCTCCTCCAGCAACTCCGTGCCGTGCGGGTTGACCAGACCGGGCGTCAGGATGCCGGGCCACCGACGCACCCGCGCCGCCGGATGCGCGGCGACGAGGTCGTCGAGGGGTGCGGCACCGGCGATCCACGCGCCGCGGACGGCGAGCGCCCGGCCCCTGGAGTCCGCGTGGATCGTCAGCATGCGCGGGCTAGTTGGAGGCCAGGAGCTTCAGCTCGGGGTGGGCGGTGCCGCCGGCGATCGCGGTCGACGAGATGTGGGACATGACCCGCTCGTCCACCGGGTCGTTCGCCGGGTCGTCGTGCACGAGGAGGTGCTCGTACGTCGTGGCGCGCTGGGCCGGGACGCGGCCCGCCTTGCGGATCAGGTCGATGATCTCCAGGCGGTTGGAGCGGTGCTTGGCACCGGCCGAGGAGACGACGTTCTCCTCCAGCATGATCGAGCCGAGGTCGTCAGCGCCGTAGTGCAGGGACAGCTGGCCGACCTCCTTGCCCGTCGTCAGCCAGGAGCCCTGGATGTGGCGGACGTTGTCGAGGAACAGCCGGGCGATCGCGATCATCCGCAGGTACTCGAAGAGGGTCGCCTGCGTACGGCCCTTGAGGTGGTTGTTCTCGGGCTGGTACGTGTACGGGATGAAGGCCCGGAAGCCGCCCGTCCGGTCCTGCACGTCACGGATCATCCGCAGGTGCTCGATGCGCTCGGCGTTGGTCTCGCCGGTGCCCATCAGCATCGTGGACGTGGACTCGACGCCCAGGCCGTGCGCGATCTCCATGATCTCCAGCCAGCGCTCGCCGGACTCCTTGAGCGGGGCGATGGCCTTGCGCGGACGCGCGGGGAGCAGCTCGGCGCCCGCGCCGGCGAAGGAATCGAGCCCGGCGGCGTGGATCCGGGTGATGGCCTCCTCGACCGTCACCTTCGAGATCCGCGCCATGTGCTCGACCTCGGACGCGCCCAGCGAGTGGATGACCAGCTGGGGGAACGCCCCCTTGATGGCCGCGAAGTGCTTCTCGTAGTACTCCACGCCGTAGTCCGGGTGGTGCCCGCCCTGGAACATGATCTGCGTGCCGCCGAGCTCGACGGTCTCGGCGCACCGCCGCAGGATGTCGTCGAGATCGCGCGTCCAGCCCTTGGCGGTGTCCTTCGGAGCCGCGTAGAAGGCGCAGAACTTGCACGCCGTGACGCACACGTTCGTGTAGTTGATGTTCCGCTCGATGATGTACGTGGCGATGTGTTCGGTCCCCGCGTACAGCCGGCGGCGGACCGCGTCGGCGGCGGCGCCGAGCGCGTGCAGGGGCGCGTCGCGGTAGAGGTCGAGGGCCTCTTCGGGGGTGATCCGCCCGCCGGCCGCGGCGCGGTCGAGCACGGACTGGAGGTCGGCCTTCTCGGGCACCGGAGCGTCCCTTCGTCAGGGGTGGGGGGCGGGCCGAACCAGCCTACGCCAGCCGTCCCGGCACCCGGACGTCAGGCCGCGTACGCGCCGATCAGCAGCCCGGCGAGGGTCCCGGCGAGCATGAACGGCCCGAACGCGACGACGGTCTTGCGGCCCGCCCTTCCCGCGACGGCCAGGGCGCCGCCGTACAGCGCGCCGAGCAGGAACGCGGCGAACGTGCCCAGCATGAGCGTCGGCCAGCCGTACCAGCCGAGGACGGCGCCCGCCGGGAGCGCCAGCTTCACGTCGCCGAACGCCATTCCGCCGGGGTTGAGCAGGTGCAGCACGAGATAGCCGGCGCCGAGGGCGAGCGCGCCCAGCAGGGCCGTCGTGAAGTCGCCCGCGTGCTCGGGCAGCAGCGCGGCCCCGGCCAGCAGGAGCAGGGCGGCTGCCGCGAGCGGGAGGGTGAGCGGATCCGGCAGCCTGCGCACCCTCAGATCGACGGCGCTCAGCAGCACCCCGGCCGGTGCGAGCAGCAGCCAGACGGCGAGTTCGGGCCGCACCCCGGTGGCGGCGGCGAGCGCGACGCACACGGCGGCGGTGAGGACGGCGAGACGCGGGGCGCCCGGCCCGTAGGAGGGGGCGCCCGCCCCGGCGCACCGCGGGCACCTCGCCCGCCCGAGCCACCCGCGGAGCGGATGCCCGGCCGGGCAGTGCGTCCGCCAGCCGTCGTCCCTCTCCTCCCACGGCACGCAGAAGCGGTGGACGGCCCGCGGCAGCAGCGCCCCCGCCAGGGCGCCCCACAGCGCGGCGAGGACGGCCGGTGCCAGGTCGGCGAGGAGCGCGGTCACCGGACCTTCGACATCCGGGCCACCGGATTGCCCTCCGCCGCGCTGTCCGAGGTGTACGTCAGGTCGTCGCCGGCCGGGGTGAGCCGGATCGTGTGGGCCTGCGGGTTGCAGCCGGAGTGATTGCTCTTCGCCCCGACCGAGGTGGCGACCACCGCGTCCGGCGTCACCTGCTTCAGTGTCAGGACGTCGACGCAGATCCCGCCGAGCACGTCGGTCTGGCGCAGTTCGCCGAGTTCGTCGCCCACGTCCGCCTGCCGGACCGTCACCCGGAACGTGCCCATCGGCAGCGTGCCGCCGAGGCCGCTGCCCTCGCCCTCCCAGGTGCCGACGTAGCGGGCGGGGAGCGCGGTGGACGCCGTCGGGGAGGCGGGGCCGGGAGTGGTCGCGCTCGCCGGGGCCGAGGCGGCCGGGCCGGAACGCGACCCGTCCGCCGGGGCGGAGGAGCGGGCGTCGCTGCCCGCGGCGTCCTGGCGCTCGCCGTCGCCCGGCAGCAGCTGGAACACCAGCACCGAGCCGACCGTGACCGCCGCCAGCGCGCCCGCGACCGCGAGCGCCACGGTGCAGCTCAGCCGCCGCCCCCGGCCGCCCTCGCCGGGGGCGGCGGCGGCCGCCACGGTGACGGAGACCTTGCCCGGCCGGTCGGGCGCCGCCGGTCCGGCGTCCCTCGGTCCGGGGACGTGGCCCGGCCGGTCCGCCGGCGTAGGCGCACCGCCGGCCTCTGCCGGTCCGGTACCCGCGGCGGTCGCCGGGCTCCCGTCCATCACCGGCGGCGGCCCGAACTCTCCCGGGCGCGCCGCGGGTCCGCCCGCCGTCACGGCGGCACTGCTGAAGCCCACCGGACCGGACGCCACCGGCTCCGCGGCCGGCCCGGCACCCGTCCCCTCCAGGTTCAGCAGCTGTACGGCGCTGCGCCCCAGCTGCTCCACCAGCGCACCCGGCAGCCAGCCGCCCGCGACCAGCCGGGCGGCTCCCCCCGGGGCGAGCCGCCGGGCCACCTCGGCGGGGGCCGGCCGGGCGGCCGGGTCCTTGGCGAGGCAGGCCTCGGTCACCGCCCGCAGGTCGCCCCGGAGCGCGCCGTCCGGATCGCCCAGCTCCGGCTGTTCGTGGACGACCTTGTAGAGGAGGGCGGCCGAGGAGTCCCCGGGGAACGGCGGCCGCCCGGTCGCCGCGAAGGCCAGGACCGCGCCGAGGGAGAACACGTCGGCCGCGCCGGAGGCGCCCCTGCCGAGGATCTGCTCGGGGGCCATGTAGCCGGGCGAGCCGACCGAGACGCCGGTGGAGGTGAGCGAGGCGGTGCCGTCGGTCGCCCGGGCGATACCGAAGTCGATCAGCAGCGGGCCGTCCACGGTCAGCAGGACGTTGGAGGGCTTCACGTCCCGGTGCACGAGGCCCAGTCCGTGCACGGTCGCCAGCGCCTCGGCGAGGCCCGCGCCCAGCGCCCGTACGGAAGGCTCGGGCAGCGGTCCGCCGGAGGAGACGGCCGCGGCCAGCGACGGACCCGCCGCGTAGCCCGTGGCGACCCAGGGCACCGCCGCCTCCGGGTCGGCGTCCAGCACCGGCGCGGTCCACGCGCCGCCGACCCGCCGCGCGGCCTCGACCTCGCGCCGGAAGCGGGCCCGGAACTCCTCGTCGAGCGCGAGGTGCGGGTGCACGATCTTGACGGCGACCGTGCGGCCGCCGGCGCTGCGTCCCAGGTAGACGCGGCCCATCCCGCCGGAGCCGAGCCGGCCGAGCAGCCGGTAGGGCCCGACGGTCGTCGGTTCGTCGACTCCGAGCGGCTGCATGGACGTCCACCCTTCCCCCGAAAGGCGCCCGGCGGGGCCCCGTTGGACTCGGCAGCAGCGTAGTGCCGTTGCTAAGGGGTGAGCAGCTCGACTCTGACGTCCGCCGGGAAGCCGGTGGTGGGACCGACACGGCGGGCGAACTCGGTCACGGCCGCCAGCTGGGGTCCGCCGAAGCGGAAGTCGAGGGTGGTGAAGTACTGCTCCAGCACCCGCTCGTCGAACTCCTCCCAGCGGGCCGCCTGCTCGGCGACCTTGGCGACCTCTTCCAGGGAGAGGTTGCGGGACTCGATGAAGGCCTCGTGGACCTTGCGGGTGATGACCGGCTCGCGCTCCAGGTAGTCGCGGCGCGCCGCCCACACGGCGAAGACGAACGGCAGGCCGGTCCACTCCTTCCAGAGCGCCCCGAGGTCGTGCACCTGGAGACCGAACCTGGGCCCGTCCAGCAGGTTGGCCCGCAGCGCGGCGTCGCCGATGAGGACGGCCGCCTCGGCCTCCTGCATCATCAGGCTCAGGTCGGGCGGGCAGGTGTAGTAGTCGGGGCGGACGCCGAAGCGGTCGGCCAGCAGCAGCTGGGCCAGGCGCACGGAGGTCCGGGAGGTCGAGCCGAGGGCGACCCTGGCGCCGTCCAGCTCCTCCAGCGGGACCTGGGAGACGATCACGCAGGACATCACCGGGCCGTCGCAGCCGACGGCGATGTCGGGGAAGGCGACCAGGTCGTCGGCGTTCTTGAGGAACTCGACGAGGGTGACCGGCCCGATGTCGAGCTCGCCCCGGACCAGCCGCTCGCTGAGCTTCTCCGGGGTGTCCTTCGTCAGCTCGAAGTCGAGGAGGGTGCCGGTTCTCGCGAGCCCCCAGTAGAGGGGCAGGCAGTTGAGGAACTGGATGTGGCCGACGCGCGGCCGGGTGCGAGAATTGTCCACATCGCGAGGCTAGACCCCATCGGATACGGTGGGCACTCCACCCCCTCGGTCAAGACCTTCCACCGATCTTCAAACATCCGGGTGACGTGATCTTGACCTCTGTTGCTTTCGGCTGCCCGCATGCTAGGCTCGCCCGCAAGTTGCAGTTTGGTTTCCCTTGCAGTACAGAGCCTGCGGAGCATGTAACCGCGGGCTCTCGTCGTTTTCAGACGTATGCAGTTGTGCGGCACTTGCTTTCACGCTTGCAGGGTTCTGGAGCAGGGCAACCCTTTGGGCCCAAGGAGGGCTTATGGCTACCGGAACCGTGAAGTGGTTCAACGCCGAAAAGGGCTTTGGCTTCATCGCCCAGGAAGGCGGCGGCCCCGACGTCTTCGTCCACTACTCCGCGATCAACGCGCAGGGTTTCCGCTCGCTCGAGGAGAACCAGCAGGTCTCCTTCGACGTGACGCAGGGCCCGAAGGGTCCCCAGGCGGAGAACGTCACCCCCGTCTGATCTCCACACCCTGAGATCGCAAGTCTGAGAGCAGTACCCAAGGAGCCCCGTGCCGTACGGCACGGGGCTCCTGCCTTGGGTCCGCCGGGCACGGCCGGCCTGTCGGTGGGCACCGCTAGGGTCCCCGCCCATGACCGACACCACGGACACCACCCCCGGTTTCGTCACCGCCACCCGCACCTTCTACGACGCCGTCGCCGAGGACTACGCCGAGCAGTTCCGCGACGGGATCACCGCGAAGCCGCTGGACCGGGCGGTCCTCACGGCCTACGCCGAACTCGTCGGGCCCGGCGGCCGGGTCGCCGACCTCGGCTGCGGTCCCGGCCGCACGACGGGGTTCCTCGCCGCGCTGGGCCTGGAGATGTCCGGGGTCGACCTGTCGGAGTCGATGCTGGCGATCGCCCGGCGCGAGAACCCGGGGATCCCGTTCGCCCAGGGCTCCATGCTCGACCTGGACCTGCCCGACGGCGCCCTGGCGGGAGTCGTCTCGTACTACTCCTCCATCCACACCCCCGTGGAGGAGCTGCCCGCCCTCTTCACCGAGTTCTACCGGGTCCTCGCACCCGGCGGTCATCTCCTCCTCGGCTTCCAGGTCGGCGACGAGCCGCGGCACTACGACCGCCCCTGGGGCCGTCCGGTCGCCATCGACTTCGAACGCCGGCGCCCGGAGCGGATGGCCGCGCTGCTGACGGCGGCGGGCTTCGCGATGGTCTCGCGCACCGTGCGGGAGCCGGACACCGAAGGCGGCGAGGCGGTTCCGCAGGCCCTGCTGATCGCCCGCAGGCCGGCGAGGCCGCACGCCTAGGGCGCACCACGTGCGAGGGGTACCGGCCGGGGAGTTTGCGAGGATGGGGGGCATGGACATCGCTCGCAGGAACAACGTCACCGTCACCGGCGATCCGGGCGGGCGGACGGTGGTGCTGGCGCACGGGTTCGGCTGTGACCAGAACATGTGGCGGCTCACGGCGCCCGCCCTGGTCGCCGCGGGCCACCGCGTGGTGATGTTCGACTACGTCGGCTCCGGCCGCTCGGACCCGTCCGCCTTCTCGGCGCGGCGCTACGCCTCCCTCGAGGGCTACGCCCGCGACGTGGTGGAGATCTGCGAGGCGGCCGACCTGCGTGACGCGGTCTTCGTGGGGCACTCGGTGAGCGCGATGATCGGGGTGCTGGCCCTCGGCCGGGCTCCGGAGCGCATCGGGGCCCTCGTGATGGTGGCCCCCTCACCGCGTTACATCGACGACGAGGGCTACCGGGGTGGATTCAGTGCACAGGACATCGACGAGCTGCTGGACTCCCTGGAGTCCAACTACCTCGGCTGGTCGGCGGCGATGGCTCCGATGATCATGGGAAACCCCGAGCGCCCCGAACTCGGCGCCGAGCTGACGAACAGCTTCTGCGCCACCGACCCGGAGATGGCGCGGGTCTTCGCCCGGGCCACCTTCCTGTCGGACTCCAGGGACGACCTGAAGCGGGTGGACGTGCCGACGCTGGTGCTGGAGTGCACCCAGGACGCCATCGCGCCCCGGGAGGTCGGCGCCTTCGTCCACGGGGCGGTCCCCGGTTCGACCCTGATCACCCTCGACGCCACCGGGCACTGCCCGCACCTGTCCGCGCCCGAGGCCACCAACGCGGCGATCACCGGCTTCCTGGCAGGCCTGCGGTGATGAGCCGCACCGGGCAGCAGCCCGGACCGGGCGATCCGGGGGACGCCGACGGCCGCAGGACCTCGGACGCCGCGTTCGCCGCGCTGCTGGAGGACAGCGCCGAGGACCTGTACGAGAGCGCGCCCTGCGGATACCTGTCCACGCTGATGGACGGCACCATCGCGAAGATCAACGAAACGCTGCTGAACTGGCTCGGCCTGGAGCGGGAGGCGGTGGTCGGGCAGCTGCGCTTCACCGACCTGCTGACCGTGGGCGGCAAGCTCTACCACGAGACGCACTTCGCGCCGCTGCTGCGGATGCAGGGCCGGATCGGCGGCGTCGCCCTGGAGATGAGGCAGACCGGCGGTGACCGGATACCCGTGCTGGTCTCCTCCGTGGTCAAGCACGGCGACACCGGCGAGCCGCTGCTGATCCGCACCACCGTCTTCGACGCCCGCGACCGCCGGGCCTACGAGGCGGAGCTGCTGCGCGGCCGCAAGGAGGCCGAGGAGGCCCGCCGCCGGGCCGAGGCCGACCGCGCCAGGCTCCAGGAGGCGCTGGCCGTCCTCCAGCAGTCGCTGCTGCCCGCCGACCTGCCGCCGGTACCCGGCGTGGAGACGGCCGCCTACTACCACGCGGCCTCCCCCGACCGGCTCGGCGGCGACTTCTACGACGTCTTCCCCGTCGACGGCAAACGCTTCGCCTTCTTCCTCGGCGACGTGTGCGGCAAGGGGCCGCAGGCCGCCGCCGTCACCTCGCTGACCCGCTACACCCTGCGGGCCGCCGCACTGCACGACCCCGACCCGGTCGCCGCCCTGTCGACCCTCAACAAGGTGCTGCACGAGCGCTACTCCGGCGGCGGCGACCCGCGCTACTGCACGGCCGTCTTCGGCGTCCTCGAACCCGACCCCGGCACCGGGCAGACGGCCGTCCGGATCGCCTCGGGCGGCCACCCGCCGGCCCTCGTCCTGCGGGCCGGCGGCACGGCCGACTTCCTGCCCACGCCGGGCGGTCTGCTCGTCGGGGTGCTGCCCGAGGCGCGCTTCGTCGGCGCGACCACCGTCCTCGCTCCCGGGGACACGCTGCTGCTCTACACCGACGGCCTCACCGAGGCCCGCACCGGCGCGGACCGCGACAGCCTCTACGGGGACGAGGCCCTGCGGGAGTTCGTCACCCGGCACGCCGGTCGGAGCCCCCGGGACGTCGTCACCGCCCTGACCGGACTGCTGGCCGGCTTCGGCGACGGCCTCGACGACGACACCGCCCTGCTCGCCCTCGGGGTCCCCGCCGGCCAGGCCGCGGAGGGCACCCCGTGAACACCCTCGGCATCACCACCCGGGACACCCCGGCCGGCCCCGTCCTCGAGATCCTCGGCGACCTCGACTACGGCCACGCCGACCGGCTGCGCGAACTGCTGCCCACGATCGCCCTGCGGCCGGGCCAGCGCCTCGTCCTGGACCTGAGCGGCATGGAGTTCTGCGACTCCAGCGGCATCACCGCGCTGATCGCCACCCACCAGCACGCACACGCCGCCCAGGCCGACATCGCCCTCGCCGGGGTCCCGGCGAACACCCTGCGCATCCTGCGCATCGTCGGCCTGGACCAGATCTTCCCCCTGCACCCCGACAGCGACAGCGCCCTCCGGGACGGCCGGCCGAGCCGCTGACGACGGCCCCGGCCCGCGGGCCGGACACCGGCACGGCGGCAGCCACAGGAGCGCCGGACAGGAGTTCGGGAGCACGGACGGGTCCGTGTAGTAGTGGTCGTAGAACTCGATGCCGTTCACGAGCCGTATGTTCCCCGTCCGGGGGCCGCCGCGCGAGCCGTTCGCGCGGCGGCCGCCGTCATCGGGTCTCGTGCGCGTACAGCCCTTCCACCTGGTCCGCGAAGTCCCGCAGAACGACCTCCCGGCGGAGTTTCATCGACGGGGTGAGGTGGCCGGTGAGTTCGGAGAAATCGGTCGGCAGGACGGCGAAGCGGCGGATCGACTCCGGGCGGGACACCAGTTTGTTGGCCTCGTCGATCGCGCGCTGGAGCACGGCGTGCAGTTCGGGGTCGTCGACGAGCAGTTCCGCCGGGACCGGGTGCTTGCCGTTCATCTGGCGCCAGTGGGTGAGGCCGTCCGGGTCGAGGGTGAGCAGGACGGAGACGTAGGGGCGGCCGTCGCCGAGGACCATGGCCTGGGAGATCAGGGGGTGGGAGCGCAGCCAGTTCTCCAGCGGGGCGGGGGCGACGCTCTTGCCGCCCGCCGTGATGATCATTTCCTTCTTGCGGCCGGTGATCGTGAGGTAGCCCTCGTCGTCCAGTTCGCCGAGGTCGCCGGTGGGCAGCCAGCCGTCGGGGGCGGCGGGGACGACTCCTCCCGCCGCCGGGTCCCAGTAACCCCTCAGGACGTGTTCGCCGGCGATCAGGATCTCGCCGTCGGCGGCGATGCGGATCTTCGTGCCGGGCAGGGGCCAGCCGACGGTGCCCAGCCGGGGCTTGAGCGGCGGGGTGACCGTGGACGCGCCCGTCGTCTCGGTCAGGCCGTAGCCCTCGTAGATCTCGATGCCCGCGCCGAGGTAGAAGGCGGAGAGGCGGCGGCCCAGGGGGGAGCCGCCGCAGATGGCGTGCCGGACGCGGCCGCCCATGGCGCCGCGGATCCGGCGGTACACGAGCGGGTCGTAGAGGGCGCGGGCCGCGCGCAGGGTGGCCGCCGGGCCTGATCCGGTGCCGGTCTTGTGCGCCTCCACCGCCTCGCCGTAGCGGCGCGCGACGCCGGCCGCCCGGTCGAAGGAGGAGAGCTTGCCGCTCGCCTCCGCCTTCGCCCGGGCGGTGTTGAAGATCTTCTCCAGCATGTACGGGATGGCCAGCAGACAGGTGGGTCTGAAGGCCGCCAGGTCCGGGAGAAGTTCGTCGGCCTTGAGGCTCGGGGCGTGGCCGAGGCGGACGCGCGCGCGGACGCAGGCGATGGCGACCATCCGGCCGAAGACGTGGGACATGGGCAGGAAGAGCAGGACCGAGAGGTCCTCGCCCTCCGACTTGAAGACCGGGTAGAGGAGTTCGATCGCGTTGTCGACCTCGGCGAAGAAGTTGCCGTGGGTGAGCGCGCATCCCTTGGGGCGGCCCGTGGTGCCGGAGGTGTAGATGAGGGTGGCGAGCGTGTCGGGGACCAGCATCCCCCGGCGGATCTCCACCTCGGCGTCCGGGACGTGCTCGCCCGCCTCGATGAGCCGGTCCACGTGCCCCTTGTCCATGACCCACAGGTGCCGCAGGTCGGGCAGCCGGTCGAGTTCGGGGCCGAGGGTCGCGGCCTGGGCGGTGGCCTCGGTGACCAGGGCGACCGCGCCCGAGTCGTGCAGGATCCAGCGGGTCTGGAAGACGGAGGAGGTCGGGTAGATCGGCACGGTGACCAGGCCGGCCGCCCAGGCCGCGAAGTCGAGGAGCGTCCATTCGTAGGTCGTGCGGGCCATGATGGCGAGCCGGTCGCCGGGGACGAGCCCTTCCGCGATCAGTCCCTTGGCCACCGCGTGGACCTGGGCGGCGAAGCGTTCGGCCGTGATGTCCGTCCACTCGCCGTCCGGGCCCTTGCGGCTGAGGACCACCGCACCGGGGTCGGCGGCCGCGTTGTCGTAGGGCAGGTCGGCGAGCGAGCCGTAGGTGACCGGCCGCGCGAACGCCGGTACGGAGGCCTCCCGTACCGCGCCGTCCAGCCGTCGTGTCTCGGGTTCCACCAGGGCGGGGGGAGCGTCCGGGTCGGCGTACGCCGGACCGGCATCTGGATACGACGGCGTGGACACGGGCGGCTCCCTGGGCGTGCAGCGACGAAACTGCTTGCTGCATGACGTACGTGCCTCGCGCACCGAGGCGTTCAACCGGGATGCCCCCGAAGACAGGGGTTACCGCCGGTTAGGTAGGGGATCGTACGGCGCGCACGTGTGGGGCTTGTGCGTGTTCGGGAATGTTCCGGGGCTGGGGATGTGCAATCTCGGGGGTTATATGAGGAATCTTCAGGTTCGTTCGAGGATCGCGGTCACGCCCTGCCCGCCCGCCGCGCAGATCGAGATCAACCCGCGCGCGGGGCCCTCCCGTTCGGCGAGCAGCTTGGCCAGGGTGGCCACGATACGGGCGCCGGTCGCGGCGAAGGGGTGGCCGGTGGCGAGGGAGGAGCCCGCCACGTTCAGCCGGTCGCGGTCCACCGGCGCAAGCCCTCTCTTCTCCCAGGCCGCCAGGGTCGCCAGCACCTGGGAGGCGAAGGCCTCGTGGACCTCGACCAGGTCGAAGTCCTCGATGCCCAGACCGGCCCGCTCCAGCATCCGCGGGACGGCGTACGCGGGCGCCATCAGCAACCCGTCCTCGCCGCCCGCCACATCGCCGCGCACGAAGTCCACGGCCGCCGTCTCGTACGCCGTCAGGTAGGCGAGCGGTTCCAGGCCCCGCGCCTCGGCCCACTCCTCGGAGGCGAGGAGCACCACCGCCGCCCCGTCGGTGAGCGGTGTCGAATTGCCCGCCGTCATGGTCGGTTCGGGGCCGTCGGTGCCGAACACGGGCCTGAGCGCGGCCAGTTTCTCCACCGTGGAGTCCGGGCGCAGGTTCTGGTCGCGGTCCAGTCCGCGGAACGGGACGACCAGGTCGCCGAAGAAGCCGCGCTCGTACGCGGCCGCGAGGCGCTGATGGCTCGTGGCCGCCAGTTCGTCCTGGTCCGCGCGGCCGACGCCCCAGGCGCGGGCGGTGACCGCCGCGTGCTCGCCCATGGACAGACCGGTGCGCGGCTCGGCGTTGCGCGGGATCTCCGGGATCAGATGGGAGGGGCGGATCCGTGCGAGGGCGCCGAGGCGGGCGCCCGTGGACTTCGCCCGGCGGGCCTCCAGCAGGATCCTGCGCAGACGGTCGTTGACGCCGAGCGGGGCGTCGCTCGCGGTGTCGGCGCCGCCCGCGATCGCGGACTCGGTCTGACCGAGGGCGATCTTGTTGGCCGCGGCGACGACGGCCTGGAGACCCGTGCCGCAGGCCTGCTGTATGTCGTAGGCGGGGGTGCGGGCGTCGAGCCGGGAACCGAGGACGGTCTCCCGGGCGAGGTTGAAGTCACGGCTGTGCTTGAGGACGGCTCCGGCGACGAACTCGCCCACGACGCCGGGCACGTCGAGCGCGTAACGGTTCACGAGCCCGTTCACGGCCGCCGTCAGCATCTCCTGGTTGGAGGCGGTGGCGTAGGGACCGTCGGAACGGGCGAAGGGGATCCGGGTGCCCGCGACGATCGCCACGCGGCGCACGCGGGGCAGTTCCGGGCGGGGCTGCGGCGCCGCGCTCCCCGCGACTTTCAGATGGCTGGTGCGCCGGCTCGTCCGTGACGGCTCCGAGGTACTCATCTCGACCTGCTCCTCACCCGTGACCTAGACTTACCCACGGTAACCTTACTTCAGAGTAAGCACCCGGTACGACGTGTGCGCCGAGCCCGTGGGAGATCATCATGGCCGACCGCTATCTGAGCTTCACCGCCACCGCGCCAGGCCGCCTCCTCACCCGGCGGCTCGGACTCCCGCAACCGGCGGCGCTCAGGCGCTGGACGCCCGAACACCCCACCCTGGAAGGCCACTTGCTGCACCTGACGGCAGGCGGCCCGTCGGCGCTCGACCTCGCGCCGGTCCTGGCCCGCACCGGCCTGCCCACCGGACCCGAAGGACCGGCGGCGCCGACGGGATCCCCGGCCGCCGTCGTCCTCGACGCCACCGGTGTCCGTGACGTCGACGCGCTCGCCGGGGTGCACTCGGCGCTGCACCCGGTCGTGCGGTCGGTGGCGGCCGGCGGGCGGATCGTCGTGCTGGGCGCCCCCCTGGACGCCTCGGACCACCACCAGGCCGCCGCGCAACAGGCCCTGGAGGGGTTCGTGCGGTCCCTGGGCAAGGAGATCGGGCGGGGCAGGACGGTGAACCTCGTCCGGCTGACCGACGCCCGGGCCGCCGGGTCCACCCTGCTCTTCCTCCTCTCCCCCAAGTCGGCCTACGTCAGCGGCCAGGTGATCACCGTGGGGGCCGCCGGGGCCGGGGGAACCGGGCCCGGGGACGACCAGGGGCCCGACGGCCCGTCGCTCCCCCTCGCCGGCCGCACGGCGCTCGTCACCGGCGGCGCCCGCGGTATCGGCGAGGCCGTCGCCGAGACGCTCGCCCGGGACGGCGCCCATGTCGTCGTCCTCGACGTACCGCAGGCCGAGGAGGACGCCCGCCGGGTCGCCGCGCGGCTGGGCGGCAACGCCCTGACCCTCGACATCACCGCCGCCGACGCGGGCGAGCGGATCGCCGCCGGGCTGCCCGGCGGACTGGACGTGCTGATCCACAACGCGGGCATCACCCGCGACCGGCGGCTGGCCAACATGCCTGCCGAACGCTGGAGTTCGGTCCTCGACGTCAATCTGGCGAGCGTGCTGCGGACCACGGACGCGCTGCTCGCCAAGGGCGTCCTGCGACCGGGAGGCCGGATCGTGGCCACCGCCTCCATCGCCGGACTCGCGGGCAACGCGGGGCAGACCAACTACGGCGCGAGCAAGGCGGGCGTCGCCGGACTGGTCAGGTCCCTCGCACCGCGCGCCCTCGCCGGGCACGGGGTCACGGTGAACGCGGTGGCGCCGGGCTTCATCGAGACGAGGATGACCGCCGCGGTGCCCCTGTTCATCCGGGAGGCGGGCCGCCGGATGAACTCCCTCGCGCAAGGCGGCCTGCCCGTCGACGTGGCCGAGACGACCGCCTGGCTCGCCCATCCGGCGTCCGGCGCGGTGAACGGCCAGGTCGTGCGGGTGTGCGGCCAGAGTCTGCTGGGGGCGTAGTGAGCGGCGTCGTGATCATGCTGTCCGGACCCCCCGCCCTCGGCGTGCGGCTCGCCCTCGGCGCGCTGCGCTCACCGCTGCGGCGGCCCCGGCCGGGGGTGCGGTTCGCGGGCGCCGGTGACCGGCTCGTCCTGCCCGGCCTGCGGGTGGACGTGGACCGGCTGGCCGCCTACGAGCGGGTGTGCGGCTTCCCGACCGGCGAGGACTCCCTGCCGCTCACCTATCCCCATGTCCTGGGCTTCCCGCTGGCCATGCGGATCATGAGCGGCCGAGGCTTCCCCCTCCCGCTGCTCGGTCTCGTCCACACGTCGATCGACATCACCCGGCACACCGCCCTGGCGGCCTCCGGGACCTACGAACTCACGGTGTTCGTCGACCGGTTGGCACCGCACCGGCGCGGGACCGAGGCGGTCGTCGTCACGGAGCTGCGGGACGGCGGCGCGCTCGTGTGGGAGTCGACGAGCACCTATCTCTCCCGGCACCGCACCGAGCCCGCCCCTGGCGACCCGGAGCCCGGCAGCGCGCCGGCGGCGCCGGACCCGTGTCCGCTTCCCGTGCTCGACGAGTGGCGGCTCGCCGCGGACGTCGGACGGCGCTACGGCGCCGCGTCGGGCGACCGCAACCCCATCCACCTCCACCCGCTCACCGCCCGCCTCTTCGGGTTCCCCCGGGCCATCGCCCACGGCATGTGGACCGTGGCCCGCTGTCTCGCGGCCCACGGCACGCCCCAGGCGGTACGGATCCACGCGGAGTTCCGGGCACCGGTCCTGCTGCCGGGGACGGTGGCCTTCGCGGCGGACGGCGCGCGCTTCGAGCTGCGCGGGACGGGCGGCGCGGCCCGGGTCCATGTGAGCGGCCGGGTGGATCCGCTCCCGGGCGGGCGGCCCCGGTGATCCTGCACGATCGGCCCCCGACACTGCCCTCCAGGCCCTTACCCCGGTCGCGTCCGGTCGAGCACAGTGGTGGGTTCACATGGATCCGTCGCTGAGAGGAGCGTCCATGCGCGCGCAGGACCAGGAGAACGACCTGGGCGGTATCCGCCGGCCCAAAGCCGGAAAGGGGCCGACACGGTCGCCGCTCCCGGGGCCGGCGGCGGGGCTGCTCGCCCTCCAGCGCTCGGCGGGCAACGCGGCGGTGACGCGAGCCATCGAGGAACAGCGGCACGAACACGGCCCCGGCTGCGGCCACGCGGACCGGTCGGTCCAGCGGGACGCGCGGGCCGCGGACACGGAGCAGGACGCGGTGCAGCGCCGGGTGTCGCTGACCGAGGTGACCGGCTCCGGCGGCAGCAGCCTGGACCCGCGCATCCAGGCCAAGGCCGAGCAGGCCTACGGGATGCCGCTCGGCCATGTGCGGGTGCACAACGACGCGACCGCCCAGCGCGCGAGCGCCGACTTCAACGCGCACGCCATGACCATCGGCCACCACATCGTGCTGGGCTCGTCCCGGGTGGACGACGAGACGATGTTCCACGAACTCGACCACGTGCGGCAGCAGTCGCAGGGTCCGGTGGCGGGCACCGACAACGGCTCGGGCGTGAAGGTGTCCAGCCCCGGCGACTCCTTCGAGCGTCAGTCGGCCTCCAACGGCCGCCTGGTGGCGCAGGGTTCGGCCCCCGACCTCTCGCTGCCCGGCTCGGCGGGCCGCGGGGCCCCGGTCCAGCGGGCGGCGGCCGGGACCGGTGAGCGGCAGAACGTGCAGCGGATGCCCAAGGAGGCGACCAAGTCCAAGGCCGGCCGGAGCGGCAAGAAGGCGACCGTGGCGCAGGCGATCACCAAGGCGCTGGTGCAGAACCACGGCTGGAAGGAGTACGGCGGTCAGCAGAACAAGACCGTGCACTTCCCCGTCGCCTCGGCGAACGCCCCCGCGCACGCGATGAGCGAGGGACTCAAGGGCGCCGCGCTGAGCGCGATGTACCACGGCACCGACAACATCAGCACGAAGCGCTCCTACGCCACGGAGCGCGCCGAACAGGCCCTGCGCTGGATCTCCACCGTCACCTTCGCCTACCTCAACGACCTGCGCAAGCAGCCCGAGGAGGTGCAGGCGGGCGTGAGCGGGGTCCAGCAGGACGGGCCGGACGCGGGCGCCGCCATGAGGTACCAGCTGTACATCTCGTCGAACAAGGACGGCGCCAACAAGGCCCTTTCCGACCTGTACGAGGGCAAGGACAACGCCAAGGCGTTCCTCGCCGCGGTCCTGGAAGCCGGCGAGCCGAACCTCTCCAGCCGTACAGCGCGCGAGCAACGGCACGCCCAGAAGGTGGCCTCACGTCTGCTGGCCGACCGGGCGGGCATGGAGGCCTACGGCACGGTTCTCCAGGCGCTGGGCGGCTCGGTGAACGTGCCCGCGAAGCAGGAGGACGCCGCCAACGACGGTCTGCACGCCGAGCGCCGCATCGTGGAGAGCGCCCCGGAGGGCAGCGTCACCGCGATCGCCGGGGTCAAGCGGCCCTGCATGGTCTGCTACATGGAACTCTTCGTCGGCGACGACTCCAAGCGTCCCGGCCCCTACTGGCCGAGCAAGGCCTCCAACATCGGCGAGTCCGACTACACCGTCGCGAACGCCGACATGCTCGCGCTGCGCATCCACACGGCGGCGGAGAAGGGCGGCGGCACGCACGTCAGCCTCCGGGTCGACTGCGAGGGGCAGGAGCGGGTGGACACCGGGTACGGCTCCGAGTCCGACACCTCGGCCTCGGACAGCGAGCAGGCCCCGGCGCTGATCCCCGCGGAGGCGATGGACCTGAGCTGAGGCGGTCGCCCGGGCCCGCCGGAGGCGCTCAGTCCTCCGGCGGGGTCCAGGACCGGCCGTCCATGAGGTCGCCGAGGCCGGCCCAGGCGAAGTTCATCAGGGTCGTCGCCGTCTGGCGGGCGGTGGTGCCCGCGGCGGTGTTGGCCCACGCGGCGAGGGACTCGGCGGCGCCGACCAGTGCCTCGGCGAGTCCGGCGACCTCGCGTTCGGGCAGGTCGGGGTCGCGGTGGGCCTCCCGGGCCGCGACCACGATCAGCTGGGTGACGAACGCGACGATCTCCTCGCGCATCGCCGCGACCTCGGCGGCGAACGGCTCCCCGTGGGTGCGGGCCTGGAGGTGCAGGACGGACCAGGCGTGGGGATGCTCTGCGGTGTGCGCGAAGAACGCCAGCAGGCCGTCCCACAGCTGCCGGTCGGCGGGCAGGTCGGTGCGCACACCGGTGCGCACCGCCGCGACGAGCGCCTTGGCCTCGCGCCGGATGCAGGCGGTGAAAAGGTCTTCCTTGGAGTTCAGGTACAGGTACACCAACGGCTTGGACACGCCCGCGAGTTCGGCGATCTCGTCCATCGACGCGGCCATGTACCCGCGGCGGCCGAAGGTCTCCACGGCGGCGTCCAGCATCTGCTGCTCACGGACCGCACGCGGCATCCGCTTGGTCTTCACGGCACCCATGGACACAGCGTAGTTGGGCCCGTCCGGGCCCGCGCCGCGCGATACGGGTCAGGAAGCCTGCGCCTGGCCCTGCGCCTGGCCCTGGGCGTGCGCCGCCTCGTCGGCGGTGGCGTCCTCCTGGGAGCGGTTGGCGTCCAGGTTGGCCTTCATCCGGTCCACCCGCTGCACGACCTGCACCGAGGCGCGGTCGCGCTCCTTGCGCAGCACCACGAAGCTGATCGGCGCGGAGATCACCAGCGACAGCAGCAGGATCCACATCAGGTTGGAGTCACCGAGGCCGCGGGGGACGACGCCCGAGTAGACGAGGCCCCAGACGACCACGAAGCAGCCGGCGAAGACACCGAGGCGCATCAGTGTGTAGCGGAGCATGTCAATCCACTCTTCCGATTCCAAAAGGGGCCAGCATCCAGTGAAGCACGCCGGGACCCCGATCTTGCAGCGGGGTGCGAGCGGGTGTCAGGCCAGCGGCAGCAGCATGACGACGTCGTCGCGGTCGTCCCCCGGCGCGACCCGGATGGCGCCGGGGATCCGTCCGACCTCCTTGTAGCCGCAGGAGCCGTAGAAGCGCTCCAGGCCGAGCCCGCCGCGGCAGGTGAGGCGGATCGCCTCGATGCCGTCGAAGGTGCGGGCCTGCTCGGCGGCGGCCGCCAGCAGGTCGCGGCCGTAGCCCTTGCCCTGGTGCCGGGGGTGCACCATCACCGTGTACAGCATCACCCAGTGGGTCTGGAGCCGGTGCGTGTTGAAGGTGAGGAACGCGGTCGCGGCGACCTCGCCGGCCGGGTCGTGCCCGACGAGCAGCCGGGTGCGGCCCTCGGCCATCTGGACGAGGTGGCGGACCAGTTCGGGCCGTACGGTCTCCCGCTCCACCGGCGGCACGAAGCCGACGGCCCCGCCCGCGTTGGAGACGTCCGTCCACAGGTCGAGGATGCCGTCGCGCAGCGCGGGGGTGACGGCGGGGTCGAGAGTGAAAGTAAGGGCCACGAAAGGATGGTAGTCCTTACGTGACCCTGGCTTCCAAGCCCCCGCCCCCGTGCGCGCTCAGACCCGCATCGGCTGCGGCGACTCACGGCGGGCCGGGTCGGGACCGTCGTACTCGCGGATGATCTCGTACCGCGTGTTGCGCTCCACCGGGCGGAAGCCGGCGTCCCGGATGAGGTCCAGCAGGTCGTCGCGGGTCAGCTTGTTGGGCGTGCCGTAGTTGTCGGCGTCGTGCGTGATCTTGTACTCGACGACCGAGCCGTCCATGTCGTCGGCGCCGTGCTGGAGCGCGAGCTGCGCGGTCTGGACGCCGTGCATGACCCAGAAGACCTTGACGTGCGGAACGTTGTCGAACAGCAGCCGCGACACCGCGAAGGTCTTGAGGGCCTCCGCGCCGGTCGCCATCTGGGTGCGCGCCTGGAGCCGGTTGCGGACCTTGCCGTCCTGCATGTCGACGAAGTCGTGCTGGTAGCGCAGCGGGATGAAGACCTGGAAGCCGTTCGTCTCGTCCTGGAGCTCACGCAGCCGCAGGACGTGGTCGACCCGGTGCCGCGGCTCCTCGATGTGCCCGTACAGCATGGTGCACGGGGTCTTGAGGCCCTTCTCGTGCGCCAGCCGGTGGATGCGCGACCAGTCCTCCCAGTGGGTGCGGTGGTCGACGATGTGCTGCCGGACCTCCCAGTCGAAGATCTCGGCGCCGCCGCCGGTCAGCGACTCCAGGCCGGCGTCGATCAGCTCGTCGAGGATCTCGGAGGCGGACAGCCCGCTGATCGTCTCGAAGTGGTGGATCTCCGTCGCCGTGAACGCCTTCAGGGAGACGTCCGGGAGCGCGGCCTTCAGCTCGCGCAGCGAGCGCGGGTAGTAGCGCCACGGCAGGTTGGGGTGCAGGCCGTTGACGATGTGCAGCTCGGTGAGGTTCTCGCCCTCCATCGCCTTGGCGAGCTTCACCGCCTCCTCGATGCGCATCGTGTACGCGTCCTTCTCGCCCGGCTTGCGCTGGAAGGAGCAGTAGGCGCAGGACGCGGTGCACACGTTCGTCATGTTGAGGTGCCGGTTGACGTTGAAGTGCACGACGTCGCCGTTCTTGCGGGTCCGCACCTCGTGCGCCAGGCCGCCCAGCCACGCCAGGTCGTCCGACTCGTACAGCGCGATGCCGTCCTCACGGGTCAGCCGCTCACCGGCCCTGACCTTCTCCTCGAGCTCGCGCTTGAGTCCGACATCCATGCCCGCACCTCTCTGTGACTTCCTGCGACGACACCGCCGACGCCGACGACCAACCGTACGCCCCCGCCCCTCGGGCCGGGGGCACCCCCGGACCGCCCTGAAGCGGACCTATACCTCTTCGGGCAGTTCCCCCACCCGGTTCTCCCACTTGGTGGAGAGCACGATCGTGGTGCGGGTGCGGGAGACCCCCTTGGTCCCGCTGAGCCGGCGGATGATCCGCTCGAGGCCGTCGACGTCGTTGGCCCGCACCTTGAGCATGAAGGAGTCGTCGCCGGCGATGAACCAGCAGTCCTCGATCTCGCTGAGGTCCTTCATCCGGTTCGCCACGTCCTCGTGGTCGGCGGCGTCGGAGAGGGAGATGCCGATCAGGGCGGTGACGCCGAGACCGAGCTGGGCGGCGTTCACCGTGGCGCGGTAACCGGTGATGACACCGGCCGCCTCCAGCCGGTTGATGCGGTCGGTGACGCTGGGTCCCGACAGACCGACGAGGCGCCCCAGCTCCGCGTAGGAGGCCCGGCCGTTCTCCCTCAGGGCCTGGATGAGCTGTCTGTCCACCGCGTCCATGCGAATCGAAGCCTTCCGATCAGAGTTCCTGAAAGAGATGAGAGGTACTGCGGTGTGCCCGAAGGCGCTCAGGTGCCCCGCGTTCCGTTCGCGCCGCCCAGTTCGCCGTCCCACCGGCGGTAGAGCCCGTGCGCGACCCCCGCCGCGTCGAGCACGCGGCCGGCCACGAAGTCGACCAGGTCCTGGATGTGGGTCGCCCCCGCGTAGAAGGCGGGCGAGGCGGGCACGACGCTCGCACCCGCGTCGTCCAGCGCGACCAGGTGACGCAGCGTCTGCCCGTTCAGCGGCGTCTCGCGCACGGCCACGACCAGCGGCCGGCGCTCCTTGAGCGTGACGCTCGCGGCCCGCTGGAGCAGGTCCTTGGACAGCCCGAGGGCGACCCCGGCGACACAGGCCGTCGAGGCGGGGACGATCAGCATCCCCTTGACCGGGTACGACCCCGAGGACGGCCCCGCCGCCAGGTCCCCGGCTCCCCAGTAGCGGACGCCCCCGAGGTCGACGTCGAAGGTGTCCGGCTTGCCGTCGGCCCCCCGGGCCAGCCATTCCCGCAGGTCGTCGCGCCAGTGCGCGTCCCGGAAGGAGATGCCGGTCTCGTCGAGCAGGGTGAGCCGCGAGGCCCGGCTCACCACCAGGTCGACGCTTTCGCCCCCCGCGAGCAGCGCGCGCAGCACGGCGGCGGCATAGGGCGTACCAGACGCCCCGGACACCCCCACGATCCAAGGCACGCGCTGCGTTTCTCCTGCGTTCACACCTTGAGCGTACCGGTGGGCACGGAGGTCTTCAGGACCGGACTACACCGTGAGCCCGCGCACCAGCAGGTCGACGAGCGCGCAGACGAACAGGCTGATGCCGATGAACCCGTTCGTCTGGAAGAACGCCCTGTTCAGCCGGGACAGATCGTGCGGCCGCACGATCGTGTGCTCGTACAGGAAGGCGCCCGCGACGATCACCAGACCCAGCCAGAAGAACGCGCCGGCGTCCGTGGCCAGCGCGTACCAGACGAACAGGGCCGTCGTGATCGCGTGGCAGACCCGCGCGCCCCACACGGCCGCCGGGATGCCGAAGCGGGCCGGCACCGACATGACGCCGATCTCACGGTCCGTCTCGACGTCCTGGCAGGCGTAGATCAGGTCGAAGCCGCCGATCCAGACGCCGACCGCCAGACCCAGGATCACCGCGTCCCAGGACCACTCGCCGGTGATCGCCAGCCAGCCGCCGATCGGGCCCATGGCCTGCGCCAGCCCCAGGATGGCCTGCGGGAAGTTGGTGAACCGCTTGCCGTAGGGATAGACCACCATCGGGATCACCGCGATGGGGGCGAGCGCCAGGCACAGCGGGTTCAGCAGCGCCGCCGCGCCCAGGAAGATCACCAGGGCGATCAGCGCGCCGGTCCAGGCGTGCCGCACCGACATCGCGCCCGTGACCAGCTCGCGCTGCGCGGTGCGCGGGTTACGGGCGTCGATCTCGCGGTCGATGATCCGGTTGACCGCCATGGCGAAGGTGCGCAGGCCCACCATGCAGACGGTGACCAGCAGCAGCCTGCCCCAGTGGATGTTGCCGTCCGTCTCGAACATCGCCGTCAGCGCGGCGATGTAGGCGAAGGGCAGCGCGAAGACCGAGTGCTCGATCATCACCAGGCGCAGGAACGCCTTGGTGCGTCCCGGCTGCGGCAGCGCCGCGGATGCCGAACTCACAGCCCGTACTCCTTCCAGCGGCGGTCGACCTTCGCCGCCGTCTCGGGGTCGGACAGCACCATCTCCGGCCAGCCGCCGTCCCGCGTGTACCCCTCCTCGGGCCACTTGCGGGTCGCGTCGATGCCCGCCTTGCCGCCCCAGAACTGCTGGTAGGAGGCGTGGTCGAGATGGTCGACCGGGCCTTCGACGATCGACAGGTCCCGGGCGTAGTCGGTGTTGCCGAGCGCCCGCCAGGCCACCTCGTGCAGGTCGTGGACGTCACAGTCGGAGTCCACGACGACGATCAGCTTGGTCAGGGACATCATGTGGGCGCCCCAGACGGCGTGCATGACCTTCTGCGCGTGCTTGGGGTACTTCTTGTCGATCGAGACGATCGCACAGTTGTGGAAGCCGCCGGCCTCGGGCAGGTGGTAGTCCACGATGTCCGGGACGATGACCTTCAGCAGCGGCAGGAAGAAGCGCTCCGTGGCGCGGCCGAGCGGGCCGTCCTCCGTCGGCGGCCTGCCGACCACGATCGACTGGAGCAGCGGCCGCTTCCGCATCGTCACGCAGTCGATCTTCAGCGCGGGGAACGGCTCCTGCGGGGTGTAGAAGCCCGTGTGGTCGCCGAAGGGCCCCTCCGGCAGCATCTCGCCCGGCTCCAGCCAGCCCTCGATCACCACCTCCGCCTGCGCGGGCACCTGGAGGGGCACCGTCTTGCAGTCGACCATCTCGATCCGCTTGCCGGCGATGAACCCGGCGAAGAGGTACTCGTCGATGTCGCCGGGCAGCGGGGCGGTGGAGGCGTACGTCACGGCGGGCGGGCAGCCGAAGGCGATCGCCACGGGCAGCTTCTCGCCCTTGCGCGCGGCGACCTGGTAGTGGTTGCGGCTGTCCTTGTGGATCTGCCAGTGCATCCCGATCGTGCGCTTGTCGTGCCGCTGGAGGCGGTACAGACCGAGGTTGCGGATCCCGCTCTCGGGGTCCTTGGTGTGCGTCAGACCGAGGTTGAAGAAGGAGCCGCCGTCCTGCGGCCAGGTGAAGAGCGCGGGCAGGACGTCGAGGTCGACGTCGTCGCCGTGCAGGACGACCTCCTGGACGGGCGCGTCCTGCTGCTTCACCTTCTTCGGCGGCACGTGCGTCATCGCGCCGAGCTTCCCGAACGCCTCGCGCACACCGACGAAGCCGTGCGGCAGCTCGGGCCGCAGCAGTCCGCCGATCTTCTCGGAGATCTCGCCGTACGACTTCAGCCCGAGGGCCTTCAGCAGCCGCCGGTCGGTGCCGAAGACGTTCATCGCGAGGGGCATGGCGGAGCCCTTCACGTTCTCGAAGAGCAGCGCGGGGCCCCCGGACTTCTGGACCCGGTCGACGATCTCCCCGACCTCCAGATACGGATCGACCTCAGCCTTGACGCGCTTGAGGTCGCCTTCGCGTTCCAGTGCCCTGAGCAGGGAACGAAGATCGTCGTAAGCCATGTGTACCAGTATCGGCCACCCGCTACCCTGACCCCGTCACCGGGGCTGCCCCACGCTCCGCCACCGTCTTCCGGGAGAGCCCGCCACCATGCTCAGGTATCTGCCGTTCCTGCTGGTCCTGGCACTGTGGATCTATGCCTTCATCGACTGCCTGAACACCCCCGAGGAGGAGGTGCGCGGGCTGCCGAAGGTGGTCTGGGTCATCATCATCCTGCTCTTCGGCGAGGTCCTCGTCGGCCCGGTCGCCTGGCTGGTGGCCGGCCGGCCCCGCCGCGTGCCCGCCGGCGGCGCCGCGGCCGCCGAGCAGCAGCCCCGCGCCCGGCGCACCGAGTGGGTGGCGCCCGACGACAACCCCGAGTTCCTCAAGTCCCTCAAGGACGAGACGGCCAGGAACGAGGAGAAGCTCCTCAAGGACTGGGAGGCCGACCTGCGCCGCCGCGAGGACGAGCTGAAGCGGCGCGAGTCGGGCGAGGAGCCTCAGCCTCCGCAGGACTGAGACCCGATCCGCCAGGGCCGGAGTTTCTCCGGGTTGCGCACCGCCCAGATATGTCTGATGCGGCCGCCCGCGATCCCGAACGCGAACACGGTCGCGATCTCGCCGTCCTGCTGCGCCACCAGGCCGGGCACCCCGTTGACCGTGCACTCCAGGAACGTCCTGCCGTCGCCCGCCACCCGGGCGATCCTGGCGTAGGCCCGCGCGATCCGCTCAGCGCCCACGATCGGGTGCGGGTGGGTGACGGCCAGCCCGCCGCCGTCGGCGGTCGCGGTGGCAGCGGGGTCGAGCAGGCCGATCAGGGCGTCGATGTCCTTGGCCTCCCACGCCGTTCTGAACTGCCTGACGATGCGGGCCTGTTCGGCGTCCGGTCCCTCCGGGGCAGCCGCGCCGCGGACGCGGCGACGGGCGGACGAGGCCAGTTGGCGGCAAGCCGCGGGCGTGCGGCCCACGATCTCGGCGACCTCGCCGAAGGGGTAGCGGAAGACGTCGTGCAGGACGAACGCGACGCGCTCGGCCGGGGTCATCGCGTCGAGGACGACCAGGAAGGCCATCGTCACCGACTCGTCGAGGGTGATCCGGTCGACCGGGTCGGTGCCGCCGGCCCCGGAGTGCCCGGCGATCCACTCCGTGGGCTCGGGCAGCGGTTCCGGGATCCAGTCGCCCACGTACGTCTCCCGTCTGACCCGCGCCGAGCCGAGCAGGTTCAGGCAGATGCGGCCGGCGACCGTCGTCAGCCAGGCACCGGGCGACTCCACGGCCCGCCGCTCCGATGGGGACATGGCGTACCAGCGGGCGTAGGTCTCCTGCACGACGTCCTCGGCGTCGGCGAGGGACCCGAGGAGCCGATAGGTGAGATTCATCAGCCGGCGCCGCTCGCCCATGATCACGCCGGGGCCCGGGTCGCTCCGGATGTCACCGGGCTCGCCTCTGCTGGTCATGTCCGGCCGTCTCCCTCGCTCGCCCTGCGCCGCCACCCATTACGACAGGACAGCCCACCGGAATGTGAGGCCGGCGTTCGCCTCACATTCCGAAGGGCTGCGCTGTCGTAACGGTGAGGACGACGACAAGACGGAGGAGAGGCTTCGATGAACGACTTCCAGGCCATCGCGGACCGTGTCGAGATCGAGGCGCTGCGCGGCGAGTTCACCGACGCGGCGATGATGCGCGACCGGCCCCGCCTGGCGTCGCTGTTCACCCCGGACGGCGCCCTGCGCATGCCGAACATCCCCGTGGAGCAGGTCGGCCGCGAGGAGATCCTCGCCGGGGGCGAGCGGTTGCAGAGCCAGTGGGACTTCTTCGTGCAGACCACACACCCCGGCACCATCGTGCTCGACGGCGACACAGCGACCGGGCGCGCCTACATCCAGGAACTGGCGCGCGCCCTCGACGGACGCCAGGGCCTGAACTTCGCCGTCTACCACGACCGTTACCGGCGCACCGAGGAGGGCTGGAGGTTCGCCGAGCGGGTGTACGAGGTCAGGTACCTCGACACGTCCCCCCTGGCGGGCACGGCGCCCCGGTCGGCCCGAAGCGCCGGGACCGGCCCGGCGAGAACCGCGGCCACCCCGCCTTCGGCCGCGTCCTTCGCGGACCCCGCGCCGGCCGAACGACTGGAACGGGCAGCGAGCGCGCTGCGGGCCAACGGCTTCGCCGCCGAGATCCTCGACGACGCCGCGGCCGCGCGCGCCCGCGTCGAGGACCTGCTTCCCGAGGGCGCCGTCGTGCTCACCGGCGCCAGTGAGACGCTCCGGCTGTCCGGCATCGACGAGGACATCAACACCGGCGGCCGGTACGACGCCGTCAGGCCGCGCGTCCTGGCCGTCGACCGCGCCACCGGCGCCGACGAGATCCGCAGGCTGGTCGCCGTCCCCGAGTTCGTCGTCAACAGCGTCGCCGCCGTCACCGAGACCGGGTCGCTCGTCCTCGCCTCCGGCAGCGGCAGCCAACTCCCGGCCAACGCGGGCGGCGCGGCCCACGCGGTCTGGGTCGTCGGCGCGCAGAAGGTGGTGCCGGATCTGGACACGGCGCTTCGCCGCGTCCATGAACACGCCCTCCCGCTGGAGAACGTCCGCGCCCGGGCGGTGTACGGAAGGCCCAGCGCGGTGAACCGCCTACTCATCCTCAACGCGGAACCCCAGCCGGGGCGCGGCACCGTGCTGCTTCTGCGGGAGGCCATCGGATACTGACGCGCGGCGTTCAGCGGCGGACGGACTCCACGAACGCGTCCCAGGCGCTCCGCGCGACGACGACGACCGGGCCGCCGGGCCTCTTGCTGTCACGGACGGGGACGACGACGGAGGATCCGGGGGCCACCTCGATGCAGTTGCCGCCGTTGTCGCCGCTGTAGCTGCTTTTGATCCAGGTCGTCGCTGTGAACTCGTGCCTGTTCATAGTGCTCGTACCCTTCCATCGCGTCGCTGATCAGTGCGGCGGACTCGGCGGCTGACGGCGCGTCGGCCCTGAGCACATGATAGGTCCGGTTATGACGCGCGAAAGCGGCCGGATCATCGTTGAAATGACCCTGGTCCAGGGATTCCGAGTACACCCACTCATGTCCGTCGGGCAGCTTGATCAGTGACATCGACGTGTTGGGCCGGACGAGCCCGCGATCGCCCGAAGGGGCTACCTGGACACGGACGTTGGCGAGCTGTCCCACCTTGAGCAGGTGGGCGCACTGCTCCCGCATCACGGCCGCCCCGCCGATGACCGTACGCAGACAACTCTCGTCCAGAACGGCCAGGTAGAGAGGGCCGCCTTCGGCAAGGAAACGCTGCTGCCTGCTGAGTCGCTCCCGAACGCGCTCCTCCGCCTCCGCCGGGCTCAGCACGCGGGCGAACAGCGCCCGGGCATAGTTCTCGGTCTGCAACAGACCCGGCATCACACGCTCCTGGTATTCCTGAAGACAGACCGCCTCCCCGTCCATCTCCGCCCGGCGTCTGAACCAGTCCGGATGTTCCACCTGTGGGTACCAGTCCACGCGCCCCCACAGCCGCGCCAACGCCCCGCCCGTGCGGAGCACTTCGTCGCATTTCTTGGCGAACGGCTCCTGCGGGACCCGCGTTCCCGCCTCCACCCGGGCGACCAGTGACCGGTCGCAGGGGATCGCCTTCGCCAGCGCCTCCTGCGTCAGCAGGGCCCCCTCGCGGAAGTGCCGCAACAACTCGCCGAACAGGGCGGCGTTGGTCGTCACGGCCGTCCCCCTCCTCCGTGACAGGCGCCCACTGGCACGCGTCGGACATTGATACGCACCGTGCCCGCACGCGACGCTCGACACACCCAGAGTCACCAAGTCGGTACGGAGAGGGCACGGACGGGGCATGACCGAAAACACCGAGACCACCGAGAGCCGGTTCGAGACAGGAACGGTCCTCTACGACCCCGCGTCGGACAGGGTCGGCGAGTACCGCGGCAAAGCGGGGCCGTACGCGCTGCTGCGCCCCCTCGGAGGCGGCCGGGAGTGGGAGGCGCGTCCGGAGTCGCTCCGGCCGGCCGACCCGGGCGAACGGCTCAGCGCGGGCGTCCGCGCGGCCAACTCCCGTTCGACGCAGGGGCCGCCGGCATCGGGCGTCGGCCCCGCCGCCCCGGTGCGGGACTGCGCGGCCTGCGCCGATCTGGCCGCCCTGCGCGACGAGGCCCGGGCCCGTCATGACGGCAGCGCCGAGACCGACGCGGACGTCCTGCTCCGCCGCCACCAACTCCGCTACCACGCGGCGCTGCTGGGGCTGCGGGACTAGACGGCCGGGGCGGCGGCCGGGTCATTCGCCGATGTCCTCGTTCCACAGGGCCGGGTTCGCCGCGATGTACTCGCGCATCATCGCGGCGCACTCGGCGTCGTCCAGGAGCATGATCTGCACCCCGTGCTCCGCCAGCCAGTCGTGACCGCCGTGGAAGGTCGCCGCCTCGCCCACGACCACCCGGGAGATGTTGAACTGGCGCACCAGACCGGAGCAGTACCAGCACGGGGAGAGGGTCGTGACCATCGTCGTGCCCCGGTACGACCGCTGCCGGCCCGCCGAGCGGAACGCGGCCGTCTCCGCGTGCGTGGAGGGGTCGTCGTCCTGGACGCGCCGGTTGTGGCCGCGGCCGAGGAGCGTGCCGTCCGCGCCGTACAGGGCCGCGCCGATCGGGATGCCGCCCTCGGCGAGCCCCGCCCGGGCCTCGGCGACGGCGGTGGTCAGCCAGATCCGTGCCGTCGCCCGGTCGAGAAGGTCCATGCCCTCATGCTGGCGCCGAGGGCGGGCGGGGGCAATGCCGGACCACCCGATCGGGGGTGCCCGCACGCCGAACCGCCCGGCCGGTGCGGCCACTTGAGCGATCTGTAACCTGGCCCGATCATTCGTGGGCTATGGGAGGAACGTTCATGGTTGCTGCTCCGGTACTGGAGGAGCTGCGGGAGGTCTGCCAGCCGCAGGCCAAGCTGGCGAGCCGCAACGGCGAACACTGGGCGGGCCGGCTGTACATGCGGCGGGTCTCCCTGCGGTTCACCCGCCAGCTGGTGCGCACCCGGGTCACCCCGGACCAGCTGACCTGGACGATGGTGGTGTGCGGGGTGCTGTCCGGCGCCGCGCTGCTGATCCCGGGCCTGGCCGGAGCCCTGCTGGCGGCCCTCCTCATGCAGCTGTTCCTGCTCTTCGACTGCGTGGACGGCGAGGTCGCCCGCTGGAAGGGCCAGAACAGCGCGACCGGCATCTACGTCGACCGGCTCGGCGCCTACCTCGCCGACGCGGCGCTGATGACCGGCTTCGGTTTCCGCGCCGCGGAGTCCGGGCTCGGCGGCTGGGCCGGGTTCAACGGGTGGGTGTCCCTCGGTCTCGTGACCGCGCTCGGTGTCGTGCTGCTGAAGGCCTCGACGGACCTGGTGGACGTGGCCCGGGCCCGGCGCGGGCTGGCCGTCGCCGACGACGAGGCGACCGCACCGCGCTCCCAGGGAGTCGCCTCGGTGCGCAGGCTGGCCGCCGCGTTCAAGATCCACCGGGTGACCAACGGCATCGAGGCCTCCCTGGTCCTCGTCGTCGTGGCGTTCGCCGACGCGGCGAGCGGCTCCGTCGGCCCGACCCGCTGGGCGCTGGCCGCGATCGCCGTCATCACCTGGCTGATGGTCCCGGCCCACCTGCTGTCGATCCTCTCCTCCTCCCGCCTGCGCTGACCCCTGCGGGCGGCGCGGGGACGTCCGGGCGGTCCGCCCGTACGCCGAAGGCCGGTTCCCGTGACCTCAGTCACGGGAACCGGCCTTCGGTGCGCGGCGGTCAGACGCCCGCGTACGAGTGCTTGCCGGAGACGAAGATGTTGACGCCGTAGTAGTTGAACAGCCAGCAGCCGAACGCGATCAGGGCCAGGTAGGCGGCCTTGCGGCCCTTCCAGCCGGCCGTGGCGCGGGCGTGCAGGTAGCAGGCGTAGGCGACCCAGGTGATGAACGCCCAGGTCTCCTTGGGGTCCCAGCCCCAGTAGCGGCCCCACGCGTCGCCCGCCCAGATCGCGCCGGCGATGATCGTGAACGTCCAGAGCGGGAAGACGGCCGCGTTGACGCGGTAGGCGAACTTGTCCAGGGAGGCGGAGGCGGGCAGCCGGTCCAGGACCGAGTTCGCGAAGCGGCCGGGCTTGCCGCCGCTCGCCAGCTTGTTCTCGTACGCGTCCCGGAACAGGTAGAGGATCGTGGCGACCGCGCCGACGTAGAAGACCGCTCCGCACAGGATCGCCGTCGAGACGTGGATGTACAGCCAGTACGAGTGCAGCGCGGGAACCAGCTGGTCGCTGGCGGTGTAGAGGACCGTGACGGCGATGCCGAGGTCGAGCAGGACCGTCGTGATCAGGAACAGGCCGAGCCAGCGCACGTTCTTGCGCAGCGCCAGCAGCGTCAGGTAGACGCCGACGGCCACCGTGGAGAAGGTGATGTTGAACTCGTACATGTTGCCCCACGGCGCCCGCTCCACGGAGGCCGCGCGGGCGATCACACCCCCCAGCTCGACCAGGAACGCGAGCACCGTGAGGGAGACGGCGATCCGGCCGTACATGTCGCCCTGGACGTCACCGCCGTGCGCGCCGGGCCCGTCCGGCACGTCCCGCGCGCCGGCGGCGGAGCGCACCACGACCTGCGGCCGCTCCATGACGGCCGTGCCGCCGTTCTTCCGGACGGTGACGGCCGGGCCCTGGGCGCCGGACGGGGCGGTGAGCGCGGCGGCGGTACGGCCGACCTTGCTGCGGCTGCCGAGGAGCCATTCGGCGATGTACGCGAAGAAGGCCAGGGTGTAGACGGCCATCGCGGAGTAGATCAGCGTGTTGCTGATGCTCGCGAGGTTTTCGTTGGTGGCGGCGGCGAGATTCACTTCTCAGCCCCTTCGGCAGGTACGGCTCGGGGTTCGGAGGGTTCGGGGGAAGCGGGGGTGTCCGCAGCGTCCGGGTCGGGGTCCGCGGCGGACTCCGGGACGGGCTCCGGGGCCGGGGCCGCCCGGTCGTACAGGGTTCCGGCGAGTTCGCCCAGTTCCTCGGGCACCTTGGCGGACTCGCTGCGGCCGAGACCGCCCATCTCGACGACGGTCACCCCGTCGTCGCCGCGCACCGCCCGCACCCACACCCGGCGGCGCTGGAGGAACAGGGAACCGGCCAGACCGAAGATCGCGGCGATGGACCCGCCGAGCGCCCAGCCGCTCGCGGGCTGCTGGGTGACCTGGAAGTTCGCCCATTCCTTGGTGCCGTCGTAGGTGATCGAACCGGCGCCGTTCGGCAGGGTCATGGTCTCGCCCGGCTTGAGGTTGTCCCGCAGCTGGAGGCCCTTGGAGTCCTTGAACTCCTTCATGTGCGCCTTGTCGAGCTGGTACACGCTCTGCGGGATGCCCGAGTCGACCCCGAGGTCCCCGTGGTACGGGGCCAGGTTCAGGACCGGGTTGTCCAGCGCCGGGAACTGCGAGACGACCGCGCTGTCGGGGCCGCCGTAGGTCGGCAGGAAGAAGGCCTGGAAACCGAGCTGTTCCGAGAGGCCCTTGGCGTCCTTGTAGCCGTCGAGGACCTTGACGACGCCGGAGGAGGTGATGTTGGAGTCGAGCGGCAGCAGCGGCACGGCGTCGTGGTAGACGACCTCGCCCCTGCCGTTCCGGACGGTGACGACCGGCGCGTAGCCGTGGGCGGTGAGGTAGACCTTCGAGTCGCCGATCTCCAGCGGCTCGTTGACCTTCACGACCGTCTTCTTGTCCTTGCCGTAGGCGCCCACGCTGTAGGTGAGGGCCGCCTGGAAGGTGCGCGCGGTGCCCTTGTTGGGGCCGCTCGTCTCGTACGTGCCCTTGAAGTCGTCCAGGGTGAAGCTGAACGGCTCCAGGTCGTCGGTGCCGAAGAGGTTGCCCGACTTGAAGTCGTTGTACTGGGTGAGGGTGTTGGAGAAACCGTCCCCCTCGACGACCAGCTTGTTGCCCTCGGACTTGTAGAGCTGCCCCCAGGCGAAGGCGACCAGCATCACGATCAGCGCGATGTGGAAGAGCAGGTTGCCGACCTCCCGCAGGTATCCCTTCTCCGCGGCGACGGCGTCCCCGACGACGTGGGCGCGGAAGCGGCGCCTGCGCAGCAGGACGAGCGCGGCCTCACGGACCTGCTCCGGCTCGGCGCCGGTGCGCCAGGCGGTGTGCGCGGGCAGCCGGGTCAGCCGCCTGGGCGCGCCCGGCGGGCGGCTGCGCAGCTGGCCGACGAACTGCCAGGTGCGGGGCACGATGCAGCCGATGAGGGAGACGAACAGCAGGATGTAGATCGCGGAGAACCACACCGAGCTGTAGACGTGGAAGAGGCCGAGCCGGTCGTAGAGCGGCGCGAGTGTCCCGTGGGCCTTGCGGAAGTCGGCGACCTTCGTCTCGTCGGTGCCGGACTGCGGGATCAGGGAGCCGGGGATCGCGCCGAGCGCGAGCAGCAGCAGGAGCAGCAGGGCGACCCGCATGGAGGTCAGCTGCCGCCAGAACCAGCGGGCCCAGCCGATCACTCCCATGCCGGGGTTGGACGGCGCCTCCACCGGGGCGGTGGAGAGCTGGGAGCCGGCGGCGCCGAGGTCCTGCTCGTCGGTGGCGGCGGACCCGGCCGGGGCGCCGGAGGTGGTGTTGCTCATCGGTCAGATCCCCACATCGAAGCCTGCGGACCAGGACTGCACGTCCTGCACGAGTCGGTCCCACGCACCGGTGAGCAGCATGACACCGGTCAGGATCATCATGACGCCGCCGATCCGCAGCACCCAGACGTAGTGGCTCTTGACCCAGCCGAAGGCGCCGAGCGCCTTGCGGAAGGCGACGGCGGCGAGTACGAAGGGCACGCCGAGGCCGAGGCAGTAGGCCACGGTCAGCAGGGCGCCGCGGCCCGCGCTGCCCTGCTGGGAGGAGAGGGCCAGCACGGAGGCGAGGGTCGGGCCGATGCACGGCACCCAGCCGATGCCGAACAGGGCGCCCAGGACCGGGGCGCCGACCAGACCGGTCACGGGCTTCTTGTGGATGCGGAACTCGCGCTGGGTCATCCACGGCATCAGGCCCATGAAGAAGGCGCCCATGAGGATCATGAGCACCCCCAGCACCTTGGACAGGACGTCCTGGTTGGCCTTGAGCGTGTCCCCGAAGTACCCGAACAGGGCCCCGCTGGAGACGAAGACGAAGGTGAAGCCGAGGACGAAGAGGGAGGCGCCGGCCACCATCCGTCCGCGGCGCGCGTCGGCCAGGTCGGTGCCGGCGACACCGGTGACGTACGAGAGGTAGCCGGGCACGAGCGGCAGGACGCAGGGGGAGAAGAAGGAGACGAGTCCGCCGAGCAGCGCGATCGGCAGGGCGACCAGCAACGCGCCGTTGAGCACGGTGTCGTTGTAGCCCGTGGCGGCGAGCGTGGTGACGGCGCTCACGTCACTTCTCCGCGAGGACGGGGTCGATCATCTTGCGCAGCTTCTCCTCGCTGAGCGCCGCCAGCGAGCGCGCGGCGATCTTCCCCTCCCGGTCTATGACCAGCGTGGAGGGAATGGCCTGGAGGCTGAGCGTGCCCTTCTTGAAGCGCAGCAGCAGCTTGCCCTTGGGGTCGGACAGGCTGGGGTAGGTGACACCCTGCTGCTTCTCGAAGGCGAGGGCGTTGTCGTTGCTGGTGTCGAGGGTGTTGATGCCGACGAACTGCACGCCCCGGTCCTTGAGGTCCGTGGAGACCTTCTGGAAGTTGGGCGCCTCGGCACGGCACGGCGAGCACCAGGAGCCCCAGACGTTGAGGACGACGATCTTGCCCCGGTAGCTCTTCAGGTCGAGTTGTCCGCCGGCGACGGTCTTGCCCGACAGGTCGGGGACCGCGTCCCGCTTTCCCTGCTCGACGGTGGAGATGCCGTCCTTGCCCATGACGAAGTTGGTGTCGCCGCCCCCGGACGTGCCTCCCGAGGTGCAGGCGGACAGCAGCAGGGCGGCGGCGGCCGCGCCGGCGGCCGTCGTCAGGGCGTCACGGCGCGAGCGGATCCGGCTGGTCGAGCACAGGGGGGCGCGGCTGGCGGCACTCATGTGAAAAGTTTCGCATGCCCGTTCCGGGGATCTTGCGCGCCCCCCTTGCGGGGAGAAAACCCCATATCAGGCGGCGTCGGAGCCGGACGCGGTCGCGGAGCCCGAGGGGGACGAGGAGGGGGTTCCCGCGCCCAGGAAGGTCTTCCAGCCCCCGGCCGGCTGCTGGCCGACCTCGAGGGTGCGCAGCTTCTCGAGGACCTCCGGCTTCTGGACGTCGATCCAGTCCACGAACTGCCGGAAGGAGACCAGCCGCACGTCCGCGCCCTTCTCCTTCTCGCGCGCGATGTGCTTGAACGCCTCCTCGACGGCGTCCATGTAGATGCCGCCGTTCCACTGCTCGAAGTGGTTGCCGATGAAGAGGGGCGCCCGGTTCGACTCGAATGCCCGCTTGAATCCCTGTATGTACGCCTGGGCGGACTGCTGCCGCCAGCCCGGGTAGTTGTGGGCGGGCGCCTTGGTCGAGTTGACCGACTGGTTGGCGAGCATGTTGTAGTCCATCGAGAGCACCTCGAAGGAACGGCCGGGGAACGGTA
Organism: Streptomyces asoensis; assembly: GCF_016860545.1. Classification (NCBI taxonomy): domain Bacteria; kingdom Bacillati; phylum Actinomycetota; class Actinomycetes; order Kitasatosporales; family Streptomycetaceae; genus Streptomyces; species Streptomyces asoensis. Next base: position 1,909,061 of record NZ_BNEB01000003.1, on the reverse strand, counting down.
TCTGCTGCAACGGCAGGTCCCAGATGCCGTCCTTCTTCTTCGGCCACACCTGGCGCCCGCCCGGCGAGGACGCGTCGTAGCGCCAGCCCAGGGCGCGGGCGGTGGGCAGCAGGTTGTCCTGGCCCAGCAGGCAGGGCGTACGGCCGCCGACGAGTTCCTTGTCGTAGTCGAAGGGCAGCGAGGGCAGGTCGCTCCAGCCGGTGTTGGTCCGCCACTCCTTCACGAACTTCTTCGCCTGGTCTATCTCGCTGCGCCACTGCGCGGGCGTCCACTTGCCGACCGAGCCGTGGCCCTCGCCGCAGAAGTGGCCGTTGAAGTGGGTGCCTATCTCGTGGCCTTCGAGCCAGGCCCGGCGCACGCCCGCCAGGGTCAGCTTGACGTGGTCGTCGGTGAGGTAGCCGATGTCGGAGGCGCCCCGCGGGTTGTTCGGCGGGTCGTAGAGCCGCTTCTTCGACTCCGGCAGCAGGTACAGCCCGGAGAGGAAGAAGGTCATGCTCGCGCCGTGGGCGTTGGCCAGGTCGAGGAAACGGGTGAAGAGCCCGTTGCCGACCTCGCCGGCCCCGTCCCAGGAGAAGATGACGAACTGCGGCGGCTCCTCGCCGGGCTGGAGCGGCACGGGCTTGGCGGGCTGGTGGGGCTGCTTGCCGGTGAACGAGGTGGAGCCGTCGCCGATGGGGCGGGCGCTCGCCTTCGGGCTGGGGCTGCCGGAGGGCTTGCCCGAGCCGCTGGAACCGCCGTGGGCGCTGGGCCCGTCGGAGTCCGTGAGGCTGCCGCAGCCCACGAGTCCGGCAGCGGCGGCGGCCCCGGCGCCCAGTCCGAGTGCTCCCCTGCGGGTGATGGCGCGCATGTGGCAACCCCGTTCGTCACGTTCTCTGGTGGTCACATAATCAGAGGACATGGCGAACAACGGGGTTCCGCCGTTACTTCCGGATTCCGTAACAGAGCGGCAGATATCAGCCACCCCGCCGGCCGGCGGGACCGGGCGGCGGGGTGAGCGGGGCGGGCGCGGGCCGGGGTGGGCCCGGGCGGGGCGGGTGGTTACGCCCCGAAGGCCTTGCTCTTGCCCTGCACCGGCTTGGCGCCCGCGCGCAGGTGCGCGGGGACCAGGTCGATGGCGGGCTCGCTGTAGCCGACGGACACGATCCGGTCGCCCTGGTACGTGAACGTCGTCAGCGAGGCGAGCGTGCACTGCCGCTTGCGCGGGTCGTGCCACAGCCGCCGCCGCTCGACCCAGGACCGCACGATCCAGATCGGCAGCTGGTGGCTGACCAGCACCGCCTCGTGCCCGCGGGCCGCCTCCTTCGCCGCGTCCAGCGCGCCCTTCATCCGCACGACCTGGTCGACGTACGGCTCGCCCCAGGACGGCCGGAACGGGTTGACGAGATGCTTCCAGTTCTCGGGCCGGCGCAGCGCGCCGTCACCGACGCCGAACGTCTTGCCCTGGAAGACGTTCTCCGCCTCCAGCAGGCGCGGGTCGGTCGCCAGGTCGAGCCCGTGCACCTTGGCGATCGGCGTCGCCGTCTCCTGCGCCCGCTCCAGCGGCGAGGCGACGACGTGCGTGATGTCACGCCGGGCGAGGTGCTCGGCGACCCGGTCGGCCATCTGCCGGCCCAGCTCGGAGAGGTGGTAGCCGTCGAGACGGCCGTAGAGGACTCCGTCGGGGTTGTGGACCTCGCCGTGCCGCATCAGATGGACGACGGTGAGGTCCTTCTCGCCCTTGTTACCGCCCCGGTCGGCCAGGGCGTTCTCGAGGTCGCTCGCGAAGGCCTCGTCGGCCGCCTTCTCGGTCGCGTTCTCGGGGGCGTTCTCCGGGGTGGTCATGCCGCTGTGGCCTCCGCAGCCGCTCGGGCCGCCGCCGGAAGGGCGTCGGCGATGATCTGGACGGCCCGGTCGTCGTGGGCCGTGGACACGAACCAGGACTCGAAGGACGACGGCGGCAGGTAGACGCCGTTCGACAGCAACGAGTGGAAGAAGGCGGTGAAGCGGAAGGACTCCTGCGCCTTGGCGTCCTCGTAGTCACGCACCGGCCGGTCCGTGAAGAAGACGGAGAACATGGTGGAGGCGCTCTGGAGCGTGTGCGCGACACCCTCCTTGGTCAGCGCCTGAGTCACCAGGGACTGGATCCGGCGGGAGACGTCGTCGAGCTTGACGTAGGCCGCGTCGTCGAGGAGCCGGAGCTGGGCGAGCCCGGCGGCGGTCGCCACGGGGTTCCCGGAGAGCGTGCCGGCCTGGTAGACGGGCCCGGCGGGGGCGAGGTGCGCCATGACGTCCGCCCGGCCGCCGAAGGCCGCGGCGGGGAAGCCGCCGCCCATGACCTTGCCGAAGGTCATCAGGTCGGGGCGTACGCCGTCGATCCCGTACCAGCCGGCCCGGCTGGTACGGAAACCGGTCATGACCTCGTCGGAGATGAAGAGCGCGCCGTTGGTCTGGCAGGCGTCCTTGAGACCCTGGTTGAAGCCGGGCAGCGGCGGCACGACCCCCATGTTGCCCGGCGAGGCCTCGGTGATCACGCAGGCGATCTCCCCGGGGTGCCGGTGGAACGCCTCCTGCACGGCCTCGAGGTCGTTGTACGGCAGCACGATCGTGTCGCCGGCCTGGGCGCCCGTGACACCGGGCGTGTCGGGAAGCGCGAAGGTGGCGACCCCGGAGCCCGCCGCCGCGAGCAGCGAGTCCACGTGACCGTGGTAGCACCCGGCGAACTTGATCACCTTGGTGCGGCGGGTGAAGCCGCGGGCGAGCCGGATGGCCGACATGGTGGCCTCGGTGCCGCTGGAGACGAGCCGCACCTCCTCCAGGGGCTCGATCCGGGCGACCATCTCCTCGGCGAGCGCGACCTCGCCCTCACCGGGCGTGCCGAAGGAGGTACCGCGCGCGACGGCCTCCTGGACGGCGGCGATCACCTCGGGGTGCGCGTGCCCCAGGATCATCGGCCCCCAGGAGCAGACCAGGTCGACGTACTCCCGCCCGTCGGCGTCCGTCAGGTACGGGCCGGTGCCGGACACCATGAACCGGGGTGTGCCGCCCACGGCGCGGAACGCGCGCACCGGCGAGTTCACACCCCCCGGCGTGACGGCGGACGCGCGGTCGAACAGCGCCTGTGAGACAGGCGCATCGTATGAATAGGGCAGTTCGCTCATGACCTGCGGCTTCTCCGACCTTTTCCGACTTGCTGGGACTCCGGTTGCCAGTGACCTCCCAGAGTAGGCCAGCCGGCCCCGGAGCCCGCGGGGCCGTCGTCGGCTTCACCATCTGCGAAACTGAGTCGTAACGGGCCTGCTGGACGTAGCTCACACCGACCGTGTGTCCAGTGGCTGCGAAGATCCTGCGGACAGGTGTTTCACCGCACGTTTCGGCGGGCGGCCGTGGGGGAGGTCACTGACACGATGATCGGGTTGCGCGGCGGGGGCCACGCGTCCTAGAAAAGCAGTCGGGTGGAGATATGCATCGCGGTGGCGGACTGGGCGAGGGGACTGACGACCTGGGTCCTCGACGTGCCCGGCGGGGAAGGCACCGGCGCGACGCGGAGGAAGCGAACGAAGCACGGCAGGCACAGGCACAAGGTGTACCGAGTGAGCCCGAGCGGATCGACCGCATCGATCAGATCGACCGGCTCGACCGGCTCGAGGGGTTGGACCCGGTCGAGCGGCGGGTCGACCAGCGCGTCGATCCCCTTCGGGCGGCGAGCAGGAATGGTGGTCGGGTGGGGGTGACGTACAAGTACTTCGGGGCGCCCGACGGCGCGACCGCGGCCCGCGTCCCGATCTCGATGCGCCCTGAGGAACTCGGCGGCGACGAGCTCGGCATGAACGGCATGTTCACCAAGATCAAGCCCGAGACGATGGCCGCGATGGTGCTGACCGGCATCCAGGGCGTCCCGCTCAGCAAGGTGCCCCCGCTGGAGCTGGTCGTCCTGCACCCCGACTACGCCGTGGTGAAGCTCCCCATGACGGTCGTGGACCCCCTGCGGGACATAGGCGAGGAAGCGGTGGGCGCGGCGGCCTTCATCTGGTCGACGGTCCCCGACCGCGGCGGCCCGCGGGACGCGTTCAACGTCTACCAGCTGCTGCACGAATGGCAGGACTTCTCGCACCGACTGCACGAGGCGGGGCATCAGCCGTACTGCCTGGTGTGGCCGTGACGGCGGTCGCGGGAGAACAACCGCCGAGGGCGGTTGGAGATGGCGGGCGAGGCCTTCGGGTCTCGCCCTTCTCCGTTTCCGGGGGCCGTCGGCGGCGGTCGGCGTGCGGGGCGGGAACTCGCTTGGTGGGTGCGGGCGTTGGGTCGGCGAGTGGGGCGGGCGCGAAGGGTGGGGGGCGGCGCGCGAGCGGCTCCGTATGGTGAATGATGATCCGACAGATCTGATGGATCGGATGGGCCGAAGGGGCCGGACGAGTCCGGCGGTCGCTCACGCACGGCGGTCATCCGGTGGCGGGACGCGAGTCCAGGACGGAGCCAGGCAGCATGACCTCCCCCCTCAGTGGCGGCGCTGACACCGGTGGCAGCGGCGGCACCGGCAGCCCCTTCTTGAAGATCGACACGAGCAGGCCCCATCCCGCCCGTATGTACGACTACTTCCTCGGCGGCAAGGACCACTACGAGGTCGACCGGGACGCCGCCGAGCAGTTCATCAAGGCGGCCCCGGAGGTGCGCGACGGCGTCCGCGCCAACCGGCACTTCATGCACCGGGCGGTCCGGCACGTCGTCGCGGAGGGCGGCGTCCGGCAGATCCTCGACATCGGCACGGGTCTGCCCACCGAACCCAACGTGCACCAGATCGCGCACGCCGTCGCCCCGGGGACGCGCGTCGCCTACGTCGACAACGACCCGATCGTCAGCACCCACTCGATGGCCCTGATGGCCGACAGCGACACCGGCAGCGACACGGCCGTGGTCCTGGCGGACCTGCGCGATCCCCGCGCTGTCCTGGACCATCCCGACGTCCGCCGGCTCATCGACTTCGACGAGCCCGTGGCCCTGCTGCTGGTGGCGGTCGTGCACTTCCTCGCCGAGGCGGACGACCCGGACGCCGTCGTCGCGACGCTGCGGGACGCGCTGCCGACCGGTTCCTATCTCGTGCTGTCGCACGCCACGGGGGACTTCCACGAGGACCGGCGCGAGGGCGCGGCCTCCGTCTACGACAAGGCCAGCGCCTCCATGAACCTGCGCAGCCACGCGCGGGTGCTGGACTTCTTCGGCGACTTCACGCTCCTCGACCCGGGTCTGGTCACGGTCCCGCACTGGCGCGCGCCGGAGCCGCCGCACGCGGACGCCCCGCCGATCGGGATCTACGGCGGGGTGGCCCGCAAGGACGGCTGACCGGCGGGCGCCGGGCCCCTCACCTGAGGGGCGCCGTCTCCAGGAGGGCGTGGGCCAGGTCGGCCGCGGGGGCGGCGGTCTGCTCCGCGACCCGGCGGAAGGTGTCCTGGGCGGCGCGGGCCGGCCAGTCCGGCGGAAGGTGACGGGCGGGCAGCCGGGGGTCCGCCCGGATCGTCCGGAGCCATTCGCCGACCAGGAGCAGGCGGGTGGCGAGCGGGTCCTCGCCCGGACCGGCGGCAGGCCGGGCCGTCCAGCGCTTGTCGAAGGAGACGTAGCGGGCGGCGACGCTCTCCAGGTCCCAGGTGTCCCGGACCATGAGGCCGATGTCGGTGGCCTCGTCGGCGGAGGCGTGGAAGATCTTGACGTGGGCGGTCAGGCCCAGTTCGGCGACGACCGCGGCGACGTCGACCCGGCCCGGCGCGATCCACAGCCCGCTGTAGAGCGCGCCGAACCCGGACCAGGCGAGCCGTGAGCGCAGGTCGTGGCGGTCGCGCTGGCGGGACTCGGGGAGCGAGAAGCCGAGCAGGGTCCAGTCGCCGTCCCAGTCGTCGTTGACGGCGCCCTCGCGCCAGATACGGGTACGGCCGTCCTCCAGGACGCGGGTCGCCTGCCCGGTCAGGCCGAAGTACATCCGGCGGCCCTCGCGCTGCCGCCGCAGCAGGCCGCGGCCGACCATGCGGGTCAGCGTGGACCGTACGGCCTGTTCGCCGACACCGACCCGGCCGAGCACGTCGATGATGCTGCCCGAGTAGACGCAGAGGTCACCCTCGTCGAGCACGTGGTTGCCGAAGAAGGCGAGCATGAGCGACTGGGGGCGCAGCTGCGGGGTGCCGCCGTCCGAGGTGCCCGGCAGGTCGTCGGACAGGCCGACGGGAAGGTCGTCCCGCAGGTCGTGCGGCAGGGTGTCCGGGATGTCGTCGTCCTCCACGAAGCAAAGGGTACGGCCGCCCGCCAGGAGCGCGGCGGGCGGCCACGGGGGCCGTCGGGCCCTGTGACCACGGGGCCCGGGGGCCGGGAGGCCAGGGCCAGGAGGCCGGGGCCAGGGCCTGGGCCTGGGCCGGGAGGCCGGGGCCGGGGGCGGGGCCCGGAGGCCGGGGGGTTGGCGGCGTCCGGTGTGGGGGCGTGTACCGGGGGCGCGGCGCGGCCGGGGCGTCAGGCGGAGATCTCCTGCGTGCGGGAGGCCTCGGCGGTCGCGGCCGGACCGCTGAGGGACGTCCGGCTGGTCTCGCGCACGAAGAGGACGGTCACCGCGGTGACAGCGGCGCCGCCGCAGAGCAGCAGCGAGACGGGGGTGCTGCTGCCGGTCCCCGCCACCAGGCTGCCCGCGATCATCGGGGAGAACCCTGCACCCACGAGGGTGGCGCCCTGGTAGCCGAGGGAGGCGCCGGTGTAGCGGACCCGGGTGCCGAACATCTCGGTGAGCAGGGCGCCCAGCGGGCCGTACATCAGGGACTGGGCGATGCCGTGGCCGAGGACGACGGCGAGGATCAGCAGCCCGGGCGACTTCGAGTCGACCAGCGCCATCACGGGGAAGGCGAGCGCGGCCGAGGCGATCGCTCCGGCCAGGACCACCGGACGGCGGCCCACCCGGTCGGAGAGCACGCAGGCACAGGGCAGCACGACCAGCGCGACCGTGGCGGACACCGTGAGCGCGGTGAGCACCTGCGGCCGGGCGTAGCCGATGCCGGTCGCGTAGGCGATCAGATAGCTGGTGAGCAGCGACTGCGCGGTGAACGCCCCGATGCCGACCCCGCAGGCCAGCAGCACGGGACGGGGACGCCGCAGCACCTCGGCGATCGGCAGCCGCGCCTCGGCGCGGTCCTTCTTCACCTCGGCGAACAGCGGGCTCTCGACGACCTTGAGACGGACGAACAGCCCGACGCCGAGCAGCACCGCGCTCAGCAGGAACGGCACCCGCCAGCCCCAGGCCGTGAACTCGTCCTTCGGCAGGGCGACGACGACCGTGACGACGGCGGTGGAGAGCAGGGAGCCGAGCGGGGCCCCCGACTGGGTGAAGCCGGACCACAGTCCGCGCCGGCGCTCGCCCGCGTGCTCGACGACCATCAGGGTGGCGCCGCCCCACTCACCGCCGATGGCGACGCCCTGGACGACGCGCAGGGTGATGAGCAGCACCGGCGCCCAGACGCCGATCGTGGCGTAGGTGGGCAGCAGCCCGACCAGGAAGCTCGCGCCGCCCATCAGCCCCATGGTGAGCAGCAGCATCGACTTGCGGCCGAGCCGGTCGCCGAAGTGCCCGAAGAGGATGCCGCCGAGCGGGCGGGCGACATAGCCGGCGGCGAAGGTGCCGAACGCGGCGATCGTGCCGACGGCGGGGTCCGCGCCGGGGAAGAACAGTTCGCCGAAGACCAGGGCGGCGACGGTTCCGTAGACGAGGAAGTCGTAGAACTCCACGGCGGTGCCGAGCAGTCCGGAAGCGGCGACCATGCGCAGCTGCCGGGTTCGTCCGGCGGCCGAGGAGGGGGATCCGAGGGGTGCGGGTGACGTGGGGGACGGGGGCATCGCGGTCTCCCTTGACCGGGGGAAGGAGGAGCTGACCGCGAAGTTAGGCCTTCGAGTAACTGCCGTCAATAAAGTGCACAACATTGGCCCATGACGCGGGCCGCCGCCCGCCTCACCCCGCCGACCACGGCGCGGCGTTCGCCCGTTGAGTCCAGTCCACCGCGCCGGAGGCGCCCACTCCGCCGAATCTGGGGACGGGGCGCGTCCGTCGCGCCCCGCCCATCGAGCAGCGGAGGTCCCGGTGAGCGGTTGCGCCGAACGCGTGCGGATCGCGGTCATCGGGGACTGCCCCGTCTTCCGGCACGGCATCTCGAACCTGATCGGCACCGCTCCCGACCTCCACCTGGTCGCGACCGCGCCGTCGGTCGAGAGCGTGGACGGCGGTCTGCGCGGCGCGCACGTCGTCCTGATGGACCTCCAGCAGTCCGCCCCGAGGCTCGCCGCGACGGTGACGAAGCTGCGGAGGAGGGGGCATTCCGTCCTCGTGGTGTCGTCCTCACCGCACCTGGACGCGGTGCAGGCGATCCAGGCGGGCGCGAGCGGCTATCTGAGCCGGCAGGCGGAGGCGCACGAAATGCTGACCGCCATCCGGACCGTGGGCGCGGGCCGCAGTTATGTCTCCGCGCCCGCCAGCGACCTGGTAGGGAATTCTCCCCGTTTCACCGACCGGGAGCAGGAAATCCTGCGGCTTCTCGCCAATGGTTCAACGGACCACGAAATCGCCGCCGAATTGGGCATCAGCAAACACACCGTCCATTCGCATCTCGACCGGATCGGCGAGAAAACGGGCTGCCGACGCCGGCCCGACCTGACCCGGATCGCCCTGGAAAACGGCCTCACTGACCCCTCATGATTCCCAGTGTGGGCATTTCTACCCCGTTGGCCCTGGGTAATCGTCACCCTTGACCCAGGTGAGGCGGAGCGAGACCTTTACAGAGGATCATTCACACATGCGGGAATCAGCTGGGAGAGGTTCATGCTTAATCGTCTCGCAATTCTCACCGTCGCGACACTACTTCCTCTGGGGGGAGGCGCCTCGCTTGCGATGGCCAGTCAGGCAGCCCCTGCCCCTCTTGCCCCCGTCACCATCACAGGGACAGTCGACGACTGCGATAGCGGCTCTTCGCCCACCAAGGTAACGGTGTCGACGACCCATGGCTCCCAGACCGACGCCAAGGGAGTCAAGAACTCCAATGAATACTCCGTAACCTTCAAGAACATCCCCAAGAAGGGCAGAGATGCGAAGGCTACCGTGACCTGCGCAGACAAGACCAAATACACGCAGGAATTCCGCATCGACGGAGGACCTGACGCAACCCCGGTGACGCAGGAAGTAAATCTCGAGCCCGAGTAGGACTGGACCGGTTGCGGCCGGGCCGGGTTTCGCTACGGTGTAACCCGGCCCGGCTGGCTGCCCGCCCCGTCACAACCCCCCGCCCACCGTGAACCCGATGACCGAGCCGCCTCCCGCCCGCCGGTGTGCGAACGGCGCGCCCTCGTGGGCGAGGGCCACCTCGCGGACGATCGACAGGCCCAGGCCCGAGCCGGGCAGGGAGCGGGCGTCGGCCGCGCGGTAGAAGCGGTCGAAGACGCGGGTCAGGTCGGACTCGGCGATACCGGGACCCCGGTCGAGGACCTCGACGCGGACGACCCCCGGCCGCGACGGCCCGGTGACGGCGATCTCGACGGGCGCCCCGCCCCCGCGGTCGAACTTGGTCGCGTTCTCCACGAGGTTGGACACCGCCCGCTGGAGCATGGCCGGCCGCCCGTAGAGGGTGGTGTCCCCGCTCGCCCGGACCAGGACCGGCCGTCCGGTGCGGCGCCGGGCGAGACCGGCGACCTCCTCCGCGAGGTCGGCGAGATCCAGCTTCCGCGGCGGTTCCGTGTCGGACTGGCCGGCCGCGAGGTCGACCAGCTCGTTGACCAGGTCGGTCAGCTCGCGGGCCTCCTGGCTCAGGTCCGCCACCAGTTCGTCGCGGGTGTCCGGGGGCAGTTCGTCGATGCGGCGCAGCAGCGAGATGTTGGTGCGCAGCGAGGTCAGCGGGGTGCGCAGTTCGTGCCCCGCGTCCTGGACCAGCCGGCGCTGGTCCTCCTCCGACTGGGCGAGCCGGCCGAGCATGCGGTCGAAGGCACGGCCCAGCCGGCCCACCTCGTCATGACCGGTGACCGGCACCTGCACACCGAGCCTTCGGGTGCGGGCGACGTCCTCGGCGGCGGTGGTGAGGATCACCAGGCGGTGGGTGATGCGCCGGGCCAGCCACCAGCCGAACAGGCCCGCCGCCGTCACCACCGCGATCATCAGAATGAGCGTGCGCTGCTGGAGCGCCCTCAGCAGGTCCTCGGTGTCGCTGAACTCCTGGGCCACCTGCACCGCGCCCCGGCCGCCGCCCAGGGAGACCGTCGCGACACGGTAGACGTCGCTGCCGACGTCGACGTCCTTGTGGACGACGATCCGCCCGGCCTGCGCCGCCGTCGCGATCGTGCGGTCGGCGGGCACGACGGGCAGTCCGGGGCTGCCGCGGTCCACGACCGAGCCGTCCGGGCCGAGCACCTGCACGTCCGTGCGGGCCGGCCGCACGATGTCGTGCCCCGGAGCCGACGAGGAGAAGTCCTCCGCCGCCATCCGGTGGTCGCGCACCTCGTCCCGCAGGTCCTGCACGACCTCGTCGAAGACCGACTCCTGGTCGACCCGGACCAGCCGCGCGGCGGCCGAGTACGACAGCACGCCGACCAGCACGGTGACCGCGGCGGTCACGGCGGCGAAGGACACCGCGAAGGTGGTGCGCAGCGACACCAGCTTCGGCCGCGGCCGGGCCAGCAGCCGGCGCAGGCGATGCGCGGGACGCGCGGGATCGGCGGGGCGCGGCGGCTCCGGTGAACGCGTACGCCTCACGCGCGTCCCCGTCCCTCAGTCCTCCCGCAGCACGTAACCCACCCCGCGCACGGTGTGGATCAGCTGCGGGGCGCCGGGCTGGTCGAGCTTGCGGCGCAGGTAGCCGACGTAGACGGCGAGGTTCTTGGAGCCGGGACCGAAGTCGTAGCCCCAGATGCGGTCGTAGATCGTGGAGTGGTCCAGGACTATCCCGGCGTTGCGCGCGAGCAGTTCCAGCAGCTCGAACTCGGTCCGGGTCAGCTCCAGCTCCCGCTCGCCCCGCCAGGCCCGGCGCGCCTGCGGGTCCATCCGCAGTCCGGCCGCCTCGATGTGCCGTTCGGGCGCCCGCTTCGGCACGTCGGGCACCGGTGCGGGGGTCTCGGGGACACCGTCGGGGTTGGTGCGGCGCAGCAGCGCCCGCAGCCGGGCGAAGACCTCCTCGACGTCGAACGGCTTCACGACGTAGTCGTCGGCGCCCGCGTCGAGCCCGGCGATCCGGTCGGCGGTCTCGACCAGCGCGGTGAGCATCAGGATGGGTGTGCGGTCGCCCTCGGCACGCAGCACCCGGCAGACCTGGAGGCCGTCGATCCCGGGCATCATCACGTCGAGGACGAGCACGTCGGGCGGGTTCTTGTGGGCGTGCGCGAGCGCCTCGACGCCGTCGGCCACCGCGGTGACCCGGTAGCCCTCCAGGGCCAGGGCCCGCTCCAGGGCGTTGCGGATGGCACGGTCGTCTTCGGCGAGCAGCACGGTGGGAGGCACCCGGCCAGTCTGCCAAGGCATCCGGCGGTTGGGCCGGGGGGAGGGTCGTACGGTCACCCTTCTTACTGGGCTCTCACCGTTCGGGTGAACGTGTTCCGGGGGCTGCCGCCCCCGGGCCCCGGCATCGGCCCTGGACGGGCCTCGTCCTCAATCGCCGCACGGGCTGGAGGGGGCTGCCCCGGACGGGCTGGAGGGCCCGTCCGGGGCTCGGGAGGCTCCGGTCGGGGGTTACCGGGTGGCCAGGGCCGCCAGCTGGTCGGCGAAGGGGACCACCGTGAACCCGCCGTCCCCGGCCTTCTCGGCGCTCCCGTCCCTGTCGTCGCCGTCGTGCCCGTCGTGCTTCGGCGGTGCGGACAGGCCCGTCATCAGGGTCGCCAGCTCTCCCGCCGCCCGCTCGATCCGCTCGGGCAGGCCCTCCGCGCCCCAGTCCTCCGAGGCGGCGTAGACCGCGGTGGGGACGACGACCGCGCGCAGGTAGGAGAAGAGCGGCCGCAGGGCGTGTTCGAGCACCAGCGAGTGCCGGGCGGAGCCGCCCGTGGCCGCGATCAGCACCGGCTTGCCGGTCAGCGCGTCCGGGTCGAGCACGTCGAAGAACGACTTGAACAGGCCGCTGTAGGAGGCGGAGAAGACGGGCGTGACGACGATCAGCCCGTCCGCCTCCGTCACCGACTCCAGCGCGGCCGCCAGCTTCCGGCCGGGGAAGCCGTTGGTGAAGTTGTGGGCGATCTCGACGGCGAGGTCGCGCAGCTCCACGACCTCGACCCGCGCCGGGGTCCGCCCGGCGGTCGCGGCCGCGAGCCGGTCGGCCAGCAGCCGGGTCGACGACGGGACGCTCAGCCCCGCCGAGACGACGACGAGCTTCATGCGACGTCCCCTCCTTCCCCGGAGGTCCCGGCGGTCCGCGCGGTCCGCGCGGCCGCGAGCAGAGACTCGTGGGTCGGCGCGTCCGGCACCTCGGCCGGCCGTCCGACGGCGAACTCCTTGCGCAGCACCGGGACGACCTCCTCGCCGAGCAGGTCGAGCTGCTCGAGCACGGTCTTCAGCGGCAGCCCCGCGTGGTCCAGCAGGAACAGCTGGCGCTGGTAGTCGCCCGCGTACTCACGGAACTTGAGCGTCTTCTCGATGACCTGTTCCGGCGTGCCGACGGTCAGCGGGGTCTGGTCGGTGAAGTCCTCCAGGGAGGGCCCGTGACCGTAGACCGGCGCGTTGTCGAAGTACGGCCGGAACTCGCGCACCGCGTCCTGCGAGTTCTTCCGCATGAACACCTGCCCGCCGAGTCCGACGATGGCCTGCTCGGGCGTGCCGTGGCCGTAGTGCGCGTACCGGGCGCGGTACAGCTCGACCATCCGCTTGGTGTGGTCGGCCGGCCAGAAGATGTTGTTGTGGAAGAAGCCGTCGCCGTAGAACGCGGCCTGCTCGGCGATCTCGGGCGAGCGGATGGAGCCGTGCCAGACGAACGGCGGCACGTCGTCCAGCGGGCGGGGGGTGGAGGTGAAGCCCTGGAGGGCGGTGCGGAACTTGCCCTCCCAGTCGACGACGTCCTCACGCCACAGCCTGCGCAGCAGCGCGTAGTTCTCGATGGCGAGGTTGATGCCCTGCCGGATGTCCTGGCCGAACCAGGGGTAGACCGGCCCGGTGTTCCCGCGGCCCATCATGACGTCGACCCGGCCGTCGGCCAGGTGCTGGAGCATCGCGAAGTCCTCCGCGATCTTCACCGGGTCGTTGGTCGTGATGAGGGTGGTGGAGGTGGAGAGGACCAGCTTCTCCGTCCGCGCGGCTATGTAGCCGAGCATCGTCGTCGGGGACGACGGGACGAAGGGCGGGTTGTGGTGCTCACCGGTGGCGAAGACGTCGAGGCCGACCTCCTCGGCCTTCAGCGCGATGGCGACCATGGCCTTGATCCGCTCGCGCTCGGTCGGCGTACGGCCCGTGGTGGGGTCCGGCGTGACATCGCCGACGCTGAAGATCCCGAACTGCATGGTCGCTCAACCTCCAAAGTTGTTGACCGTTAAACTATACCGCCCCAACGGCATCCCCTCTCCGTCTATTCCGCCGCGCACCCGGCTGTCGGTACCCCGTTCTACGATCCGGAGATGGGCACCCCACGCCGTGACGCCTCCCCCCGTGACGCCTCACCCCGGGACACCCCACGCCGTGACACCCGGGGCATCGTCGACGCGGCTGACTTCCTCGCGCGCGTGCGCTTCCGGCGCCCCGAGGCGGCAGCGGCCCTGCGCCCATGGGTCGAGCACTACTGGCTGATCGACTGGGACCTGACCGAGCCGTACGTCTCCCACGTGGTCCCGCACCCCGCGGTGCACCTCGTGTTCCAGCGGTTCGAGGGCCAGGAGCCCTTCGCCGAGATCGCCGGCGTGCAGCAGGGCCTGTTCGCCCAGAAACTGGAGGGGCGCGGGCGGGTCTGCGGCGTCAAGTTCCGGCCGGGCGGCTTCCGCCCCTTCGCCCCGGACCACCCCGTCTCGCACTGGACGGGCCGCCGGATCCACCTCACCGGCACCGATCCGGCGCGGGTCCTCGCCCCGGCGGACGAGAGCGAGCGGGTGGCCGCCCTCGACGCCCACCTGCTGGCCCTCGCCCCCCGCCCCGACCCGCAGGCGGACCTGGCCATGACCCTCGTCGCACGGGTGCGCGCCGACCGCGCCGTGCGCAGGGTGGCCGACCTGGCGGACGACGCGGGTCTTTCGGTACGGCTGCTCCAGCGCCTGTTCGCCGCCTACGTGGGGGTCGGCCCGAAGTGGGTGATCCTGCGCTACCGCATCCACGAGGCGCTGGAGCGGGCGGAGACACAGGAGGCCGTGGACTGGGCGGCCCTGGCCGCGGACCTGGGCTACGCCGACCAGGCACACCTGGTGCGCGACTTCACCGCGACGGTCGGCGTCCCCCCGGCGACCTACGCACGACACCGCACCGCCTAGACCCGGCACCACCCGGAGCCCGCACGGCCCAGCCCCGGCCCGGCCCGCACCCGGCACAGCACGGCACGGCCCGGACCCGGCACCACCCGCACCCGGCGCGGCCCGACACCGCTATCACCCGGCACCGCCCGGCCCCGGCCCGGCCCGCACCCGGCACAGCACGGCACGGCGCGGCGCGGACCCGTCCAGCCCCGGCACGGCACGGCACCGCCCGGCCCCGGATTCGGCACGGCACGGACCCGGCAAGGCACGGCACGGCCCGTCGCCGCCCAAGCACCCGCCGTGCCCCGGGCGCACCGCACCGGAACCCGTGCGGGCGGGCGCTACGGGACGATGACCAGCCGTCCGCGCAGGCCGCCCTCGGCCAGCCGGGCGTGCGCCTCGGCGGCGTCGGCCAGCGCGTAGGTGCCGGCGACCCGCAGGGTCAGTTCGCCCGCGTCGACCGCCCGCACCAGTTCCGCGAGCCGCACGCCGTCCGAGGCCACCTCCACCGCGGTGGTCCGCACCCCCCGCTCCGCGGCGGGCTGCGCCTGCGGGATCACCCCCGCGTACGCGCCCCCGTCCCGCACGGACGCGAGCGCCTCGGAGCCGAGCACCGCCGCGTCCAGCACGGCATCGAAACCGCCCGCGCCGTCCGCGCCACCCGCGCCGTCCACCAAGCGCGTGGCTCCCAGCGAACGGACGAACTCCTCGTCCTGCGCCCTGGCCAGCGCGGCGACCTTCACACCCCGGCGCGCGGCGATCTCGACGGCGTATCCGCCGACCGCTCCCGCGCCCCCGGTCACCAGCAGCGAGTCCCCGGGCGCCAGGTCCAGCAGGTCGAGCGCCTGCACGGCGGTCAGCGCGTTCAGCGGGAGGGTCGCCGCGTGCACCGCGTCCACCGAGCCGGGGGCGAGCGCCACCGCGTCCGTGTCGACGACGACGTACTCCGCGTGCGCGCCGAGCGGGGCGGCCACCCCGTGGGCGAGCGCCACGACCTCCTCCCCCGCGCTCCACGCGGCGGCCGGCCCCACCGCGTCGACGGTCCCGGCCACGTCCCAGCCCAGCCCGATCTGCCGGCCCGCACCACCGAAGATCCCGGCACGCACCCCGGCGTCCACCGGGTTCAGCGCGGACGCCGTCACCTTGATCCGGACCTGGCGCGCGCCCGGCTCCGGCAGTTCCACGTCGACGATCTCCACGGCCTCGGGTCCACCGAACGCCCGCACCACTGCTGCTCGCATGCCAACTCCCCTGTATTGATGGCTAGTTGGGGGAACCTTCCGGCTCCCTCCGATGGCCACAACACTAGGAAGAGCTACTATCCAGGGGGAAGTAGTTACCTGAAGGTGCCTACGTCACCCGGAGGAGAGCGCCATGGCGACCAGGACCGCCGCCCAGCAGCGTGAGCAGGCCCGTAGCGCGTACGACGCGTTCCTGCGCGACTGCCCGACCAACCAGCTCCTGGACCGCCTCAGCGACAAGTGGGTCAGCCTGGTCGTCTCGGCCCTGGCCCCCGGCCCCCTGCGCTACAGCGACCTGGCCCGCAGGATCGCCGGCGTCAGCCCCAAGATGCTGACCCAGACCCTGCGCACCCTGGAGCGCGACGGCATCCTGACCCGCACGGTCACGCCGTCCGTCCCGGTCCGCGTCGACTACGAACTGACCCCCCTCGGCCGCAATCTCGCGCTGCTGCTGACGGCCGTCAAGGACTGGGCGGAGAACCACTTCGACGAGGTCCACGCGGCCCGCCTGCGCTACGACGCGGACAACACCGGCGCCTGACCCGCGCCGCCCGCCCGGCGGCACGCGGCACGCGGCACCGCCTCAGCCGCTGCCGAGCGGCAGGGCGTCCATGTAGCTGTTGGAGGGCTTCGCGACCTTCGTCACGCCGTGCGCCGTCAACGAGACCGCCGCCGAGGACGTCCCCAGCGTCCCGCTGCCGTGCCAGGTTCCCGTGACGTTCACCCAGGTGTCGGCCTTCGGCGCCGCGACGCCCTGGACCAGCACCTTCACGGACGAGGCGTCCGCGGCGCAGCAGCTGACGACGATCCGGGTCAGGTACCAGCCGTCCTGTCCCCGCGCGGCCGGGCTGACGAAGCCGGTCATCACGACCGCGCGGCCGCGCAGGGCCAGCGAACGGTCCTGCTGCACCCGCATCGTGAAGTCGGTGAGCGTGATCGGCAGCGGGGAGGTCGCGGGAAGCGGGTCGAAGGCGTCCTCCTGCACGGCGACGGCCTTCGCGGGCTCCCGGGAAGCCGTGTACGAGCCCAGCGCGGGAGGCGCGTAGAAGAGCAGGCTCAGCACCGGCAGGAACAGCAGCCACGCGACCCGCGGAACACGCGAGTGGTCGTGCCCGTGCCCGTGCCCGTCCCCGGACTCCTGCCCGTGCCCGTCCCCGAGCTCCTGCCCGCCCCCGGTGTGTCCCGTGTCGCCGTCCGCCCGGTGGCGGTGGCCCGCGTCGGCACGCGCCGTGCGGCCGGGCCCCGTGTGCCCCGCGTGCTCCGTCTCCGGCGGTGCGGCCCACGCCTCCGCGACGCCCAGGGCCACCAGGAGCAGCCCGGAGGCGACCAGCAGGGGCCGCATCCCCTCCTTGACGAACCGCAGGTACTCGTCCGTGAACAGCGAGGTGTGCAACAGCCCCAGCCCGGCCAGCACCAGCAGGCCCACCTGCACGAACCGCCTCACAGCAGCACCCCTCCGATCAGCGCGCTGCACGCCACGGCGACCACCGCCGTGGCCGACGAGAACCGCACCGCGAAGGCCCGTCCGAACGTCCCCGCCTGGAGCGCGATCAGCTTCAGGTCGACCATCGGCCCCACCACCATGAACGCCAGCCGCGCGACCGGCGAGAACCCCGTCAGCGAGGCCGCCACGAACGCGTCCGCCTCGCTGCACACCGCCAGCACGACCGCCAGCGCCGCCAGGAACAGCACCGACAGCCACGGCGAACCCGCGAAGGTGTCGAGCAGGGTGCGGGGCACCGCCACGTTGAACGTGGCCGCCGCCATCGCTCCCACCACCAGGAATCCCCCCGCGTGCAGGAAGTCGTGCTGGAAGCCGCGGCGGAACTCCGTGAAGCGGCTGCGCCCCGCGATGTGGCCGGTGTGGCGCGCGACGGTGGGCCGCAGCCACTCCTCCCGGCCCAGCCAGAGCCACAGCCAGCCCATCGCCGCGGCGGTGACCAGCGAGGCGAGGAGCCGGGCGAGGACCATCTCCGGATCGCCCGGGAAGGCGACGGCCGTGGCCGTCAGCACCACCGGGTTCACGGCGGGCGCCGACAGCAGGAACGCGAACGCGGCCGCCGGTGTGACCCCCCGTCCGATCAGGCTGTTCGCCACCGGCACCGACGCGCACTCACAGCCCGGCAGCACCACACCGGCCACCCCCGCGACCGGCACGGCCAGCGCGGCCCGCTTCGGCAGCAGCCGGCCGAAGACCCGCGCCGGCACGAACGCGTTGATCGCCCCCGAGAGAGCCGTGCCCAGCAGCAGGAACGGCAGTGCCTGCACGGTCACGGCCAGACACACCGTCCGCCAGGCCTGCACCGCCGGCTCGTCCAGCGAGCGGCCCACGAGCACCAGCAGCAGACCCGGCACCACCGCCGCGCCCAGCAGCAACAGCGGCCAGTGCCGGGGCAGTTCACGCCCCGGGCGGGCGTCCTGCGCCGTCCCCGCCCCGGCCGCCGCCGCGGACGGCCGTATGTCCGTCTCCATCGCGCCCCTACACCCGGCCTTCCCGCAAACGCGTGACCTGCTCCGCGCCGAACTCCACCGTGCGCCGCATGTGCCGCACGATCACCGCGAGTTCGGTGTCCGTCAGATCCTCGAACAGCGGCATCCAGTCGCCGCCCAGCCGCTCCCACATCCGCCCGAGCTCGGCGATCCGCTCGGGCACCGTGACCACCAGCACCCGCCGGCGGTCGGCCGCGTCGCGCTCCCGGACGACGTAACCGGCTCGCTCCAGCCGGTCCACCAGCCGCGTCGCCGACCCGGTGGTCAGCCCCGTCAGCCCGGCGATCCGGCCCGTCGTGACCGGATCCCGCTCCAGCGTCAGCAGGTTCAGGCACTGGAGATCGGTGGGATGCAGCCCGAGACGGTCGGCTAGGGCCTGGTTGAACAGGGCGTACGCGGCCACGTACCGGCGCGAGACGACGGCCAGCTCGTCCAGCAGCCGCGACCGTACGTTTCCGGACATCGCACCCCTTCGTCGGCCCCGGCGTCGGCGCCGTCCGCAGATCGTACGACGCTCCGGCAGGACCGGGGTCCGGAGGATCCGGCGGGGCCGCGGTCAGAAGAAGTAGGCGTCCCCGGTGTCGAGGACCAGCACCCGCTGACGGTCGTTCGCCCGGTTGCGGTCCACCGCCCCGCCGCCCCACAGCGTGTCGACGTCCATCGTCATCTCCGCCGGCCGCCCCCGCAGCCGCACCCGCAGCACGATCGCCTCGCCCGGTCCGTCCGCGGGCAGCGCCCCCGTCCCGCACACCACCTCCTGGCGGCCCGTCCGCGCACAGCCGGCCGGCAGCCGCTGCGCCCCGGCCGCCAGCGGCACGGACCAGCGCAGCCGCACGGTCGCGTCCGAGACGTCCCCCGGCCCGTGGTTGCGCGGGGTCAGCCTGACGTCGACCCGGCCGCCGCGCAGCACGGCAAAGCCGTGGTACGACAGGTCGGCCTCGGTCGCCGCCACCGCCTCCCCCGCCTCCCTCGCCGTCCCCGCGTCCCCCGCCGCGCCCTCGGCCCGGGCGGGGACGACCCCCGCGGCCACCGCCGTCAGCACCGCGCCCCACAGGGCGAGACCCCGCATCCTGCGCATGCCACACCACTCCTCGAACAGAATCGATCACAGACCGCCCGGGCCGGGTCGTACGAAGGGGATGTATCCCCCGCCCGGCACCCGGCAGGCGCCCTCCAACAGGTGACAGCGCGCCGCCGTGCGAAGCTGCGGCCATGCCGATCCTCCGCTCCGCCGCCCTGTTCGTCGTCGCCGCGCTCTTCGAGATCGGCGGCGCCTGGCTGGTCTGGCAGGGCGTGCGCGAGCACCGCGGCTGGCTCTGGGCGACCGGCGGCGTCCTCGCGCTCGGCGCGTACGGCTTCGTCGCCACCTTCCAGCCCGACGCCCACTTCGGCCGCATCCTCGCCGCGTACGGCGGCATCTTCGTGGCGGGCTCCCTGCTCTGGGGCATGGTCGCCGACGGCTACCGCCCCGACCGCTGGGACCTGGCCGGCGCCGCGGTCTGCCTCGCCGGGATGGCCTTGATCATGTGGGCCCCGAGGAACGGCGGCTGACCCCGATACGCTGGGCGGCAGCCGATCGTACGAACGAACGCCCCCGTGCATGAGGAGCAGCCCATGGCCACCGCCGCACCGTCCGCCGCCTCCCGCATCGCCGTCGTGACCGGTGCGAGCAGCGGCATCGGCGCCGCCACCGCCCGGCAGCTCGCCGCGGCCGGCTACCGGGTCGTCCTGACCGCCCGCCGGGGGGACCGCGTCGAGGCGCTGGCCGAGGAGATCACCCGCTCCGGCGGGTCCGCGACGGCCTACCCGCTGGACGTCACGGACCGCGCGGCGGTCGACGAGTTCGCCGGCGCGTTCCGCACGATCGGCGTCCTCGTGAACAACGCGGGCGGCGCGCTGGGCGCCGACCCCGTCGCCACCGGCGACCCGGCCGACTGGCGCACGATGTACGAGACGAACGTCCTCGGCACCCTCAACGTCACCCAGGCCCTGCTCCCCAAGCTGGTGGCGAGCGGCGACGGCACGGTCGTGGTGGTCTCCTCCACCGCCGGGCACGGGACGTACGAGGGAGGCGGCGGCTATGTCGCCGCCAAGCACGGCGCCCACGTCCTCGCCGAGACCCTGCGCCTGGAGATCGTCGGCCTGCCGGTGCGCGTCATCGAGATCGCGCCCGGCATGGTCAAGACCGACGAGTTCGCCCTCACCCGCTTCGGCGGCGACGAGACGAAGGCGGCCAAGGTCTACGAGGGCGTCGCCGAACCCCTCACCGCCTCCGACGTCGCCGAGACGATCGCCTGGGCGGTCACCCGCCCCAGCCACGTCAACGTCGACCTCCTCGTCCTGCGCCCCCGCGCCCAGGCCTCCAACACGAAGGTCCACCGCGAGCTGTGACGGCGGCGGACGAGACCACGGGGGCGCACATGGACCGGCACATACCGTTCGAGACCCTGCACAACTTCCGTGACCTGGGCGGATACCCGGCCGCGGACGGTCTGCGGGTGCGCCCGGGGCGGCTCTTCCGGGCGGACTCGCTCGGCAAGCTGCGACCGGACACCGCGGACTGGGACCGCTTCCTCGCCCTGGGGATCGGCACGGTGATCGACCTGCGCCACCCGTGGGAGGCGCGGGACCGGGGCCGCATCCCCGAGCACGACTCCTTCGCCTACCGCAACCTCAGCATCGAGCACCGGCCCTACGACCAGCCGTCGCTGACCCCGGACGTGGAGCCGGGACCGTACCTGAGCGCACGCTTCATGGAAGTGGCCGAGGACGGCACGAAGGAGCTGGCGGCCGCCCTGGAACTGGTGGCCGGGGCGAAGGAGGGGCTGGTCTTCCACTGCGCCTCCGGCAAGGACCGCACCGGGCAGTTCGCCGCCCTGGTCCTCGGTCTGCTGGGGGTCCCCGACGAGGTGATCGTCGAGGACTTCACCCTGACGGAGCTGGCGACCCCGGCGCTGCTCGCCGACTGGCGTGCGCGCAACGGCGGCCGCTCGCCGGTGTGGCCGTCCTTCGGACGGGCGCCCGAGGCGGTGATGCGCCTGTTCCTGGCCGCGCTGCGGGAACGCCACGGCTCCCTCGATGCGTATGTGTCGCAGGCCCTCGGCATGGACGTGGAGGCCCTGAAGAGCGCCCTGCGGGCCCGCCTCCTCGAACCGGTCCCCACCGGCCGGCCCGAGCCGGTCCTGCGGCGCGCGACGCCGGGGGACGCCGCCCTCCTCGTCCGGCTGCGGGACACGGCCGCCCTGTGGCAGCTGGCCCGCGGCATCCGGCAGTGGCAGCCGGGCGAGAAGACCGAGGCGCACTTCGTCGACCGCATGCGCGAGGGCGAGGTCTGGCTGTCGTACTCGGGGGGCGCGGTGACCGGGGCCTACGAGCTCTGGTGGGACGACCCGGCGGCCTGGGGCCCCCGCCCGCCCGAGGCCGGGTACGTCCACCGGCTGATGACGACCCCGCACACCGCCCCGCCGGGCACGGGCCGCGCGCTGCTCGCGCACGCCGAGGCCCGCATCGGCGCGGCCGGCCGGCCCTACGCCCGCCTCGACTGCCTCTCCGCCAACTCCCGGCTGCGGGCGTACTACGAGGCGGCGGGCTACACGGTCGTGGGCGAACAGCGCGCCAAGGAAGGCGGCACGGGCAGCCCCTACGCGGTGACCCTGATGGAGAAACGGCTCGCCTGAACCCACATGAGTGAACATCGCCGATCACCTCATCGGCGGGCGAACTGGCGATCTAGGCTCGCGCCACAAACGTGGACCACGACGGCCCTCGTCCGGGACCGGTATTCCTGACGAGGGCCTGACCAGCATGGAAGGAAACACTTCCGCATGGCTGACTGCGAGCCTGAGGGTCACCAGTTCATGGACCTCAGGGTCCCGGAGTACGCGTACATGTTCGGCTTCCTGCAAGCGGACGGGCATCTCTACCAACAGTCGCGGCAGCGAGGGCGGTTGACTGTCGAGCTCAACGCACGAGATGTCGAGCTGCTTCGAAGATTCCAGAAGCTGACGCCGTACAACAGCAGCATCACCGCGCGCACCCGATCCACCAATTTCGCCGAAGTTCACAGTTCGAATACCTGGAGCCTCTGTTCACTCGAAGCCAGGACCACGCTCAACGAACTCGGCCTGCCCTACGGACACAAGTCGAGGACTGTCGCTCCGCCTCACGGTGACTTCTCACCCCGCGACTACCTCCGGGGCGTCATCGATGCCGACGGTTCGGTGGGCTACACGAGCAAGGGTTTCCCCTTCCTCTCCCTGACGACGGCAAGCACGGCCATCGGCACGTATCTATGCGGGTACGCGCGGGAAATCACCAAGGCTGAGCGCAACATCAAGCGAAACGCCCGGGACGCGATCTACAACATCCTCTACACGAACGAGAACGCCCAGAAGCTCGCAGCCGACCTCTACTACAGCGACTGCCTGGCTCTGGAGCGCAAGAAGAGCGCAGCCGACTCACTGCAAAGTTGGGCCCGGCCGGCCGGTATGAAGGTCGCGCCTGAACGCCGTCGCTGGACAGCGCACGAAGACAGCGTCCTACTGCGGCTGAACAACGATGCTGCGGCAGCGCAGGAACTCGGCCGAACCGAGAACAGCTGCTGCATCCGTCTCTGGCGACTACGTACAGGCCGAGTCCCGGATCGGGCCGGGCGATAGCCGACGAGGCCCCGTCCCACGGGGCCTCGTCGGTCAGCCCTTCACACAGATGAACTGCTTCAGCTTCGCCACGACCTCCACCAGGTCCCGCTGCTGATCCATCACCTGGTCGATGTTCTTGTAGGCGCCCGGAATCTCGTCGAGCACTCCGGAGTCCTTGCGGCACTCCACGCCCCGCGTCTGCTCCTCCAGGTCCCGCACCGAGAAGCGCCGCTTTGCCGCGTTCCGGCTCATACGCCGGCCCGCTCCGTGCGAAGCCGAGTTGAAGGCCTTCTCGTTGCCGAGACCCTTCACGATGTACGAGCTGGTACCCATCGAACCGGGAATGATCCCGTACTCACCGGAACCTGCGCGAATCGCACCTTTACGCGTGACCAGAAGGTCCATGCCCCCGTACCGCTCCTCCGCCACATAGTTGTGGTGGCAGGAGATCTCGGTGCCGAAGGTCGGCTTGGCCTTCTTGAACTCCTTGAGGACAACGTTCTTGAGCAGCGCCATCATGATCGCCCGGTTGTACTTCGCGTACTCCTGAGCCCAGTACAGATCGTTCCTGTATGCGGCCATCTGCGGAGTGTCCGACACGAAGACCGCCAGGTCGCGGTCGATCAGGCCCTGGTTGTGCGGAAGTTTCTGAGCAACACCGATGTGATGCTCGGCCAGCTCCTTGCCGATGTTCCGTGAACCTGAGTGCAGCATGAGCCAGACCGAATCTGCCTGGTCGAGACAAATTTCGATCATATGGTTGCCACTTCCGAGCGTTCCCATCTGCTTTCCGGCCCGCTCCGCACGGAACTTCACCGCGTCCGCGATCCCGTCGAACCGGCCCCAGAAGTCGTCCCAGCCCGTGGTCGCGAAGCCGTGGAAGCCCGCCGGGTCCACCGCGCTGTCGTGCATCCCGCGGCCGACCGGGATCGCCTCCTCGATCTTCGACCGGAGCCGGGACAGGTCCCCCGGCAGGTCGTTGGCCGTCAGCGACGTCCTGACCGCCGACATCCCGCACCCGATGTCGACCCCGACCGCCGCCGGGCACACGGCGCCCTGCATGGCGATGACCGAGCCGACCGTCGCGCCCTTGCCGTAATGGACGTCCGGCATGACCGCCAGGCCCTTGATCCACGGCAGCGTCGCCACGTTCCGCAGCTGCTGGAGCGCACCCTCCTCGACCGACGCCGGGTCGGCCCACATCCGGATGGGCACCTTCGCGCCCGGCATCTCCACGTACGACATAACGTCCTCATTCCCCCGGAACCGATACAGAAGTCTCAAGTCGCAAAACTGGCGCCAAGGTCGATGAAAAGGACAGCGGACCGGCATCCACAGCTCCACGTGCGATACACATTGTCTCCAGGGACCGCCCTCGCCCGGCAAGCGAATAACCAGCGGGGACACCGGCCCGCCGCCCATCACCCCGACCGTCGCCCACGGCGGACGAACCTGACCGTCGAGAGGAGCCGACCGTGCAGCGGAAGGCATACGTACCCGGCGTCGTCGCGCTCCTCGCGGCGCTGCTGGCCGGCTGCACCGGCGGTTCGGACGAAGGCGGTTCGACGGACGACTCCAACCCCGGCCAGGCGGGTACGGCGACCGCCGCGGCCCAGCCCGGCAAGTACGCGACGCTGCCCGAGGCGTGCGGGGTGGTGAGCCGCTCCACGCTGGACTCGCTGCTCCCCGGCATCAGGCAACTCGCCGACGAGACACAGCGCGACACGGCCTATGCCGGCGAGGCGACGCTGACGTACGACACGGACCGCAAGGTGGGCTGCCGATGGAAGGTGGAGTCGGCGGACGCCACCGACCATCTCCTCGTCGACTTCGAGCGCGTCGTCTCCTACGACAACGCCGTGAGCGACGACAACCAGGCCGAGGCGCTCTTCGCCAAGCGGGTCGCCGCGGCCGACCTCCCGGCGCCCGCCGTCTCGACGAGCGGTTCGCCCTCGCCGAGCGGGAGCCCCTCCGGCTCCGCGACGGCCTCCGCGTCCCCGTCCGCCACCGCCTCCGCGACGGCGTCGGCGTCGGCCTCCTCGACCGTCGCGCCGGCCGAACTCCAGCCCCGCCTCCTGGAGGACCTGGGCGACGAGGCGTTCATCGACGACGCGCTCGGCAGCTCCGGTTCGACGGCCGAACAGCGCACGGTGACTGTGGCGTTCCGCACGTCCAACGTCCTCGTGACCATCGCGTACGAGGAGCAGCCGGCGACCGTCGGCGTGGTGCCGGACAGTGAGGAAATGCAGGACAAGGCCCGGAAACTGGCCGCACAGCTGGACGACTCGCTGGCCGGCTGAGGGCACTTCGGCCCGGTTCGCACCCGCCCCGCGAAGCCGTCGAAGCGGAGCCGCACAGCTTCTTCACCGACTACGGTGGCCCCTCGGACCCGATCCGACCGCAGGAACCACGAGCGTCATGAGTGAAGGAACCATGCAGCGACGAGCCCAGCGAGACGGCCAGTTTGACGAGCGCGAGCAGCGTGCCGAGCGAGTGAGGCGGACCGGCGGAGCAAGCCGCCTGCTGGCCGCGGTGGTCGCCGTCCCGGTGATGCTGATCGCCGCCGGCTGCTCCTCGGACTCCGGCTCGGGCGACGACACGAAGGACTCCGCCGCCTCCACCGGTGCCGGTTCCGGCGCCGACGCCGGCTCCGCGGCGAGCGCCGCACCGACCGTGCAGGCGGCGGCGTACAAGAAGCTGCCCGAGGCGTGCGCGGTGGTGTCGAAGAAGACGCTGACGGAGCTGGTGCCGAAGGGCGCCGCCAAGGGCAAGGAGGGGACGTCCAGCGACACCGCCGCCCGGGCCAGCTGCTCCTGGTCCAGCCTGGCCAACAACGGCGTCAAGGGCTCGCAGTTCCGCTGGCTGAACGTCTCCCTGCTGCGTTTCGAGTCGGACGCGACGACCGGCGACGGCGAGACCCAGGCGAAGGCGTACTACGCCAAGCAGGTCAAGGACTCCCAGGCGGTGTCGGGCGCCAAGAACGTGAAGTCGGAGCCGGCCGCCGCGACGGGCGACGAGGCCACCTCGGTGCACTACGACCTGAAGAAGTCGGAAGGCGCCTTCAAGCAGCAGACGGTCGTGGCCCGCGTCGAGAACGTCGTGGTCACGCTCGACTACAACGGAGCCGGACTCGCGGGTGACAAGTCGCCGAGCGCGGACACCCTGACGAAGGCCGCGGAGAAGGCGGCCAAGGAGGCGGTGGCTGCCGTGCAGTCGGCCAACGGCGAGGGTGGCGGCGGCAGTTCGGACACCTCGGGCAAGAGCCCGGCGAGCCCGTCCCCGTCGGGGTCGGCGTCCTCCGCGCCGTCGGCGTCGCCGTCCAGGACGGCTTCCGGTTCGGCCTCGGCGACCCCCGGGGCGACGGCGTCCAAGGCGGCGGCAGCGGCCCCGAAGACTTCCGCTTCCGCGAAGAGCTGACAGACCGGCAACACGTGCGCCGCACACATGTGCCACCCTGTTGCGCGCAAGAACACGCAAGGGGAGGGGAGTACGGGTGTCCGCGCCAATACAGCTGACCCGGATGCACCGCGTTCTCATCGGCGTGGTCGTGACCGGCGCCGTGATCATCGCCGGCATCGGCTTCGCCGGTTCGTACGCGGCCGTCCGGGAGCTGGCCATCGAGAAGGGCTTCGGGAACTTCTCGTACGTGTTCCCGATCGGCATCGACGCGGGTATCTGCGTCCTGCTGGCCCTGGACCTGCTGCTGACCTGGATCCGCATCCCGTTCCCGCTGCTGCGGCAGACGGCCTGGCTGCTGACGGCGGCGACGATCGCCTTCAACGGCGCGGCGGCCTGGCCGGACCCGCTGGGCACGGGCATGCACGCGGTGATCCCGATCCTGTTCGTGGTGGCCGTCGAGGCGGCCCGGCACGCGATCGGCCGGATCGCCGACATCACGGCGGACAAGCACATGGAGGGCGTGCGCATCACGCGCTGGCTGCTCTCCCCGCTCCCCACCTTCCTGCTGTGGCGCCGGATGAAGCTGTGGGAGCTGCGCTCCTACGACCAGGTGATCAAGCTGGAGCAGGAACGTCTCGTCTACCAGGCGAGGCTGCGCTCGCGCTTCGGCCGTGCCTGGCGCCGCAAGGCCCCGGTGGAGTCGCTGATGCCGCTGCGGCTGGCCCGCTACGGCGTCCCGCTCGCGGAGACGGCCCCGGCGGGGCTGGCGGCGGCGGGCATAGAGCCGCCCGTGCTCCCCGCGGCCCAGGTGACGGCGGCCGTGCCCCAGCAGCAGCTGGCGGCGGCCGACCCCGGTATCCGGGCCGTCGAGGCGGCTCCCGCGGCGCAGCAGGCCCGGCAGGCGCAGCCGCTGCGGCAGCAGCCGGCGCAGGCCGGCTACGCGCCCGCTCCCGAGGAGGAGCAGAGCCCCTGGTTCCAGGCGCCGCACGAGGTGGCGTACCAGGGGGGCTACGACCCCACGTACGACCCCTCGGAACAGTACGACCGGTGGTACGAGGAGCAGCGGCAGGCCGAGCAGTACCAGGACCAGTACCTGGAGGAGCCGCCCGTCCAGGAGCCCTCCCCGGAGGAGACCGGCTCGTTCCCGATCCCGGTGGTCCCGGGCCGCAGCCGCGAGCTCGGTGAGGGCGGCGGCCCGCCCGAGCCCGACGACGATGCCTACTACCAGGTGTTCCGTCAGTCGATCGACGGCAGCTACCCCACGCCGCGCGTCCTCGGCGACAACATCCAGGCGACCTACGGCACGACCATGAGCCCCAGCGAGCTGAAGAACCTCGCGGAGCGTTTCCAGCAGCGCCACACGGCGGAGCTGGAGGAGGACCACATCGCGTAGCCCGGCCCGGTCACACGGCGCACGGCACACAGCACGAATGGGGCCCCCGCACCGGTCGGTGCGGGGGCCCCTTCTTTTGCCGTGTCCTAGTCCCCGAGCAGGGTCCGCACCCGGTCCTGGCCCACGGCCAGCAGCAGGGTGGGCAGGCGCGGGCCGGTGTCCCGGCCGACCAGCAGGTGGTAGAGCAGGGCGAAGAACGTCCGCTGGGCGGTCTTGATCTCCGGCGGCAGCTCCTTGGGGCCCGCGTCGGCGGAGAAGCCCGCCTGCACCTTCGGGACGCCGTAGACGAGGTGGGACAGGCCGTCGAGGGACCAGTGGGAGGCCAGGCCGTCGAGCAGGAGCCGCAGGGACTGCCGGGAGGCCTCGTCGAGGGACTTCAGCAGTTCGGCGTCGGGCTCGCCGCGCACGATGGTGCGCTGGTCAGCAGGGACATGGGTGTTGATCCACGCCTCCGCCCTGTCGTAGCGCGGACGGGCCTCGCCGAGGGAGCCGAGCGGGTGCTCCGGATCGAGCTCGGAGAGGATCCGCAGCGCCTGGTCCTCGTGTCCGGCGGTGATGTCGGCGACGGAGGCCAGCGTGCGGTACGGCAGCGGGCGGGCGGTGCGCGGCAGCTCGCCGGCGGCCGTGCCGACGGCGCGGGAGTGGGCGGCCGCGTCGGCCGGGAGGGCCGTGCCCTCGGCGACCTTGGCGTCCAGCTTGTCCCACTCGTCGTAGAGCCGCTGGATCTCCTGGTCGAAGGCGATCTTGAAGGACTGGTTGGGACGCCGGCGGGCGTAGAGCCAGCGCAGGAGCTGCGGCTCCATGATCTTCAGCGCGTCCGCGGCGGTGGGCACACCGCCCTTGGACGAGGACATCTTGGCCATGCCGCTGATGCCGACGAAGGCGTACATGGGCCCGATGGGCTGCTTGCCGCCGAAGATCCCGACGATCTGGCCGCCGACCTGGAAGCTGGACCCGGGCGAGGAGTGGTCGACGCCGCTCGGCTCGAAGACGACGCCCTCGTACGCCCAGCGCATCGGCCAGTCGACCTTCCAGACCAGCTTGCCGCGGTTGAACTCGTTGAGCCGGACGGTCTCGGCGAATCCGCAGGCGGTGCAGGTGTACGACAGCTCGGTGGTGTCGTCGACGTAGGAGGTGACCGTGGTGAGGTCCTTCTCGCAGTTGCCGCAGTAGGGCTTGTACGGGAAGTAGCCGGCCGAACCGGACGAGCCGTCGTCCTCGCCCGCCGCGCCCGACCCCTCCGCCGCCTCGAGCTCGGCCTCGTCCAGCGGCTTCTGCTGCTGCTTCTTCGCGGGGGCCTTCTTGGTGCGGTACTGGTCGAGGATCGCGTCGATGTCACCGCGGTGCCGCATCGCGTGCAGGATCTGCTCGCGGTAGACGCCGGAGGTGTACTGCGCCGTCTGGCTGATCCCGTCGAACTCCACACCGAGCTCGGCCAGCGAGCCGACCATCGCGGCCTTGAAGTGCTCGGCCCAGTTCGGGTACGCCGAACCCAGCGGCGCCGGCACGGAGGTCAGCGGCTTGCCGATGTGCTCGGCCCACGACCCGTCGACACCGTCGATGCCCTGCGGGACCTTGCGGAAGCGGTCGTAGTCGTCCCAGGAGATCAGGTGCCGGACCTGGTGGCCGCGCCGGCGGATCTCGTCGGCGACCAGGTGCGGGGTCATGACCTCGCGGAGGTTGCCCAGGTGGATCGGCCCCGACGGGGAGAGTCCGGAGGCGACGACGACCGGTTTCCCCGGGGCCCGGCGCTCCGACTCCTCGATGACCTCATCCGCGAAACGGGAGACCCAGTCGGTGGTCTCGGTGCTCAGAGCCACGATCGGCACGTCCTCTTGTTCTGAAGGCTTCCGGGTTTGAAGTGCGTTTCATTGTCCCAGACGGCCCCGCGCCCGGGAAAACCGCTTTACCCCCCATGGGATACTGGCTGTGCCCATCCATCCCCACGAGGAGAAACGGCACCCACTCCTATGGCCCCGGTCACGTCCCTCAGCCACTCCGTCGAACAGCACCTGACGTCCGCCCTCTCGGCCACCCTGCCGGAAGCCGCCGGCGCGGACCCGCTGCTGCGACGAAGCGACCGGGCCGACTTCCAGGCCAACGGCATCCTGGCGCTGGCCAAGAAGGCGAAGGCGAACCCGCGGGAACTGGCGACGCAGGTCGTCTCCCGGGTCGTCACGGGTGACGTGATCAAGGAGGTCGAGGTCTCGGGCCCCGGCTTCCTGAACGTGACGGTCACCGACCGGGCGATCACCGAGAACCTGGCGGCGCGCTACGCGGACGCGGACCGCCTGGGCGTGCCGCACGCCGGGCACCCGGGCACGACGGTCATCGACTACGCCCAGCCGAACGTGGCGAAGGAGATGCACGTCGGTCACCTGCGCTCGGCGGTCATCGGCGACGCGACGGTGCAGATCCTCGAGTTCACCGGCGAGAACGTGGTGCGCCGGCACCACATCGGCGACTGGGGCACCCAGTTCGGCATGCTCATCCAGTACCTGGACGAGCACCCGCACGAGCTGGACCACAAGGAGTCCCGGGTGAGCGGCGAGGAGGCGATGTCGAACCTCGACCGCCTCTACAAGACCGCGCGCAAACTGTTCGACGCGGACGAGGAGTTCAAGACGCGTGCCCGGCGCCGGGTGGTGGACCTCCAGGCGGGCGACCCGCACACGCTCGCGATCTGGCAGAAGTTCGTCGACGAGTCGAAGATCTACTTCTACTCGGTCTTCGAGAAGCTGGACATGGAGATCCACGACGAGGACATCGTCGGCGAGTCGGGTTACAACGACATGCTCGCCGAGACCTGCCGGCTCCTGGAGGAGTCCGGGGTCGCGGTCCGCTCCGACGGCGCCCTCTGCGTCTTCTTCGACGACGTCAAGGGCCCGGACGGCAAACCGGTCCCGCTGATCGTCCAGAAGTCCGACGGCGGCTACGGCTACGCGGCGACCGACCTGTCGGCGATCCGCGACCGGGTCT
Organism: Streptomyces asoensis; assembly: GCF_016860545.1. NCBI lineage: Bacteria > Bacillati > Actinomycetota > Actinomycetes > Kitasatosporales > Streptomycetaceae > Streptomyces > Streptomyces asoensis. Next base: position 1,878,534 of record NZ_BNEB01000003.1, on the reverse strand, counting down.
TCGGCCTCAAGGCGAGCACGCTGCTGTACGTCGTGGACGCCCGCCAGTCGCTGCACTTCAAGATGGTCTTCGAGACGGCGCGCCGGGCCGGCTGGCTGAACGACGGTGTCAAGGCGCACCAGTTGGCGTTCGGCACGGTCCTCGGCAAGGACGGCAAGCCGTTCAAGACCCGTGAGGGCGAGACGGTCAAGCTGGTCGACCTCCTCGACGAGGCGGTGGAGCGCGCGACGGCCGTCGTCGGCGAGAAGCGCGACAAGGTGGGCCTGACCGACCAGGAGGTCGCCGAGAACGGCCGGTACGTGGGCATCGGCGCGGTGAAGTACGCCGACCTGTCGACGTCCGCCGTCCGGGACTACAAGTTCGACCTGGACCAGATGGTCTCGCTGAACGGCGACACGTCGGTCTACCTCCAGTACGCGTACGCCCGGATCCAGTCGATCCTGCGCAAGGCGGGCGAGGCCCGTCCGGCCGCCCACCCGGAGCTGGAACTGGCCCCGGCCGAGCGGGCGCTGGGCCTGCACCTGGACCAGTTCGGCGAGACGGTGCACGAGGTGGCGGCGGCGTACGAGCCGCACAAGCTGGCCGCGTACCTGTACCAGCTGGCCTCGCACCTGACGACGTTCTACGACCAGTGCCACGTGCTGTCCCCGGACAACGCGCCGGAGGTCGTCGAGAACCGGCTGTTCCTGGTCGACCTGACGGGCCGCACGCTCCACCGGGGCATGGCCCTGCTCGGCATCCGGACGCCCGACAAGCTCTGAGCCGGACGGCTTGCGGAGGGCGGCATCCCGGCCGGGGTGCCGCCCTCCGGCATGGAGCGGGCCGTCCGTCGGCGGGCGGCCGTTGTCGGTGGCTGCCCTTACAGTCACCGGCATGGCGACTCTTCCCAACCCGCTGCCCGGGCTCACGACCGACCCGAGCGGCCGCTCCCTGGGGCTGCAACTCCCCCCGGGGAGCCTGATCGACGAGACCGAGGACGGTCCCTGGCACGAGCCGCTGCTGTGGCACGCGCAGCAGCCGGCCTCGCCCGGCACCTGGCGGGCCCTCGGCGCGCAGGCCGCCCGTGCGGGCCTGCTTCCGGTCCTCGTCGACCTGGGCGGCTCCCAGGGCGGTCCCGCGCGGTGGGAGCTGATGCCGGGCGACATGTCGTACCCGGGCGATCATGACGCCGACGAGGTCCTCGCGGAGTACTGGGAGGGCGACGCGGAGGACGAACTGCCCGCGCGTTTGGAGCCGTTCGGCCCTGACTGGCCCGGCCTGGCCCCCGCCGCCACGCCGACCGCGACCCCCGCCGCCCGCGCGGCCTCCGTCGCCGACTCCCTGACGGACGGCACCCGGCCCTGGCCGAAGGAGCCGCATCTCGCCCTGGTCGCGGCCCGGCGCTCCGCCGACATCCCGGCGGCGATCGGCTGGACCGGCCCGCTGAACCACGAGAACGACGTCGCCCGGCTGTGCGCGGTGCTCCGCTCCTGGGAGGACCGCTTCGGCATACGGGTGGTGGCACTCGGCTTCGACACGCTGGTCGTGTCCGTCGCGGCTCCGCCGACCACCCCGGCCGAGGCCGAGCGGGTGGCGGCGGAACACTTCGCGTTCTGCCCGGACACCGCCACCGCGCACGGCCCGGACACCCTGCGCGCCTATGCCGCCGAACTGGTCGACGCACCCCTGTGGACCTTCTGGTGGGACTGACCCCGGCCCCGCCCCCGGCTACCCGAGGACACCGAGCCCCCGTCCCAGCCTGCGCAGGCCCTCCTCGATCTCGGGCGGGGTCTGGGTCACGAAGCACAGGCGCAGGGTCGCGCGGTCCGGTTCCCCGGCGTAGAAGGGGGCGCCGGGGACGTACGCCACGTCCTGGGCGAGGACCTGCGGGAGCAGGGCCGTGGTGTCGTACGCCTCGGGGAGGCGGGCCCAGACGAACATGCCGCCCTCGGGACGGGTCCACACCGACCCCTGCGGCAGGGCGTCCGCCAGTCCGGCCAGCAGCGCGTCCCGGCGCTCCCGGTACACGGCGGCCACCCGGGCCACGTGCGCGTCGAGGTCACAGGCGGTCAGATAGCGGGCCGCGGCGAGCTGGTTGACGGTCGGCGTGTGCAGGTCGGCGGCCTGCTTGGCGACGGCACAGGCCCGGCGCAGCTCGGCCGGAGCGCGCAGCCAGCCCAGCCGCAGGCCGGGGGCCATGACCTTGGAGAAGGAGCCGAGCAGCACCGTACGGTCGCGGGCGTCGGGGTGGGCGGCGATCCAGTCGACGCGCTCGCCCTCGTAGCGGAGTTCGCCGTAGGGGTCGTCCTCGACGATCCACAGGCCGTGCCGGGCGGCGACGGACGCGAGGGCCGCGCGGCGCCCGGCGGAGAGCGTGCGGCCGGTCGGGTTCTGGAAGGCGGGGACGGTGTAGAACAGCTTCGGCCGCTCCCGGACGACCAGCTCAGCGAGCGCCTGCGGGTCGGGGCCGTCCTCGTCGCAGGGCACGGCGACGATCCGCGCTCCCGCCAGTCCGAAGGCCTGGAGGGCGGCCAGGTAGCAGGGGGCCTCGACGAGGACGGTGTCGCCGGGGTCGACGAGTGCCGTGGCCAGCAGGGACAGGGCCTGCTGCGATCCCGTGGTGACGAGGAGGTCGTCGGCGCCCGTGGGCAGCCCCCGTGCCGTGGTCCGCGCCGCCAACTGCTCGCGCAGGACCGGTTCGCCCTCGGTGGTGGCGTACTGGAGGGCCTGGGCCGGGGTCTCCTGGAGCGCGTACCGGAACGCGTCGGCCACGCCCTCGCGGTCGAACAGCTCGGGAGCGGGCAGTCCGCCCGCGAAGTTGATCACCTCGGGACGGGCGGTCACCGCCAGGATGTCCCGCACGGGCGAACCGCCGGTCACCCGGACCCGGGCCGCCAGCGCGGGCAGGGCGGCCCGCCCGGGAAGGGGAACGGGCACGGGAGCGGAGGCGGCGACGGCCGCGGGCGAAGGGCCGGGCGCGGGGACGGAGGCGGAGGCGGGAACAGGGCCGGAGGTGGAGGCGCTCGGCGACGCGGCTGCGACAGTCATGCCCGCACCCTAGGGAGATACATGCCCTCTACACGCGGGATTCTGCCATGTGGACAGCGGGCCGGAAGGGGTCCGGACCGGGTCCCGAAGGAAGGTGCACGACGGACCGCCGTCCCGGATCCCGTCCCGGCCCGTCGACGTTCCCGCAGCTCAGAGACCATGGGACCGCCGGGGCGTCCCGACTTGCGCGGCGGATCTGGAAGCCGGGCGTCCGCGCACCCCAGGCTGACCCCATGCCCACACGCCCCACGAACCCCGACCGCCCCCTATGCCCCAGCCCCAGCCGCAGCCGCAGCCGCAGGGGCGGAAACGGCCGCGCAGGCGGACGACTCCGTCTGATCGCCGCCGCGCTGACCGCCGTGGCGGCGCTCACCCTCACCGCGTGCCACGACGGCCAGGGCCTGCGCGACGAGGGCCCGTCGGGCTCCAGCACCCTGAAGCGGTGAGGCGTCCTGCCGGGCAGTGCCGTCACGGCGTCGCGGTGGCGGCCCCCACCCGGTTCCACGCGAACCCGCCGAGCGGGAACTCGTAGTCCGGCCGTCCGTTGTTCCCGCTGGTGCGGAAGGGCTTCCCCTCGTCGTCGATCGTCACCGTGCCGTGCCGCGAGCCGCTGGACCAGGCGAGCTCCAGGTACCAGCGCACGTCGTACGCGGAGGCGTCGGCGGTGACGTAGTAGACCTCCGGGTCGGACTCGCTCACCGTGAACGGGAAGTCCCTGTGCCCCGCTTCGGGCACCAGCGACGGCCGGGCCGCGTCGAGCGCGACGGAGAAGGCGCGCGTCGGCATACCGCCGCCGCAGCCGACGCCCGGGTATCCCATGGCGTAGTCGTTCCAGGCGAGCGGCGCGGCCTTGGCGACGGTCCGGACCGTGAGGCTCTCCACCACGACGGTCTTCTCGCCGGTCCCCTGCACGGTGATCTGCACGAACTGCTCGCCCGCCGACACCGCTCTGTGCCGGGCCACCCAGGCGGGCGCGTCCTGCTCCACGGGCGGCGGCTTGACCCCCTCCGGCCCCCGCTCGATCAGGTAGTGCTGGCTACAGGGGTCGATCCAGGCGTAGGGGCGGGTGCTGACCGTCAGCGGGACGGAGTCACCGGCCCCCGCGTCCGTACCCGGCGCCGCCGAGGAGGCTGCCGCGGAGGCGGACGGCGAGGCGGGCCCCGCCGCCGGGGCCGAGGCGGACGGCTTCACCGACACGGAGGCGGAGGCGGACGCAGGCGAGGAGGGGGTGCCCTGCGCTCCCCTGCCCTGCACGGACGTCCCGTTCCCCGCCGGGCGGCCGTCGTCCCCGTCGCCGGACCCGCCGCCCGGCAGGGTCAGGGCGAGCGCCAGTACGACGGAGCCGAGGGCGGCCGCGGCACCTGCCCCGGCGAGGACCAGGGACCGCCGGACCCGACGACCACCCCCACCCGCCGCCCCCCCGGCTCCCCCGGCTCCCCCGGCTTCCGCACCCTCCGCTCCCCCGGCTCCTCCCGCTTCCGCGCCCTCGGCTCCCCCGGCTCCCCCGGCTCCCGCGGCTCCCGCGCCCTCGGCTTCCGCCGTGGGCGTGGCGTGGGCGTCGGGCGTACCGGGTCCGGTCCCGGCGGCGCCGGTGCCCGCCGTGCCCCTCGGCTCCGGTTTCCTGCCCCGCACCGCGTCCGCGAGCACCCACCGCCGGTGCAGCTCGACGAGCTCCTGCGGCGATGCCTTGCAGAGCCGGGCGAGCCGCTCGACGGGCGCGTAGTCGGTGGGGACGGCGTCCCCGTTGCAGTAGCGGTGGAGCGTCGACGTACTCATGTGGAGCCGTTTCGAGAGCGTCCCGTAGCTGAGCCCGGACCGTTCCTTCAGCTCCCGCAGCAGCTCCGCGAACTCGGTCGCCGACACCGTTCCTCCACTCCCCGTGTCCCGTCCCCGCGTTCCAGGGACGGTCTGTTCTCCCAGGTCGGACCCGGTGCCGGCATTCCAGCGTCCCTGATCGTCCGCCGGTCGTGGCGGACGGGACGGATCCCCCCACAAGCTTTGGCCATCCAAGCACGCCGCTTCAACCCGGCTTTCCGGAGAGGGACTTCACCATGCGTATCCGCCGCACCCGCCACCTGCTCGCCGTCACCGCCCTGACCGCCCTCGCGCTCACGGCGTGCCAGAACGGGACGGGCGTCCAGGACGAGGGCGCGTCACAGCCGGCGTCGGACTCGTCGACGGCCACCGCACAGCAGACGGGGCCCGGCGCCGCGTCCGGTTCCGCCGCCGGCTCGGCGACCGGCGCGGACACGAAGCCGGCCGGCACCTCCTCGGACCTGGCTGACGGCACGTCCGGCTCGACCGGCAAGGGCATCGGCAAGGGCACCGCCACGAGCACGGGAAAGAGCACCGGGAAGGGCACGGGCACCGGCGGCACCGCGTCCCGTGTCCTGTGCAACGGCTCGAACACCAAGGTCACCGCACAGCCGTTGGCCCGGCCGCTCAACCACATGCTGATCACGGTGACCAACACCGGCAGCAAGCTGTGCGACCTGACCTACTGGCCGGTGCTGCGCTTCGACGAGATGCAGTGGGCGCCGCAGGCCGCCGAGGAGACGCAGCCGCAGGCGGTGACGAGTCTCGCGCCCGGTGAGTCCGGCTACGCCGGGGTCCTGCTCTCGGCCGCCGACGGCAGCGGCGACGGGGGCACGACGGCGAAGAAGCTGGCCGTCGCCTTCCAGGGCTACACCCCGAACAGCGACGGCGGTGCCTCCGCGATGCCGTCCCTGCCCGCCAAGGGCGTCTACTACGACAGCTCGCTGACGGTGACGTACTGGCAGCAGGACCGGGACGACGCGCTCAGCTGGTGAGCCCCGGCCGGAACGGCCCGGCCGGACCACCGGAGCGGGCCACCAGGGCCGGCTACCGCAGCTTCAGGGCCGCTTCGGTGGCCCAGTAGGTGAGGATGTTCCGCGCCCCGGCCCGCTTGATGCCGGTCAGCGTCTCGAAGATCGCCCGGTCGCGGTCGACCCAGCCCTTCTCGGCGGCGGCCTCGACCATCGAGTACTCGCCGGAGATCTGGTAGGCGGCGACCGGCACGTCCACGGCGTCGGCGACCCGGGCCAGCACGTCCAGGTAGGGTCCGGCCGGCTTCACCATGACCATGTCGGCGCCCTCCTCCAGGTCCAGCGCCAGTTCGCGCATCGACTCACGGAGGTTGGCGGGGTCCTGCTGGTACGTCTTGCGGTCGCCCTTGAGCGAGGACCCGACGGCCTCCCGGAAGGGGCCGTAGAAGGCGGAGGAGTACTTGGCCGTGTAGGCGAGGATCGAGACGTCCTCCCGCCCGATCTGGTCGAGGGCGTCGCGGATCACCCCGATCTGCCCGTCCATCATCCCGCTGGGCCCGACGACATGGGCGCCGGCGTCGGCCTGGACCTGGGCCATCTCCGCGTACCGCTCGAGGGTGGCGTCGTTGTCGACGCGCCCCTCGTCGTCCAGCACCCCGCAGTGCCCGTGGTCGATCGTCTCGTCCAGGCACAGGTCGGACATGACGAGCAGGTCGTCCCCGACCTCGGCCCGCACGTCGCGGATGGCGAGCTGGAGGATGCCGTCCGGATCCGTCCCCGGCGTCCCGAGCGCGTCCTTCTTGGACTCCTCCGGCACGCCGAAGAGCATGATCCCGGAGATCCCCGCCTGCACGGCCTCCAGCGCGGCCTTCTTGAGGCTGTCCCGGGTGTGCTGCACGACGCCGGGCATGGCCTGGATCGGCACGGGCTCGCTCACGCCCTCCCGCACGAACGCGGGGAGGATGAAGTCGGCCGGGTGCAGCCGGGTCTCCGCGACCATGCGCCGCATGACGGGGGTGGTGCGCAGCCGCCGGGGACGCGTACCGGGGAAGGATCCGTACTTCGTCATGCCCCCTACGCTACGCCCGCCCCGGCACCCCCTTTGCCGACGCCCCGTCGGCCCTCGGCACCCCCCGCACCCCGCCTTGCGCGGCGCTCCGCACGAGCGGGATCCGGCCAGGTGTGATGTTTTCCGGCCGGACACCGCTTGCTTTACGTGGGCCGTACAAGTGTCAAGCGGCCCCGTCCGATCGTTGCCGGTTGCTTACAGGGGTGGGGTTTTCGTCGTGGGTCGACGTGGTCGCAGCACAACGCGTGCGTACAGACCGATGGGATTGCGCAGAAGGGCCTGGCTGACGCTCGGCGCGGTGCTCGTGGGCGGCGGCGGGGTGGTGACCTACGCCGTGGCCCACCCGTCCGCCCGCCCGCAGGCCCGGCCCGAGCGGCCGGTGAAGGTCTACGACCTCACGCTGAAGGGGGCATCGCCGGGCCGTCTGGAGCTGCCCCGCACGGACACCGAGCCCTTCTCCCTGCTCGGCGTCACCTGGAACGGCGGTGCCGAGCGGCTCTCCGGCACCGCGCAGGTACGCACCCGCGGCGTCGCCACCGGTGAGTGGAGCGCCTGGCACGACCTCGGGCTCGACGCCGACCCGCTGGACACACCGGGCCCGAAGGTGCGCGGCGCCTCCGAACCGGTCTGGGTCGGCCCCTCCGACGGCGTCCAGGTACGGGTCGCCCGCGAGGACGGCGGCACGGCCCCCCTGCCCGAGGGCCTGCGGGTCGACCTGGTCGACCCGGGCGTGGCCGGCGGTACGACGGCGACCGGCACCGCGGGCACCGAGCCCGCGGGCTTCGTCACCGAGCCGAGCCCCGGCGCGACGGACTCCGCGTCCGCCGAACCCTCCGCCTCGCCGGCCGGGCCCACCGACCCGGCCCCGCCCTCCCCGTCCGACACGGTCACCACCGTGCCGACGGACTCCGCGGAACCCACCGGCGCGGTCACCGCCTCCCCGGCCGACCCCACGCCCCCGGCGACCGGGACCGACCCCACGGGCTCCGCGTCCCCGACCGCGAGCCCGACGCCCACCGCCGCGCCCGCGCCCGCCGAGCCGCCGTCCACCGTGCCCCGGCCGCCGATCCGCTCGCGCGCCGAGTGGGGCGCCGACGAGTCGATCAGCCCCGACGCGCCGGAGTACAACAAGGACGTGCAGGTGATGTTCGTGCACCACACGGACGGCACCAACGACTACACCTGCGACCAGACGCCGTCGGTCATCCGCAGCATCTACGCGTACCACGTGCAGGTCAGCGGCTGGAAGGACATCGGCTACAACTTCCTCGTCGACAAGTGCGGCACGCTGTACGAGGGCCGCAAGGGCGGCGTCGGCCTGCCGGTGCTGGGCGCCCACACCTACGGCTGGAACCGGGAGTCCGCGGCCGTCGCCGTGATCGGTGACCACACGAAGACGGCCGGCACCGACGCCGCGCTGACCTCCATCGCGCGGCTCGCCGCCTGGAAGCTGGGCCAGTACGGCATCGACCCGGCCGGCACCGGCCGGCTCACCGCGGGCGCCACCCAGAAGAACCTGTCCGGCACGAGCTTCACCGCGGGCACCTCGTATGCCTTCGACCGGATCTCCGGCCACCGCGACGGCTACAACACGGAGTGCCCCGGCGGTCTGCTCTACGACCAGCTGCCCGCCGTCCGCGCCCTCGCGGCAGGCCCGGTGCAGGGTCTGAAGATCACCTCGGTGGCCGGCGGCGCGACCCTGTCGGGCTCGGCCTACCACACCCGCGGCGCCGTCACCGTGAACTGGTCGGCGACCACCCCCTCCGCGCTGGTCTCCCGCTTCGAGCTGCTGGCCGACGGCAAGGCCGTGGCCACCACGGCGGGCACGGCGACCTCGGCGAGCGCCACCCTCCCGGCGGGCGGCCACACCCTCGCCGTGCGGGCGGTGCACCAGTCGGGCCGGACGGCGACGACCGCCGCACTGACCGTCGTCGCGGACACGACGCTCCCCGTCTTCACCACCGCCCCGAAGCTCTCCCTGCGCACCGGCACCATCGACGCCACCGCCGTACCGGTCACCCTCGGCTGGAAGGCCACCGACGACAAGGCGCTGCGTTCCGTGCAGCTGCTGACGCCCTCCGCCGCGACCTTCGGCCCGACGGTGACCACCTCCAGCCGTACGGCCAAGCCCGGCGCCGCGACCACCTGGTCGATGCGGGCCACCGACTACGCGGGCAACGCGCGCACGGCCTCGTCCTCCTTCACCCCCGTGATCCTCCAGGAGACCTCGGCCACCAGGTCCGGCAGCTGGACCGCCCGCTCCTCCACGAGCTACCTCGGCGGCAAGTCCTACTCCAGCGGCACCAAGGGAGCCGCCCTCACCTGGACCTTCACCGGCCGTTCCGTCGCCTGGGCGGTCTCGCGCGCCGGCACCTCCGGCCAGGCCTACGTCTACGTCGACGGCGCGAAGGCCGCCACCGTCGACCTGAAATCGGCCACCACGCTGTACCGCCAGGCGGTCTGGACGAAGACCTGGACCACCGCGGCCAAGCACACGGTCAAGATCGTCGTCGTGGGCACCGCCGGACGCCCGACCGTCACGACCGACGGCCTGGTGTACCTCAAGTAGTCCGCGCCACGGCCCGGACGCACAGCGGCCCCGTACCCGGTCCAGCCGGGTACGGGGCCGCACGCGCGTGGTCGGCGCGAGGGTCAGGTGGCGCGCCTGCGCCGCGCGCCCGGGCGCCGCTCGCTCGGCCGGCTGACCGGGTCACCGGCCTCCCGGGCCGCGGCCCGCCGGCGCAGCCCGAAGTCGGCCAGCGCCTCCGCCAGCTTGAGCGCCGAAGGCTCGGGCGCCATGACGTCGACCCGCAGCCCGTGCTCCTCGGCCGTCTTGGCCGTGGCCGGGCCGATGCACGCGATGACGGTCACGTTGTGCGGCTTGCCGGCGATGCCCACGAGGTTGCGCACCGTGGACGACGACGTGAAGAGCACCGCGTCGAAGCCGCCGCCCTTGATCGCCTCACGGGTCTCGGCCGGCGGCGGCGAGGCGCGCACGGTCCGGTAGGCGGTGACGTCGTCGACCTCCCAGCCCAGTTCGATGAGCCCGGCGACCAGGGTCTCGGTGGCGATGTCGGCGCGCGGCAGGAACACCCGGTCGATCGGGTCGAAGACCGGGTCGTAGGGCGGCCAGTCCTCCAGCAGCCCGGCGGCCGACTGCTCACCGCTCGGCACGAGGTCCGGCTTCACGCCGAAGGCGATCAGCGCCTTCGCCGTCTGCTCGCCCACCGCGGCGACCTTGATGCCCGCGAAGGCACGCGCGTCGAGCCCGTACTCCTCGAACTTCTCGCGCACCGCCTTGACGGCGTTCACCGAGGTGAAGGCGATCCACTCGTAGCGGCCCGTCACCAGGCCCTTGACCGCCCGCTCCATCTGCTGGGGCGTACGCGGCGGCTCGACGGCGATCGTCGGCACCTCGTGCGGCACGGCCCCGTACGACCGCAGCTGGTCGGAGAGCGACACCGCCTGCTCCTTCGTACGCGGCACGAGGACCTTCCAGCCGAAGAGCGGCTTGGACTCGAACCACGACAGCTGGTCGCGCTGGGCGGGGGCGGAACGCTCACCGACCACGACTATCACCGGCCGGCCGCCCTCCGGGGAGGGCAGCACCTTCGCCTGCTTCAGCGTCTGGGCGATCGTGCCGAGGGTCGCCGTCCACGTCCGCTGCCGTGTCGTCGTACCGGCCACCGTGACCGTCATCGGCGTATCGGGCTTGCGCCCCGCCGAGACCAGTTCCCCGGCGGCCGAGGCCACCGAGTCGAGGGTCGTCGACACGACGACCGTGCCGTCGGACGCCCCGACCTCGGTCCAGCAGCGGTCCGAGGCGGTGCGCGCGTCCACGAACCGGACGTCCGCGCCCTGCGCGTCCCGCAGCGGCACACCGGCGTACGCGGGCACGCCGACGGCGGCCGCGACACCGGGTACGACCTCGAAGGGAACACCGGCCGCGGCGCACGCGAGCATTTCCGCGGCCGCGTACGTATCCAGTCCCGGGTCCCCGGTCACCGCACGGACGACCCGCCTGCCGCCCCGCGCGGCCTCCATGACAAGATGTGCGGCATCGCGCACAGCGGGTACCTCAGCGGTTGTTGACGTGGCGTCAACGAGCGTCGGGAGGGGCGCGCCCGTGCCCGGAAGCGGGTCCGAGGAGGGACCGGTTTCCGTGTTCACGACGGCGACGCCCGGCCTCGCGTGCGTCCGTACGACGTCGAGCACCTCGTGCTCGGCGACGAGGACGTCCGCGTGTGCCAGTGCCTCCACGGCGCGCAGAGTCAGCAGTCCCGGATCCCCGGGTCCGGCACCCAGGAAGGTGACGTACCCGTGTTCAGGACCAGCGGCGGGAAGAGTGGTGGGGCTCACAGTGCTCGCTCCCCCATCAGACCGGCCGCGCCCTGGGCAAGCATCTCGGCGGCGAGTTCGCGACCGAGCGCCATTGCCCCGTCGTGTGTCTCGGGCACGGGACCGGTGGTGGACAGCTGCACCGTACGGGTGCCGTCGGGGGTTCCGACGACTCCGCGCAGGCGCATTTCGTTGACAGTCTGCCCGTCGGCCAGAAGGTCGGCCAGCGCGCCCACAGGGGCGGAGCAGCCGGCCTCCAGGGCGGCGAGCAGGGACCGTTCGGCGGTCACGGCGATCCGGGTGAAGGGATCGTCGAGCTCACCGAGCGCGGCGATCAGTGACGCGTTGTCCGCGGCACACTCGATCGCCAGTGCTCCCTGGCCGGGAGCGGGCAGAACCGTGTCCACCGACAGGAAGTCGGTGACCTCGTCGATGCGCCCGATGCGGTTGAGGCCGGCCGCGGCCAGCACCACCGCGTCGAGCTCTCCGTCGTGCACGTACCCGATCCGCGTGTCGACGTTCCCGCGGATGGGCACGGTGTGTATGTCCAGCCCGTGGCTGCGCGCGTACGAGTTCAGCTGCGCCGCGCGGCGCGGCGAACCCGTCCCGATGCGCGCCCCGCGCGGCAGGTCGGTGAACTTCAGCGCGTCCCGGGCGACGATCACGTCACGGGGGTCCTCGCGCACCGGTACGGCGGCCAGGACCAGTTCCTCGGGCTGCGTGGTCGGGAGGTCCTTCAGCGAGTGAACCGCGAAGTCGACCTCACCCTTGACCAGCGCGTCGCGCAGCGCGGTCACGAACACACCCGTGCCACCGATCTGCGCGAGGTGCTCGCGGGAGACGTCACCGTAGGTGGTGATCTCGACGAGTTCCACGGGCCGTCCGGTCACCCGGCTCACGGCGTCCGCGACCTGCCCGGACTGGGCCATGGCGAGTCTGCTCCGCCTCGTCCCCAGCCTCAGTGCCTTACTCATGCCGCTCATGCCGGCCCTCGGTTCTCTGCGTTCTTCTCGGTGCTTTCCTCGGCCCGGGACACGGCGGCCACCGTCTCCGGGTCGAGGTCGAACAGGGTCCGCAGCGCGTCCGCGTACCCGGCGCCGCCGGGCTCGGCCGCGAGCTGCTTGACGCGTACGGTCGGCGCGTGCAGCAGCTTGTCGACGACCCGTTTCACGGTCTGGGTGATCTCGGCGCGGTGCTTGTCGTCCAGGCCGGGCAGCCGTCCGTCGAGCCGGGCGATCTCGCCGGCCACGACGTCGGCGGCCATGGTGCGCAGGGCGACCACGGTCGGCGTGATGTGCGCGGCCCGCTGCGCGGCGCCGAAGGCGGCGACCTCGTCGGCGACGATCCGCCGCACCTGGTCGACGTCGGCGGCCATCGGCGCGTCGGCCGAGGCCTCCGCCAGCGACTCGATGTCCACCAGCCGCACCCCGGCGAGCCGGTGCGCGGCCGCGTCGACGTCCCGCGGCATCGCCAGGTCGAGCAGGAACAGGACCGGCTCCGGCCGCACGGGCGCGGCGACCGGCTCGGGCCGCCGGCGCTCGGGGATGCGGCCGACGGTGGCGGCGAGCGCGGCGAGCGCGGTGATCAGCTCGGTGTCGGTCTCGGGGCTGCGCCGGGCGGACGGCCTGCGGTCCACACCGGCGTTGTCGACCCAGGCGGCGTGCTGCTCCAGCGTCGCGGCGTCCATGCCGGCGACGGCGGCCTCCCCGAGCACGGAGAAGCCGGGCTGCTGGACCGCGGCCTGCTGCGGCACGGCGGCGAGGTCGAGGGGGCAGTTCTCGTCGGTGCCGACGGAGGTGGGCGGCAGCGGCCGTACGCCGGCCGGCGCGCCCTGCTCGGCGAAGGCGGCGGGTGCCCCGGTGCGGTCCTCGACCGCCGCGGCGACCGCCTCGGCCGTCAGGACCAGGCCCGTCGCCCCCGTACAGGAGACGGCGACGTCGGCACGTGTCAGCTCGGCCGGCACCGACTCCATCGGGACCGCGCGGGCCGACACGTCCGTGCCGTCGGCCTCGGTCAGTATCTGGGCCAGCCGCTCGGCCCGGTCGAGCGTGCGGTTGGCGACGACGATCTCCGCGACCCCGGCGCGCGCGAGGGTGGCGGCGGCCAGCGAGGACATCGATCCCGCGCCGATGACCAGCGCCGTCCTGCCCCGCGCCCACGCGGTCACGTCCCCGCCCGCGGCGAGCTGTTCCAGACCGAAGGTGACGAGGGACTGTCCGGCGCGGTCGATGCCGGTCTCGGAGTGGGCGCGCTTGCCGACCCGCAGGGCCTGCTGGAACAGGTCGTTCAGCAGCCGTCCGGCGGTGTGCAGCTCCTGCGCCCGGGCCAGGGCGTCCTTGATCTGCCCGAGGATCTGGCCCTCGCCGACGACCATGGAGTCGAGACCGCAGGCCACCGAGAAGAAGTGGTGGACGGCGCGGTCCTCGTAGTGCACGTAGAGGTAGGGGGTGAGCTCCTCGAGCCCGACCCCGCTGTGCTGGGCGAGGAGCGTGGACAGCTCGGCGACGCCCGCGTGGAACTTGTCCACGTCGGCGTAGAGCTCGATCCGGTTGCAGGTGGCGAGCACCGCGGCCTCGGCGGCCGGCTCGGCGGCGACGGTGTCCTGGAGCAGCTTGAACTGGGCGTCGACGGACAGCGACGCCCGCTCCAGCACGCTGACGGGGGCGCTGCGGTGGCTCAGCCCCACGACGAGGAGACTCATGCCGGCATCACGGCGGGTACGTCCCCGTCGGGTCCCTGCTCGGTGGAGTCGGCGCGGGCGGCGGGGGCCGGGACGGCGTTCTCGTTAGCCGCGGCCTCCTCGCCGGCCTTGCGCTGCTCGTGGAAGGCGAGGATCTGGAGCTCGATGGAGAGGTCGACCTTGCGCACGTCGACGCCGTCCGGAACGGCCAGCACGGTCGGCGCGAAGTTCAGGATCGAGGTGACGCCGGCGGCCACGAGCCGGTCGCAGACCTGCTGGGCGACGCCGGGCGGGGTGGTGATGACGCCGATGGAGACCCCGTTGTCGGAGATGATCTTCTCCAGGCCGTCGCTGTGCTGGACGGCGATCCCGGCGACCTGCTTCCCGGCCATCGCCGGATCGGCGTCGATGAGCGCCGCGACCCGGAAGCCGCGCGAGGCGAACCCGCCGTAGTTGGCCAGGGCCGCGCCGAGGTTTCCGATGCCGACGATCACGACGGGCCAGTCCTGGGTGAGCCCGAGCTCACGGGAGATCTGGTAGACGAGATACTCGACGTCGTAGCCGACCCCGCGTGTCCCGTAGGAACCGAGGTAGGAGAAGTCCTTGCGCAGCTTCGCGGAGTTGACCCCCGCGGCGGCCGCGAGCTCCTCGGAGGAGACCGTGGGAACCGAGCGCTCCGACAGTCCGGTCAGCGCGCGGAGGTACAGCGGAAGGCGGGCGACGGTGGCCTCGGGAATCCCTCGGCTACGGGTCGCCGGTCGGTGAGTTCGGCCAGTTGCCACGGTGCTCCTGCGGGTAGAGCGGGGCTGTAGGCGGTCACACGTACCCAGACCGCCCCGTCGACAGCAGGCTATGTCTTTGTGAACGCGTGCACAAAGATGGTGTCCGATTTGCCCGGCCAACGTGACCGGGGTCACGCACATCATTCCAGGGGGCAAAACCGCCACTCTCCTCGTGAATCCCGCCCCCGAGACAAAACCGCCATCGATCCTAAGCGACCTTCCGTACAAGCTTGTACTTCTCGGCCGCCGCCGTACGTCCCTATCCGGCCAGTTCTTTGCGCAGGCGGCCCTCGTCCACCCGCCAGAAGGTGTGCTGCCTGCCGTCGACCAGCACGACCGGGATCTGCTCCCAGTACTGGTCGTACAGCTCCTGGTCGTCGGCGATGTCCTTCTGCTCCCAGGACACCCCCAGTTCCCCGCAGACTCGCTCGATGACACGCTCCGCGTCGTCGCAGAGATGACAACCGGACTTGCGGATGAGAGTGACCGACCGCGCGCCCGGGGCGGCCTTACGTCCAAAGAGGGGAGTCATACCGCCATTCTCCCGCTTCTTTCACGGTGCGGTCGCGGAGAGTTCACACCGTCCGAACCTCTCGGCTCCGGAACCACCGGACACAATGGCTATGCTCACGCCATGGCCGCTCTAGGATGGCTCACTCCCCGTAGGCGTTCCGCCACGGCGCGGAGCGTGTTGGCAGGCGAGGCCTCGGCGGAGGCAGCCCGCAAGTCCACCCAGGAAGCCCTGGGCTCGCAGGAGACCCTGGCAGCCCTGGACACTCCCGACCGGGAACCGCAGTTCCCCGTGCACGGCGACGCGCTGGCCGCCGCCTTCTTCGACCTCGACAACACGGTGATGCAGGGCGCCGCGCTCTTCCACTTCGGCCGGGGCCTGTACAAACGCAAGTTCTTCGAGACCCGCGACCTGGTCCGCTTCGCCTGGCAGCAGGCCTGGTTCCGGCTCGCCGGCGTCGAGGACCCCGAGCACATGCAGGAGGCCCGTGACTCGGCCCTCTCCATCGTGCAGGGCCACCGCGTCTCCGAGCTGATGTCGATCGGCGAGGAGATCTACGACGAGTACATGGCGGAGCGGATCTGGCCGGGCACCCGCGCCCTCGCCCAGGCCCACCTGGACGCCGGCCAGCGGGTGTGGCTGGTCACGGCCGCCCCGGTGGAGATCGCCCAGGTGATCGCCCGCCGCCTCGGCCTCACCGGCGCGCTGGGCACCGTCGCGGAGTCGGTCGACGGCGTGTACACGGGCAAGCTGGTCGGCGAGCCGCTGCACGGCCCCGCCAAGGCGGAGGCGGTGCGCGCGCTGGCCGCGGCGGAGAACCTGGACCTCTCCCGCTGCGCCGCCTACAGCGACTCGCACAACGACATCCCGATGCTGTCGCTCGTCGGCCACCCCTACGCCATCAATCCCGACGCCAAGCTGCGCAAGCACGCGCACACCCTCGACTGGCGGCTGCGCGACTACCGCACGGGCCGCAAGGCGGCGAAGGTCGGCATCCCGGCCGCGGCCGGGGTGGGCGCGGTGGCCGGCGGCACGGCGGCGGCGATCGCGCTGCACCGACGGCGGCGCTGACGAGAGCGGACCGCAAGCGGCACGGGCACGGAGGAGCGGCCGGGGCGACACGCCCCGGCCGCTCCTCCGCTTTTTCGGACAACACCGCACACGGCCCGCCGAACCCGGCCAATCCGACGGTCTTACCCCCGTAACCCCCCGTCCAGTCCTGTTGTCCGCGCACAGCCACAAGACGTCCCGGACCAACCCGAAACACAAACCGTTTCGGTCAAAAATCGCTCACACCATGCAACTTGATCGAGCGCCAATAGGTCACAGAAGCGACGTAATCGATGATTTGAGCAACTCGGTGTAGCAGGCCCTGTACGAAGCGTTATTCTCCTCAGACGCAATCCGGTACCCCTTCCGTCGCTACGACGGGTGAATGGTTCCGTACTGCACGTGATGCAAGCTCTGCCTCTGGGAGTCCCGTGTACCCACACGTCGGGGTTGACACCTCGGGCCTGGCTACGCTGCGCGCAACGGTCGCTACGGTCCATGACCTCTTGCGCGGCGTCGTCCCCACCGCGTACGCCGTCCCCGCGTTCGCCACCACCGCACCGCTCGGCCCGTGCTACGCCTTGGCCGAGAGCGGCGCCGCGGTGGGCAGACGAGGACGCCCGGCCGGTGCGGCCACCGCCCGTCGGCCGGCCGCCGACAGTGACAGCGCCCGGATGATGGACCTCGTCGAGCGCGCCCAGGCCGGTGAGGCCGACGCCTTCGGGCGGCTGTACGACCAGTACAGCGACACGGTCTACCGCTACATCTACTACCGGGTGGGCGGCAAGGCGACCGCCGAGGACCTCACCAGCGAGACGTTCCTGCGCGCCCTGCGCCGCATCGGGACGTTCACCTGGCAGGGCCGCGACTTCGGCGCCTGGCTGGTCACCATCGCCCGCAACCTGGTGGCCGACCACTTCAAGTCCAGCCGGTTCCGGCTGGAGGTCACCACCGGCGAGATGCTCGACGCCAACGAGGTCGAGCGCTCCCCCGAGGACTCCGTCCTGGAGTCCCTCTCCAACGCCGCGCTGCTGGACGCCGTGCGCCGGCTCAACCCCCAGCAGCAGGAGTGCGTGACGCTCCGGTTCCTCCAGGGGCTGTCCGTCGCCGAGACCGCGCGCGTGATGGGCAAGAACGAGGGCGCCATCAAGACCCTCCAGTACCGGGCCGTGCGCACCCTCGCCCGTCTCCTGCCGGAAGACGCCCGCTGAACCCGTCCCCCCGCCCGCGACCGACGCCACACACTCCGTGACGCCAACTCACCTTCAGTGAAAGTCCGTTGCCTTCCCGATCCGATCATCCGCAGTCCGTAACCCAAGTGCCGCGCCAGTCGTTGTGCGGGATACAGGCTCCCTGTGGTCACTTCCTGGCCGCCCCCGATCACTCGATCGTGTGGAACAGGTCCAGGGCGTGCAACCGTCAGGACCTCAGGGGAGTCGACCGTCATGACGAGAGGAGGTGCCGCCAGTGATCGCGAACGTATCGGCGCACCGGCGGGCGAGCGCCTTCGCCCAGGCCCTGGAGGAGCAGTCCGACCAGGGCACGGCGGCCGAGCAGACCGAAGGATCACCGCCGGCACCGGCCGCTGCGGACCGGACCGGGCAGGGCCAGCTGCTGGCCCTCGCCACGAGTCTCGCCGAGCTGCCCAGACCGGAACTCGATCCCGAGGTGAAGGTCGTCCAGCGGGCCCAGTTGGTCGCCGCCATGGAGGCCATGCTGAAGGCGGGCACCGCGGGAGGCGAAGCGGCGGACCCGGCGGTGCCGGAACAACGCTCCCACCGGGCCAAGGGCGCTCATCGGGCCGGCCCGCTGGGCAAGTTCCGACCGCGTTCCCGCCTTGCCAAGGGCCTCACCGCGGGCGGCCTCAGCGTCGGCGTCGCGGCGGGCGCCTTCGGCGGGGTCGCCGCCGCGAGTTCCGACGCCCTCCCGGGTGACGGGCTCTACGGGCTGAAGCGCGGCATCGAGGACTTCAAACTGAACTACCTGTCCGACGGCGACGACGAGCGCGGCCGGACCTATCTCGACCAGGCCTCCACCCGGCTCAGCGAGGCCCGCCGGCTCATGGAAAGGGGCCGCAGCGGCGACCTCGACCACGAGTCCCTCGGCGAGATCCGGCGTGCCCTGAACGGTATGCAGCACGACGCGTCGGAAGGGCACCGCCTCCTCCACGAGGCGTACGAACGCGACCCGAACTCCCTGGGCCCCATCCAGGCGCTCGACGCGTTCTCCCGCTCGCACCGCGAGGTCTGGGGCGCCCTGCGCGACCGCCTGCCGGTCCAGCTCGGGGACGTCAGTCAGCAGGTCTCGTCGGTCTTCGAAGCCATAGACGAAGAGGTCGCGCCGCTCCAGTCCCTGCTCCCGCAGCCTCCCGCTCAGGGCGGCGGCGGCACCCGGCAGGGCTCCGGCTCGGCGTCCGCGGGCACCACGGACCCCGGCCGGTCGGCCGCCCCCGGCAAGGGCAGCGGCCACACCCCGACCGACGGCACCGGGGGGCACAGCTCCGGCAGCCCCAGCAAGTCGTCCACCGCGGGCACCGGCGACGACGGTCTGCTCGGCGGCAGCACCGGCGGCCTCCTCGATCCCCCGAAGGAGACCGGCAGCACCGCCCCGAACCCCCTCGTCCCCAGCACCCAGCCGGACGTCACCCTCCCGCCCCTCCTCCCCGGCCTGCTCCCGGGCCTGGGCATCGACAGCGAGGACGCGGAGTAGTTCTTCGGTTCGGCGGTGGGGGCGCTCCCCGGAAGGGGCGCCCCCACCGCCGTACCCGGAACCGGTCCCTGCCGTCGGACGGGCGGACGGGCTGCCTCGGACGGGCGGGCTAGAAGAACACCGACCGACGCTGCACCAGGAGCTTGTACAGAGTGTGCTGGATCTGCTCACGCACCTGGTCCGTGAGGTTGAACATCAGCATCGGATCCTCCGCGGCCTCCGGCGGGTAGCCGTCCGTGCGGATGGGCTCTCCGAACTGGATCGTCCACTTCGTCGGCAGGGGGATACCGCCCAGCGGTCCCAGCCACGGGAAGGTCGGCGTCAGCGGGAAGTACGGGAAACCGAGCACCCGCGCCAGCGTCTTCGCGTTGCCGATCATCGGGTAGATCTCCTCCGCCCCGACGATCGAGCAGGGGACGATCGGGGCGCCCTGGCGCAGCGCCGTGGAGACGAAGCCGCCCCGCCCGAAGCGCTGGAGCTTGTAGCGCTCGCTGAACGGCTTCCCGATGCCCTTGAACCCCTCCGGCATCACCCCGACCAGCTCACCCTGGGCGAGGAGCCGCTCGGCGTCCTCCGCGCAGGCGAGGGTGTGCCCGAGCTTGCGGGCCAGCTCGTTGACGACCGGCAGCACGAAGACGAGATCGGCGGCCAGGAGCCGCAGGTGCCGGTCCGCCGGATGGTGGTCGTGGACGGCGACCTGCATCATCAGCCCGTCCAGCGGCAGCGTCCCCGAGTGGTTGGCGACGATCAGCGCGCCCCCCTCCGCCGGGATGTTCTCGATGCCCTTGACCTCGACCCGGAAGTACTTCTCGTACACCGGGCGCAGCAGGGACATCAGGACCTGGTCGGTGAGTTCCTCGTCGTAGCCGAAGTCGTCGACCTCGTAGTCGCCCGTGAGACGCCGGCGCAGGAACGCCAGCCCGCCCGCGATCCGCCGCTCCAGGCCGCCGCCGTCCTCGACCTGCCGTTCCTCACCCGTCACAGGAACATCATCCTGCCCGGCCGCCCTGGTGGGCAGGGGCTGGATCGCACCGGCCCCGACCGCCTCACCGGCCTCACCGAGCTCCCGGACCGGCGCGGGCTCGCCGTTGCGACGCCGGCTCACCGCGCCCCGGCGCCGGGACGGACGCGCTGCCGCGCTCCCCCGGGACCGGTCGTCGTCGAACGGAATGACCTTGGCATCCGCCATCGTTGATGCGCTCCTCAGTTGGCGCTCTGCGTCGGGAGGTGGACCGGGCCGCGGCCGCCACCGCCGGCCAGGGGCAGCGCGGCGATCCGGTCGACGGCCCCGGCAACGGCCTCGGGCGGCAGGAGCCCGGGTCCGTGACTGCGCGCGAAGTCGGTGAAGGTCTCGGCCGTGGAGTACCGCGGCGTGAACCCCAGCGTCTCGCGCATCTGGTCCGTGGACACGACCCGGCCGTGGGTGAGCAGCCGGATCTGCTCGGGCGAGAAGTCCGTCATGCCCAGCGTACGCACGAGTGACCCCGCCCAGGTGACGGCGGGCAGCAGCAGCGGCACGGTGGGCCGTCCCAGCCGCCGCGAGCACTGCGACAGCAGCAGCACCCCGTCACCGGCGATGTTGAAGGTGCCGCTGTTGAGCGTGCCGCGCCGCGGTTCGTGCGAGGCGATCCGCAGCACCTCGATGACGTCGTCCTCGTGCACGAACTGGAGCCGGGGGTCGTAGCCCAGGACGGTGGGCAGCACCGGCAGCGCGAAGTACGCGGCGAGCGGTGTCTCGGCGGTGGGCCCGAGGATGTTGGCGAACCGCAGCACGCACACGGCGACGTCGGGCCGGCGCCGGGCGAACCCGCGCACGTACCCCTCGACCTCGACGGCGTCCTTCGCGAAGCCACCGCTGGGCAGCGACTTGGCCGGGGTCGTCTCGGTGAACACGGCGGGGTCGCGCGGCGCGGAGCCGTAGACGTTGGTGGAGGACTTGACCACCAGCCGCTTCACGTTCGGCGACTTCTGGCAGGCGCCGAGGAGCTGCATCGTCCCGATGACGTTGGTCTCCTTGACCACGGTCCTGCTGCCCCGGCCCAGCGCGGTCGCCGTCACGTCCAGATGGACGACGGTGTCGGCGCGGGTCTCCGCGAGCACCCGGGCGATGGTGGGCTGCCGGATGTCGGCCTCGATGAAGTCGGCGCCCCCGAGATGGTGTTCGGGCCGCACCGCGTCCACGGCGATCACCCGCTCGACCTCCGGGTCACGCTGGATCCGCCGGACGAACCGGCCCCCCAGCTGACGGGCCACTCCGGTAACGAGCACGACCTTTCCCAAGACCAGCGCCTTCCTTCCGTCCTGGAACCGCCGGATGCCCTGCGGGTTCCCGTCTGCGGGCCAACCTAGCGTGTCGGTGTTGCGCTGTGATGACCCCCCGATGCACGAAGTGACGGGATCCCTCCGGTCGTACGAGCAGTTCAGCCCTGGTGCACGTCCAGGCATGCGCACGGCGTTCAGCCGACCGCACGGTGCCTGGATATGCGTGTGGCCCCCCACCGATAACACGGTGGGGGGCCACACGACGCCTCTGCGGCTCGCGTCGCGCGAAGCAGGTGCCTGCGGGTGATCCCGCCTGCGCCTACTTCTTGTTGCGACGCTGAACGCGCGTGCGCTTGAGCAGCTTGCGGTGCTTCTTCTTGGCCATCCGCTTGCGCCGCTTCTTGATAACAGAGCCCACGACTACCCTCGCTCACTTCTCATCACTCGGTGCTGGGCGCCATGGGCCCATACGACCTACGAGGGGTCAGCCTACCCGCCCGAGCGCTGAGGTCGTAATCGAGGGGCGGGAGGGGGGCCCGGGACGGCGCTGAGGCCGGGCCCCACCCCGGGCCTGTCCTGCCGGACAGGCCCCGGCCGTCAGGCGGTTTCCACCCCCACGTAGCTCTCGCGGAGGTACTCGTGAACCGCTTGCTCGGGGACGCGGAAGGACCGCCCCACCCGGATCGCGGGCAGATGACCGCTGTGCACCAGCCGGTACACGGTCATCTTCGACACTCGCATCACCGAGGCGACTTCCGCCACGGTAAGGAACTGAACCTCGTTCAGAGGCCTCTCGCCAGCTGCAGCCATGACACACCTGAACCTTCCGCACTCGACTCGACGGCCACCGGCTTCCCCTTCCGGTGACTCTTCGTCGCTGCGTGCTCACTCCCCAATGTAGGGGCGGGTGATGCGAGTGGGGAAGAGGTGCACCCATCAGCGGCCTACTGTGACAGACACGCTCGATTGAGTACGTAGCGGGTCAGCGGCCTGTAGTAAGAGGACCGCACGCCGTCATCAAGTGGAACGACGACGGAGACGACCCCTTCGGCCTCCCCGACGAACGGCGCGGGGTCGTCGGTGTCCGCCAGCCCGATGGCCTCGAACCCCAGCTGACCTGCCCCGCAGACCCAGCCGTGGTCCCCGATGACCATCTCGGGCAGCGGCCCGCCGCCGGCGGCCGCGGCCGCCAGGGCGACCCGAACCGGGAGCGGCGAATGGCTGTGCGCACCGGTCGCACTACCGGCGCGTTCGGCACCGGTCTCCCGGACGAGCGCGACGCCTCGTACGTAGTCGAGGTTGTACGTGCGTAGACCGAACCGGGTCGTTATGTCGACACAGCGACCCTTCGCCGGGGTGAGGACATCACATCCTGCCGTCGACAAAGCGTCCGCGACCGCGGCGTAGAACCCCAGGAGCCGATGCGGGTGGCCGGTGCCCAGCAGCACCGGCGCGCCACGCTGGGCTACCGAGGCGAGCCGCGCGGCGAACCCGTCCAGCGCGGCCAGCGTCCGTTCGGGATCGATCACATCATGCCCGGAAACACAGTCGGGATCGGCCGAAACTCCACACTTGTCTGCCATCAACGCGATCAGGTCCCGCTGCCGCCAGCTCCGTTCGGGGTCGAGCCCGAGCAGCAGCCGCGGATCACGGGCGGCGAAGAGCCGGTAGCTGTGCAGGCTCTCCTCCCGGGTGGTGGCCACCACCCCGGCCAGCCGCGCGGCCAGCAGATGCGCCCGCAGCTCATCGGTACTCAACACGAAGGCGATGCTGACGGACGGAGCACGGCAGCGGGCCACAACCCCACCAGAACCCCACAGTTGGCCTACACCCCACCACCAGCCCGGACCACAGGCCGCGGGTCGCGAGGCCAGGGCCTCCGGGCAAGTGCCCTGCGGGCGGGAGTGGGCAAGGTGCGGGGCGGGGTGTCGCGGGGGTGTGGCTACGCCAGCAGGCCCCGCAGGGGGTACACCGCGCGACGGGTGGCCAGGACCGCCTGGTCCAGGCGGTCGGCGGGGTCGTAACCGGCCTCCCACTCCGCCCACGCCACGGGCCACCGCCCGTCGGTCATCCGCACCGGCCCCAGCTGCCGGGTCCGCGCGAAGACCTCCTGCCGCCACCCCTCGGGAATCACCGTCTCCGGCGCCACGGGCACACCCGCCGCGATCCCCACCAGATGCGTCCACGACCGGGGCACCACGTCCACCACGGCGTAGCCGCCCCCGCCCAGCGCGACCCACTTGCCCCCGGCGTGTTCGTGCGCCAGCTCATGACAGGCCACCTGCACGGCCCGCTGCGCGTCGAGGGAGACCGCGAGATGCGCCAGCGGATCCTCGAAGTGCGTGTCGGCCCCGTGCTGGGTCACCAGCACGTCCGGCCGGAAGTCGGCGATGAGCTCCGGCACGACCGAGTGGAACGCCCGCAGCCACCCCGCGTCCCCGGTCCCGGCCGGCAGCGCCACGTTCACCGCCGACCCCTCCGCCCCGTCCCCACCGGTCTCCTCGGGCCACCCGGTCTGCGGGAACAACGTACGAGGGTGTTCGTGCAGGGAGATCGTCAGTACCCGCGGGTCCTCCCAGAACGCGGCCTGCACACCGTCCCCGTGGTGCACGTCCACGTCCACGTAAGCGACCCGCTCGGCCCCCAGCTCCAGCAGCCGGGCGATGGCCAGCGACGCGTCGTTGTAGACACAGAACCCGGAGGCGCCGCCCGGCATCGCGTGGTGCAGCCCGCCGGCGAAGTTCACCGCGTGCAGTACGTCTCCCCGCCACACCGCCTCGGCGGCCCCCACGGACAGCCCGGCGATCAGCGCCGACACCTCGTGCATCCCCGCGAAGGCCGGATCGTCGATCGTCCCCAGCCCGTACGACTGATCCGCCGCGGCGGGCTCCGCGGACGCCGCCCTGACCGCCTCGACGTAGTCCTGCCGGTGCACGAGCCGCAACGTCGACTCCCCGGCGGGCTTCGCCCCGACGACGTCCAGCTCACGGTCGAGCCCCAGGGCGCCGACCAGCCTCCGGGTCAGATCCAGCCGGACCGGATCCATCGGATGCTCGGGCCCGAAGTCATAGCCCGTTACTGCCTCGTCCCACATCAGCTGTGCGCGGCCGCTCATGCCCGCCACCGTATCGGTCCGGTTGAGCGGCGAACGACCGGGCGTACACCAACGTCACCAGCACCAACACCATCGGCACCACCATCGCCCCCCGGTAGCTCCAGGCGTCTCCCATCGCCCCGACCAACGGCGAACCGATGAGGAAACCCACGTAGTTGAAGATGTTGAGACGAGCGATCGCCGCGTCCGACGCCCCCGGGAACAGCCGCCCCGCCGCCGCGAACGTCTGCGGAACCAGCACGCACAGGCCGAGCCCCACCAGCGTGAACCCGAACATCCCGACCCACGCCCCGGGTGCGAAGGCGACCACCGCGAACCCCGCGGCCGCCACCAGCGCCCCGAGCCGCACCACCGCCGCAGCACCGAACCGCCGCACCCCGAAGTCCCCGATGGCCCGCCCTGCCAGCGTGGTCACCATGTAGACGTTGTACGGAACGGTGGCCAGCTGCTCACTGCTGCCCAGCACGTCCTGGAGGTACTTCGCGCTCCAGTTGGAGACCGTCGAGTCCCCGATGTAGGCGAAGGTCATCACCAGACACAGCGGCAGCAGCACCTTGAAGACGACCCCCGGAGCACCGCTCCCGGCGCCCCCGTCCACCGGACCGCCGTCCGCAGAACCGCCGTCCACGCCCCCGGTCCCGGCCCCGGCGGCCGCGGTCCCGCCGTCGACGTACCACCGGCTCCCCACCAGGGCGGCCGGCAGCAGCACCGCCACCACCGGCAGGTAGGACACCCAGAGCGCGAGATGCCAGTGCGCCCCCGCCCACGCCAGCGAGGCCCCCACGATCCCGCCCAGGCTGTACACGGCGTGGAAGCTGAGCATGATGCTGCGCCCGTACGCCCGCTGAAGGCTCACCCCGAGCATGTTCATCGAGGCGTCCAGCGCGCCCACGGCCAGACCGAACACCGCCAGGGCGGCCCCCAGTTGCGCCATCCCGTGTCCCGCCCCGACCCCGAGGAGCGCCAGCAGCACGACCGGCTGGGACCAGCGCAGCAGCACACTGGGCGGGATCCGCTTCACCAGCTGCTCGGTCGTCACGCTCCCGACGCCGGCCAGCACGGGCACGGCGGCGAGGAAGACGGGCAGCAACCCGTCCGAGACGCCGTACCTGTTCTGGATGGCCGGGATCCGGGTCACGAGCAGAGCGAAGGCCGCCCCCTGCGCGAAAAAGCTGAACGCCAGAGAGGCCCTACCGCGCCGCAGCACTTCTGTCATGGCGGCGAGCGTAGAGCCCCTGCGTACTCGTGGGTAGATCCAGCCAAAGATGAGTTCTCCTCAGCTTTCCCGGCCCTACCGGGCGAGCGCGACCTCCGGCACCCGGATCTCGGCCGCGGCTTCCGCCTCGACGGCCTTCGTCTCGAAGGCGACCATCGCCGCCATCGGTCCGGCGCCGAGCGCCCCGCCCACGAGGATGCCCAGCCCGATGGCGACGACCATGATGACGGACCCGAGCCACACCATGGTGTCGACCGGCACGGTGTAGGCCCCCACGACCCGCACGACGCACTCCGCCAGCAGGACGACGCCCCACACCGCCGAGAAGGCGCGCTCCCGCCCGCGGAAGTCCGCCGAGGCGGACGAGGCACCGCTCTCCAGCCGGGCCCAGGCCGCCTCCCTGGCCGCGTCGCCCTTCACCAGGAACGGCTTGAGCCCGGCGGTCATCATCGGCTTCCCCAGCAGGACGGAGACCAGGATCCCGATGCCGACCGTGCTGCTGACCGCGCTGTCCTTGGCCAGCATCAGCCGGGGGTCACCGGCAACGAAGCTGAGCGCCAGCCCCACGACGTTGACGACGAGGATGAGCCCGGCGAGCCCGTTCAGGGTCCGCTTGCCGACCGCGCTCCACAGGGTCCGCGCCGCCGGCACCACGCTGCTCCAGGCCAGAGCCGCGAAGGTGCTCATCCCGAACGCGCCCTTGAACAGGTAGTACGAGCCGAGCGGCACCGCCACGTCCATGAGCAGCGGAGCGAAGGCGTTCTGCTTCTTGTGCTGGTTCGTCGTCATGCCCTCAGCTTCGCCGCCGGGAGGGGTCCTCCGACAGAAACGATCGTCCGGAGCTAGGCATGACAAATGTCAGCGCGGGACCGGGCCGACCGTCAGACCAGCAGGTCGGGCAGGCCCGCCAGTTCGGAGAAGAGCCGGGTGGCACCGGCGAGCCGGTCGGCCGGTGTCATCGCCGTGAACCCGTACACGTCCATCCCGGCCGCCACGGCCGCCCGTACCCCCAGCGGACTGTCCTCGACGACCGCACACCGCTCCGGCGCCACCCCCATCCGCCGGGCAGCGTGCAGGAAGAGATCCGGCGCCGGCTTGCCCTTCCCGACGTCCTGCGAGCTGAAGATCCGGGCGTCGTCGAAGAACCGGTCCAGTCCGGTCTTGTGATGGCCCACCCGGATCCGCTCATGGCTGCCGGAGGACGCCACGCAGTACGGCACCCCGTCCGCGGCCAGTTTCGCCAGCACGTCCACGGCGCCCTCCACGGGCTCCAGCTCCGCTTCGAAGGCGGCGAACACCCGCCGGTGGAAGGTGTCGTCGAAATCCGCCGGCAGCCGCTGTCCCGTGCGCTCCTGGACCAGGTCGTGGATGCGGTGCATCGCCGACCCCATGTAGTCCCGGATGGAGTCCTCGTAGGAGGTGGGATGCCCGAGCTCCGTCAGATAGGCGGCCAGCAGCCGATTGGAGATCGGCTCGCTGTCCACCAGGACACCGTCGTTGTCGAAGATCACCAGGTCGTAGCGCATGACTAGACCCTAAGCGAACGCTGAGCGCAAGAATCTCCCCGGAATGCAGAAAACCCCCGCACCATCAGGTGCGGGGGTCTCCCATAAAATTTGTTCGGCGGTGTCCTACTCTCCCACAGGGTCCCCCCTGCAGTACCATCGGCGCTGTAAGGCTTAGCTTCCGGGTTCGGAATGTAACCGGGCGTTTCCCTCACGCTATGACCACCGAAACACTATGAAACTGTCCAGCCGCACCATGTGTGGCACATGGGGCTGTTCGTGGTTTCAGAACCAACACAGTGGACGCGAGCAACTGAGGACAAGCCCTCGGCCTATTAGTACCGGTCAGCTTCACCCATTACTGGGCTTCCACATCCGGCCTATCAACCCAGTCGTCTACTGGGAGCCTTAACCCCTCAAAGGGGGTGGGAATACTCATCTCGAAGCAGGCTTCCCGCTTAGATGCTTTCAGCGGTTATCCCTCCCGAACGTAGCCAACCAGCCATGCCCTTGGCAGAACAACTGGCACACCAGAGGTTCGTCCGTCCCGGTCCTCTCGTACTAGGGACAGCCCTTCTCAATATTCCTGCGCGCGCAGCGGATAGGGACCGAACTGTCTCACGACGTTCTAAACCCAGCTCGCGTACCGCTTTAATGGGCGAACAGCCCAACCCTTGGGACCGACTCCAGCCCCAGGATGCGACGAGCCGACATCGAGGTGCCAAACCATCCCGTCGATATGGACTCTTGGGGAAGATCAGCCTGTTATCCCCGGGGTACCTTTTATCCGTTGAGCGACGGCGCTTCCACAAGCCACCGCCGGATCACTAGTCCCGACTTTCGTCCCTGCTCGACCCGTCGGTCTCACAGTCAAGCTCCCTTGTGCACTTACACTCAACACCTGATTGCCAACCAGGCTGAGGGAACCTTTGGGCGCCTCCGTTACTCTTTAGGAGGCAACCGCCCCAGTTAAACTACCCATCAGACACTGTCCCTGATCCGGATCACGGACCCAGGTTAGACATCCAGCACGACCAGAGTGGTATTTCAACGACGACTCCACAACCACTGGCGTGGCCGCTTCAAAGTCTCCCACCTATCCTACACAAGCCGAACCGAACACCAATATCAAACTGTAGTAAAGGTCCCGGGGTCTTTCCGTCCTGCTGCGCGAAACGAGCATCTTTACTCGTAGTGCAATTTCACCGGGCCTATGGTTGAGACAGTCGAGAAGTCGTTACGCCATTCGTGCAGGTCGGAACTTACCCGACAAGGAATTTCGCTACCTTAGGATGGTTATAGTTACCACCGCCGTTTACTGGCGCTTAAGTTCTCAGCTTCGCCACACCGAAATGTGACTAACCGGTCCCCTTAACGTTCCAGCACCGGGCAGGCGTCAGTCCGTATACATCGCCTTACGGCTTCGCACGGACCTGTGTTTTTAGTAAACAGTCGCTTCTCGCTGGTCTCTGCGGCCACCCCCAGCTCATGGAGTAAATCCAATCACCAGTGATGGCCCCCCTTCTCCCGAAGTTACGGGGGCATTTTGCCGAGTTCCTTAACCATAGTTCACCCGAACGCCTCGGTATTCTCTACCTGACCACCTGAGTCGGTTTAGGGTACGGGCCGCCATGAAACTCGCTAGAGGCTTTTCTCGACAGCATAGGATCATCCACTTCGCCACAATCGGCTCGGCATCAGGTCTCAGACTGTATGGCGTGCGGATTTGCCTACACACCGTCCTACACCCTTACCCCGGGACAACCACCGCCCGGGATGGACTACCTTCCTGCGTCACCCCATCACTCACCTACTGCAAGTCTGGTTCGTCGGCTCCACCACTTTCCTTTCCCCGAAGGGTCCGGAACGGCTTCACGGACTTAGCATCGCCTGGTTCGATGTTTGACGCTTCACAGCGGGTACCGGAATATCAACCGGTTATCCATCGACTACGCCTGTCGGCCTCGCCTTAGGTCCCGACTTACCCTGGGCAGATCAGCTTGACCCAGGAACCCTTAGTCAATCGGCGCACACGTTTCTCACGTGTGTATCGCTACTCATGCCTGCATTCTCACTCGTGAACCGTCCACAACTACCTTCCGGTGCTGCTTCACCCGGCACACGACGCTCCCCTACCCATCCACACAGGCGTTGGCCCTGTTGTGTGAATGACACGACTTCGGCGGTACGCTTGAGCCCCGCTACATTGTCGGCGCGGAATCACTAGACCAGTGAGCTATTACGCACTCTTTCAAGGGTGGCTGCTTCTAAGCCAACCTCCTGGTTGTCTCTGCGACTCCACATCCTTTCCCACTTAGCGTACGCTTAGGGGCCTTAGTCGATGCTCTGGGCTGTTTCCCTCTCGACCATGGAGCTTATCCCCCACAGTCTCACTGCCGCGCTCTCACTTACCGGCATTCGGAGTTTGGCTAAGGTCAGTAACCCGGTAGGGCCCATCGCCTATCCAGTGCTCTACCTCCGGCAAGAAACACACGACGCTGCACCTAAATGCATTTCGGGGAGAACCAGCTATCACGGAGTTTGATTGGCCTTTCACCCCTAACCACAGGTCATCCCCCAGGTTTTCAACCCTGGTGGGTTCGGTCCTCCACGAAGTCTTACCTCCGCTTCAACCTGCCCATGGCTAGATCACTCCGCTTCGGGTCTTGAGCGTGCTACTGAATCGCCCTGTTCGGACTCGCTTTCGCTACGGCTACCCCACCCGGGTTAACCTCGCAACACACCGCAAACTCGCAGGCTCATTCTTCAAAAGGCACGCAGTCACGAGACGAAGAGCAAGCTCTCCGTCCGACGCTCCCACGGCTTGTAGGCACACGGTTTCAGGTACTATTTCACTCCGCTCCCGCGGTACTTTTCACCATTCCCTCACGGTACTATCCGCTATCGGTCACCAGGGAATATTTAGGCTTAGCGGGTGGTCCCGCCAGATTCACACGGGATTTCTCGGGCCCCGTGCTACTTGGGTGTCTCTCAAACGAGCCGCTGACGTTTCGACTACGGGGGTCTTACCCTCTACGCCGGACCTTTCGCATGTCCTTCGTCTACATCAACGGTTTCTGACTCGTCTCACAGCCGGCAGACTGTGAAAGAGAGATCCCACAACCCCGTACACGCAACCCCTGCCGGGTCTCACACGTATACGGTTTGGCCTCATCCGGTTTCGCTCGCCACTACTCCCGGAATCACGGTTGTTTTCTCTTCCTGCGGGTACTGAGATGTTTCACTTCCCCGCGTTCCCTCCACACTGCCTATGTGTTCAGCAGCGGGTGACAGCCCATGACGACTGCCGGGTTTCCCCATTCGGAAACCCCCGGATCAAAGCCTGGTTGACGACTCCCCGGGGACTATCGTGGCCTCCCACGTCCTTCATCGGTTCCTGGTGCCAAGGCATCCACCGTGCGCCCTTAAAAACTTGGCCACAGATGCTCGCGTCCACTGTGCAGTTCTCAAACAACGACCAGCCACCCATCACCCCCAACCTGAGCTGGAGTGCACTGGGGCCGGCATCAGAAGGACGACCTCACGGCCGCACCCTCAGACACCCAACAGCGTGCCCGGCACCCCCGCCACTCGTGATCAGCTTTCCACGCTCCGAAGAGCAGTACTTACAGCCCGAGATGACTGAGAATGCCGAATAATCAACGTTCCACCCATGAGCAACCAGCATCGAACATTCGCCGATGTACTGGCCTCTGACCTCACCCCGAAAGGATCGGTAAGAAGTGCTCCTTAGAAAGGAGGTGATCCAGCCGCACCTTCCGGTACGGCTACCTTGTTACGACTTCGTCCCAATCGCCAGTCCCACCTTCGACAGCTCCCTCCCACAAGGGGTTGGGCCACCGGCTTCGGGTGTTACCGACTTTCGTGACGTGACGGGCGGTGTGTACAAGGCCCGGGAACGTATTCACCGCAGCAATGCTGATCTGCGATTACTAGCAACTCCGACTTCATGGGGTCGAGTTGCAGACCCCAATCCGAACTGAGACCGGCTTTTTGAGATTCGCTCCACCTCACGGTTTCGCAGCTCTTTGTACCGGCCATTGTAGCACGTGTGCAGCCCAAGACATAAGGGGCATGATGACTTGACGTCGTCCCCACCTTCCTCCGAGTTGACCCCGGCAGTCTCCTGTGAGTCCCCATCACCCCGAAGGGCATGCTGGCAACACAGAACAAGGGTTGCGCTCGTTGCGGGACTTAACCCAACATCTCACGACACGAGCTGACGACAGCCATGCACCACCTGTACACCGACCACAAGGGGGGCACTATCTCTAATGCTTTCCGGTGTATGTCAAGCCTTGGTAAGGTTCTTCGCGTTGCGTCGAATTAAGCCACATGCTCCGCTGCTTGTGCGGGCCCCCGTCAATTCCTTTGAGTTTTAGCCTTGCGGCCGTACTCCCCAGGCGGGGAACTTAATGCGTTAGCTGCGGCACCGACGACGTGGAATGTCGCCAACACCTAGTTCCCACCGTTTACGGCGTGGACTACCAGGGTATCTAATCCTGTTCGCTCCCCACGCTTTCGCTCCTCAGCGTCAGTAATGGCCCAGAGATCCGCCTTCGCCACCGGTGTTCCTCCTGATATCTGCGCATTTCACCGCTACACCAGGAATTCCGATCTCCCCTACCACACTCTAGTCTGCCCGTATCGAATGCAGACCCGGGGTTAAGCCCCGGGCTTTCACATCCGACGCGACAGACCGCCTACGAGCTCTTTACGCCCAATAATTCCGGACAACGCTTGCGCCCTACGTATTACCGCGGCTGCTGGCACGTAGTTAGCCGGCGCTTCTTCTGCAGGTACCGTCACTTTCGCTTCTTCCCTGCTGAAAGAGGTTTACAACCCGAAGGCCGTCATCCCTCACGCGGCGTCGCTGCATCAGGCTTTCGCCCATTGTGCAATATTCCCCACTGCTGCCTCCCGTAGGAGTCTGGGCCGTGTCTCAGTCCCAGTGTGGCCGGTCGCCCTCTCAGGCCGGCTACCCGTCGTCGCCTTGGTGAGCCATTACCTCACCAACAAGCTGATAGGCCGCGGGCTCATCCTTCACCGCCGGAGCTTTCGACCCCCACCCATGCGAGTGGAAGTGATATCCGGTATTAGACCCCGTTTCCAGGGCTTGTCCCAGAGTGAAGGGCAGATTGCCCACGTGTTACTCACCCGTTCGCCACTAATCCCCACCGAAGTGGTTCATCGTTCGACTTGCATGTGTTAAGCACGCCGCCAGCGTTCGTCCTGAGCCAGGATCAAACTCTCCGTGAATGTTTACCGGTAATCCGGTGCACACACACGAGAGCGGAACAGCCAGGCGGAATAAGCCCGGCCGTTCACAGCGTCCTCGCTGTGTTTATTTCAAAGGAACCTCATCCTCGGCTATCACTGCCGGGGACGGGGTATCAACATATCTGGCGTTGATTTTTGGCACGCTGTTGAGTTCTCAAGGAACGGACGCTTCCTTTGTACTCACCCGAACTTCTTCGGGCTTTCCTCCGGGCGCTTCCCTTCGGTCTTGCGTTTCCGACTCTATCAGATCTTTTCTCGACCCGATTTCCTCGGTGCTTTCCAGGTTCTCGCTTTCGCGTTTCCCTTTCCGGCGGTTCCGACTCTATCAGATCCTTTCGGGCCTGATTCCCAGTCAGAGGGGGCTTGTCTTCCCGGCTGTTGGGCCGTTCCGACGAGTGAGACTTTAGCGGATTCCCTGGCCCCGAAGCCAATCGGGGCTGCGTCCTTTCGAACGCGGATTCCTCATTTCGCGAATACACATGCCGACGACACGACGGCAGACGAATCGACTGCGCGTCGAGAAGTGGTGGGTACTGCGGAATGGCTGCCCGGGGACCGACCGGAGTCGGCGCTCACGTCGGACAACTCGGAGAACACTACGTATCGGGCCGGGGTGTGTCAACCCATGTCCCCGCGGCAGCCTCCGGGCGTACTCTGGCGCCCATGACTACGCGTACGTGCACCCAGCTGTGGTGGGCCGCCTGACGGCGGCCGTACTCACGTATGTACCCAACGGCCGCCGCTTCGGCGGCCGTTCTCGTTTCTCCCTCCAGGGATGCAGGGGGTCGGCCGGCCGGAACGGCGGTCTCGACCAGGAGGTGGAGAGATGAAGCGGGTCTTCAGCGGGGTCAAGCCGACCGGGCATCTGACGCTGGGGAACTACCTGGGCGCCCTGCGGCGGTGGGCCGAGGTGGACCAGCACCGGGCCGACGCGCTGTTCTGCGTCGTCGATCTGCACGCGCTGACCGTGGACCACGATCCGGCGAGGGTGCGCCGGCTCAGCCGGCAGGCGGCGACGCTGCTGCTGGCGGCGGGACTGGATCCCCGGTCGTGCACCGTGTTCGTACAGAGCCATGTGGACGAGCACGCGCGGCTGTCGTACCTGCTGGAGTGCGTGGCCACGGACGGCGAGATGCGGCGGATGATCCAGTACCGGGAGAAATCCGCGCGCGAGCGGGAGCGCGGCGGCAGTGTGCGGCTCTCCCTGCTGACCTATCCGGTGCTGATGGCGGCGGACATCCTGGCCTACGGGACCGACGAGGTGCCGGTGGGTGACGACCAGACCCAGCACGTCGAACTGACCCGGGACCTGGCGGTGCGGTTCAACCAGCGGTACGGGCACACCTTCGTCGTGCCGCGGGCCACGCATCCGCCGGTGGCGGCGCGGGTGATGAACCTCCAGACGCCGACGTCCAAGATGGGCAAGAGCGACGACTCCGGGCCGGGCATCGTCTACCTGCTGGACGAGCCGGAGGCCGTACGCAAGAAGGTCATGCGGGCCGTCACCGACAGCGGGCGGGAGGTCGTGTACGACCGGGAGGAGCGGCCCGGGCTCGCCAACCTCCTGGAGATCCTCGCGGCGTGCACGGGCGGGGACCCGGAGGCGCTGGCCGGTGCGTACGGGTCGTACGGGGCCCTGAAGAAGGACACGGCCGACGCGGTCGTCGAGGTGCTGCGGCCCGTGCAGGCCCGGCACCGGGAGCTGGCCGCCGATCCCGTCGAGGTGGAGCGGGTGCTGCGGGACGGGGCGGAGAAGGCCCGGGCGATGGCACGGCCGGTCGTGGACCGTGCCTACCGCGCGATCGGCCTGCTCGCGCCGGCTGCGGAGGCGGCCGCGGATCCGGTGCCGAACGCGGCCCGGTAGGCGCGGGGGCTGGTGGCGAGGCGCGAGGCGAAGTGCTGGCGCATCGTGACCTCGCTGCCGAAGCCGGAGCGCCTGGCCACTTCGGGCATCGGCAGGTCGGTGCGCTCCAGGAGCTTCTGGGCCGCGGCGATGCGCTGGTCGAGGAGCCAGCGCAGGGGTGTGGTGCCGGTCGCGGCGGTGAAGTGGCGGGCGAAGCTGCGGGGGGACATGCCCGCGTGCGCGGCCAGGCCGGCCACGGTGAGCGGTTCGTGCAGGTGGCGCAGGGCGTGCTCGCGTACGGCGGCGAGGGTGTCGGCGTCGCGGTCCGTGTGCGGGGTGGGGTGCTCGATGAACTGGGCCTGCGTGCCGGTGCGGAAGGGGGCGGTGACCATCGAGCGGGCGATGGTCGCGGCCGCTTCGGCGCCGTGGGAGCGGCGGACCAGGTGGAGGCAGAGGTCGATGCCGGCCGCGGTGCCCGCGGCGGTCCAGATGTTGTCGTCCTCGATGAAGAGGGCGTCGGGGACGACGGTGACCCGGGGGTGGCGGGTGCGCAGGAGGTCGATCAGGCCCCAGTGGGTGATCGCCCGGCGGTTGTCGAGGAGCCCCGCCTCGGCGAGGGTGAAGGCGCCGCCGCACAGGGCCGCGAGGGTGGTGCCCCGGGCGTGGGCGCGGCGCAGGGCGTCCAGGACGGGGGCGGGCGCGGGGGTGAGGTGGTCGTCCAGGCCGGGGACCAGGATCAGGTCGGCCCGGGAGAGCCAGTCCAGGGTGCGGTCGGGGTGGAGCGCGAGGCCGCCGCGCATCGGGACGGGAGCGCTGTCGGTGGCGGTGCGGCGCAGGTCGAAGGCCGGGGCGCCGCGAGGCGTGCGGTCGGTGCCCCAGACCTCGGTGATCACGGAGACGTCGAAGGCGCGGATGCCGGGGAAGGCGACGAGGGCGACCCGGTACGCAGGCTTCATGGGTGGCAGTAAACCATCGATCGATGTCTTTCGGCCCTCTGGGGCGCGGGTGTCCGCGGCGGCAGGATCGACGGCATGGAGATAGCGGAGAACGCAGCGCTGGTGGTCGTCGACGTGCAGAAGGGCTTCGAGGAGCTGGACTTCTGGGGGGTGCGCAACAACCCCGGGGCCGATGACAACATCGCCGCCCTGATCGACGTGTGGCAGGGGTCGGGGCGGCCCGTCGTGTTCGTGCGGCACGACTCGGTGAATCCCGGGTCGCCGTTGCGGCGGGGGTACGAAGGGAACGGGTTCAAGGAGTACGTGGAGGAGCGGCGGGGGAAGGGCGCGGGCGCCGAGCTGCTCCTCACGAAGACCGTGAACTCGGCGTTCCTCGGGACGCCGGACCTGGGGTCCTGGCTGACGGACCGGGGGATCGCGCAGATCGTGGTGGCCGGGATCCAGACGAACATGTGCGCGGAGACGACGGCGCGGATGGGCGGGAACCTCGGGTACGACGTGCTGTTCGCGTTCGACGCGACGTACACCTTCGGCCTGGAGGGTCCGTTCGGCTGGCGGCGGAGCGCGGAGGAGCTCGCGCAGGCTTCGGCGGTGTCCCTGCACGGGGGCGGGTTCGCCCGGGTGGTGACCACGAAGGAGATCGTGGACGCGGCCGGCGGCTGAACCCGCTCCCCCGGCCGTGCCCCGCGTCTTCCCTGGCGGGGGTCAGTCCTTCTTGCCGGAGGCCAGTTCTCGACTGCGGTCGCGGGCGGCCTCGAGGGCGGCGATGAGTGCGGCCCGCACGCCGTGGTTCTCGAGCTCGCGGATGGCGTTGATGGTGGTGCCGGCGGGGGACGTGACGTTCTCGCGGAGCTTGACCGGGTGCTCGCCGCTGTCGCGGAGCATGGTCGCGGCGCCGATCGCGGACTGGACGATGAGGTCGTGCGCCTTGTCGCGGGGCAGGCCTAGCAGGATCCCGGCGTCCGTCATGGCCTCGACCAGGTAGAAGAAGTACGCGGGGCCGGAGCCGGAGAGCGCGGTGCAGGCGTCCTGCTGGGACTCGGGGACGCGCAGGGTCTTGCCGACGGCGCCGAAGATCTCCTCGGTGTGGGCGAGGTGGGCGGCGGTCGCGTGGGTGCCGGCCGAGATGACGGACATCGCCTCGTCGACGAGGGCGGGCGTGTTCGTCATGACGCGGACGACCGGCGTGCCGGTGGCGAGGCGCTCCTCGATGGAGGCGGTGGTGATGCCCGCGGCTCCGCTGATGACCAGGCGGTCGGCGGGGACGTGCGGGGCGAGCTCGTCGAGGAGCGTGCTCATGTCCTGCGGCTTGACCGTGAGGATCAGGGTGTCCGCGGTCTTGGCGGCTTCGGCGTTGCCGACCGGGGTGACGCCGTGGCGGCTGCGGAGTTCCTCGGCCCGTTCCGGGCGGCGGGCGGTGACCAGGAGGTCGGCCGGAGGCCAGCCGCCCCGGATCATGCCGCTGAGGAGGGCTTCGCCGATCTTGCCGGTGCCGAGGACTGCGACTTTCTGGGTCATGGCTGAGGGGTCCTCCGGAAGGGGTGCGTCGTCCGTGGTCATCCTCGCACCGGCGGTGCCGTCCGGGTCCGGATGTCCGGTGGGCGGACGGGCCCGGAGGTCACGCCGTACGGCGTCGCAGGGTCGCCGCTCCCAGGCACAGGACCAGCAGGGCGCAGCCGCCGACGATGAGGACGTCCCGTACGAAGGTGGCCGTCATGTCGGTATGGGTGAGGACCTCGTTCATGCCGTCGACCGCGTACGACATGGGCAGGACGTCGGAGACGGCCTCCAGGGCGGGGTGCATGGTGTCGCGCGGGGCGAAGAGCCCGCACAGGAGCAGCTGGGGGAAGATCACCGCCGGCATGAACTGGACCGCCTGGAACTCCGAGGACGCGAAGGCCGAGACGAACAGGCCGAGTGCGGTGCCGAGCAGGGCGTCGAGGAGGGCGACCAGGAGCAGGAGCCAGGGGCTGCCGGTGACGTCCAGGTCGAGGAACCACACCGCGAGGCCGGTGGCCAGGGCCGACTGGACGACCGCGAGGATGCCGAAGGCGAGCGCGTAGCCGGCGATGAGGTCGCCTTTGCCCAGGGGCATGGCGAGGAGGCGTTCGAGGGTGCCCGAGGTGCGTTCGCGCAGGGTGGCGATGGAGGTGACCAGGAACATCGTGATGAGCGGGAAGATGCCCAGGAGGGACGCGCCGATGTTGTCGAAGGTGCGCGGGCTGCCGTCGAAGACGTAGCGGAGCAGGAACAGCATCACGCAGGGGATCAGGATCATCAGGGCGATGGTGCGGGGGTCGTGGCGCAGCTGGCGCAGGACCCTCGCCGCGGTGGCGGTGGTGCGGGAGGGGCTCAGCGGGCCGGTGGGACGCGGGTCGGGTGTGAGGGCGGGCGCGGGGGCGGGGGTGCGCGCGGGGGGCGTGCGGGTGCTCATCGGGTCGTCTCCTTCGTACGGGTCTCCTCGGGGCCGGTCTTCCGTGGGCCGGCCCCCTTCGTGCGGGCCGCTTCCGCCGCCTCGTCCACCAGGTGCAGGAAGGCCGACTCGACCGTGTCGGCGCCGGTGCGGGTGCGCAGGGCCTCGGGCGTGGCGTCGGCGAGGAGCTCGCCCTCGCGCATGAGCAGGAGGCGGTGGCAGCGCTCGGCCTCGTCCATGACGTGGGAGGAGACGAGCAGGGTCGCGCCCCGGTCCGCGGCGATGTCGTGGAAGAGGTTCCACAGGTCGCGGCGGAGCACCGGGTCCAGGCCGACGGTCGGCTCGTCGAGGACCAGGAGCTCGGGCGTGCCCAGCAGGGCCACGGCCAGGGAGACGCGGTTGCGCTGGCCGCCGGAGAGGTTGCCGGCGAGGGCGTCGGCGTGGGTGGTGAGGTCCACGTCGGCGATGGCCCGGGTGACGTTCTCGTGGCGGCGGTCCGCGGCCGCGCGGCCCGGGTCGAGGATCGCCGCGAAGTAGTCGAGGTTCTGGCGGATCGTCAGGTCGTCGTAGACGGACGGGGCCTGGGTGACGTAGCCGATCCGGGTGCGCAGGGCGGGGTGGCCGGCGGGGCGGCCCAGGACGTCGAGGGTGCCGGTGACCTTGGCCTGGGTGCCCACGATCGAGCGCATGAGGGTCGACTTGCCGCAGCCGGAGGGGCCGAGGAGGCCCGTGATCTGGCCGCGGGGGACGGTGAAGTCGAGGGAGCGCAGGACCGTGCGGGGGCCTCGGGCGACGGTGAGGCCCTCGGCCCGTACGGCGGGGGCGGGCGAACCGTCGGGCGGGCCGGCGGGTGAGGCCTGGTCCCCCGCCCCCTCGCCGGGCGGGCGGGAGCCGTCATTGAAATTCATCATGTGATGAATAATGCTCGGCACGGGGTGGGCCGTCAAGTGCCGCGGCGGCGGGAGGGGCGGGGGGCGCGGGGGCGGTCGGTCGGGGGCCGGGGTGCGGTGGGGTCAGGGGCGGGGGGCGAGGAGGAGTTCGACGTCGTAGGTCTCCTCGACGGTGCCGTCCGGGAAGGCGCGCAGGAGGTGTTCGCGCTCCCGGGCGAGGAAGGTCCTGCTCGCCTCCTCGTCCTGGACCAGGAAGGCGGAATGGCTGCCGATGTTCGCCAGGTGCGTGTCGACCGGGACGCGCCGGCTCCAGCGGACCCGGCGGCGGACGCAGGCCAGACGGCCGGCCAGGCCGTGGGCGGCCCGGTCGGTGCCGCCGGTCTTCTCCGCGGCGGGGTCGACCCCCAGGTGCTCGTGGATACGGTCCGACTGCGCGGCGATCCACGGCACGTCGCCGGCGTCGGTGTTCCACCACAGCGCCAGCGCGCCGCCCGGACGCAGCACGCGCAGCGCCTCCGGCACCGAGCGGGCCGGGTCGGTCCAGTGCCAGGACTGGGCGTAGGTGAGGAGATCGAGGGAGCCCGCGGCCAGCGGGAGGTGGTTGCCGTCGCCCCGGACGATCGGCACGTCGGGCAGGGTGCGGCGGAACTGTGCGGCCATGCCGTCCCCCGGCTCGACGGCGACGACCTCGGCGCCGCGTGCGTGCAGGAGGGCGGTCGCCAGGCCGGTGCCCGCCCCGACGTCCGCGACCCGGGCGCCGGCGAGGGGGCGGCCCGTGAGGTCCTCGATCATGTCGAGGAGGGCCGCCGGGTAGGAGGGGCGGTTGGCGGCGTACTGGGCCGCGGCGGCGTCGAAGGAACGGGCTCGGACGCTGGACGGGGCGATGCGCGAGGAAGAAGTCATCCGCCCATGCTGTCCGGCCCGGGACGGACGGGGAACGGACGGGGCGGGGATTCGGGGGCGTCGGGCGCGGGCGCGGGTCCGCCGGTCACGGTGACGGCCGGACGCAGGCGCGCCGGTCACGGCGACGGCGGGTCGTGCAGACCACCGGGCGCCGCGACGACCGGGCTCGGCGACGACCGGGCTCGGGCGCGTCGGACAGACGACGGTCGGACGCGGGCGCGTCGGTCGTGGTGACCACTGGACGCAGGCACGGGCGGCTCGGGCAGGCTGGCCGTGACCGGCGGACGGGCACGGTCGGCGGACGGGCACGGTCGGTCGTGAGCGCGGCCGGGCCGCAGGCACGGCGGGTCCCAGACACCACCGGTCGCCGGGACGGTGAGGTCCCGGGCTCAGCCGATCTCGGGCACGCCGGGCACGGGCAGACCACGTCGCAGGCGCGACCGCGCACGATCGGCTGCCGGCCCGGGCAGACCGCAGGCGGGAGGGGTCGGCCGCGCACCCCGGGCACGGCGACGCTCGGGCGCGGGCACGGTCCGGCCGCGGGCACGCCGGATCGGCGACGGGCGGGCGGGGTCAGTTGCGGCGGCGCTTCTTCGACGGGTTGCCGGTGCGGCGGGTGGACCGGCGTTCGTACTGGCGGAGCGCCGCTTCGTGCTCCGCACGGTGGAGTTTCTCGCCGGGCGCCTCGGTGAAGGTGCGGAAGAAGTAGGCGAGCAGCGAACCGACGAAGCCGACAGCCAGCAGGCCGCGCAGGGAGGCCTGGCGGTCCGGGTCGGGGCGCTTGGCGAAGCTCTCCCAGGTGTGCCGGAAGGCGAGTGCGGTGCAGATCGTGAACATCACGACGACCAGGAGGGTCACGAAACCGCCGAGTCCCGCGATCGCGATCCCCTGGTAGGCGAAGCGCAGGACGAAGCAGGAGCCGACGACGGCGCCGAGGGAGCCGACGGCCGCGGCGGCGCGGCGGGCCGCGTAACCCTGGAGGCCGGGGTCGTGGTCCACCCAGGTGGTGCCGAAGAAACGGAGCGGTTCCGGTCGGGGCCCGGTGCCGGGGGCTTCCGCCCGGCCCGCGGCGGCCGCTTCGGCGCGGGGCTCCGCCGGTTCGGCGGCAGGGGTGCCCCGGGAGCCCGCCGAAGTGTCCCGGGTGCCGTTTTCGTCGCTCACGGGACGATTATGGCTCCGCCCGGGGACGGTCCGGCGGGTGGGGCGCCCGCGGGCCACCCGGAAACGGCCCCCGGGTCACCCTGAGGCCGAGCCGAGCCAAGCCGTGCACGCCCCGTCCGCCCGGGCCTGGCTCGCCCCCGGGTCGCCCGGACCAGGAAACGGCCCCGGGTCATCCCGAGGCCGCCCGCCCGTGCGCCCCGTGCGCTCAGCTCGGGCTCACGTCCACGGCGTCCGGACTCGGGCCGACGCCCCAGGCGCCCGCGCTCGGGCTCACGGCGTGGGCTCACCGGATCGGGCTCACGGCGTGGGCCCGATCCGGCCTCACGGCTCGGGCTCAGGACGGCCCCGGGGCCGTACCCCCCCCCCGATTCCCCGGCCCGGACGGACCGCACCCCCGGACTCGCGGCCCCAGGGCCGCACCCCCGGACTCGCAGGCCTGGGACGCGCAGTCCCAGGACCACGCCCCCGGACTCGCCGGCCCGGACGGGCGGCGCCGGGATCCGGTGTCCCCGGGACCGAACGGCCCGGGGACACCGGATCATCGCCCGCGACGCCCATCACGCCGGCCACGCCAGCCCCGCCGGCCACAAGCCACGACCGCGGGCCCCCGCGCCCTCAGGCGCAGCGGGACGTCACATAGCCGTCGCTGCCCGTCCGGACGTACGAGTCCGAGACGAACTGGCCGTCGGCGATGTTGTCCCAGATGTTCGTCGTGCCGTACGGGCCGGTCACCGAGGTGCCCGGGGTCTGGCAGTAGATCGGGACCTTGGCGCCCTCGGCCAGGACCCTGACGACCGGGTATCCGGTACCGGGGCCGCTGCGGACGTTCAGCCGGACGCCCGGCGCTATCGGGTAGTAGGTGAGAGCCGCCGCCGTCGTGACGGCCTCCGCCGTCCCCCCGCTCGCGACCTCTTCGACACGGTCCACCGACATGAAAAAACCTCCCCCGTTCCACCCCATGACTGCCATGGGGCCACGTTGATTCCCTCAAAACACGCAATGAAACACATGTACATGATTCGCACACGAGGCTGGCAAGCCGCCTCGGTCCCGTAACCGTCATCGACTAGGCTCCGTGCGTCGCGCGCGCGGTTGAACAGCACGGGGGTGGTCCATGACGCCACAGCGCAACACCGGAGCGGGCGCGGAAGCGGAACTTCCCGAGTACGCCGGTCACTACCGCCTTCAGGAGCGCCTGGGTTCCGGCGGGATGGGCGTGGTGCACCTGGCCCGGAGCACCTCCGGGATGAAGGTCGCGGTGAAGGTCGTACACGCCCAGTTCGCCCTGGATCCCGAGTTCAGGGGCCGGTTCCGGCAGGAGGTGGCCGCCGCCCGGCGGGTGAGCGGGGCGTTCACCGCGCCCGTCGTCGACGCCGACCCGGAGGCCGAACGGCCGTGGATGGCGACCCTGTTCATCCCGGGACCGACCCTCGCCGAACAGGTCAAGCGGAACGGCCCCCTGCGCACGGGTGAGTTGCGGCGGCTGATGGCCGGACTCGCCGAGGCGCTGCGGGACATCCACCGGGTCGGGGTCGTGCACCGGGATCTCAAGCCGAGCAACGTGCTGCTCGCCGAGGACGGGCCGAAGGTCATCGACTTCGGCATCTCCCGGCCGAAGGACAGCGAACTGCGCACCGAGACAGGCAAGCTGATCGGCACGCCGCCGTTCATGGCGCCGGAGCAGTTCCGCCGGCCCCGGGAGGTGGGGCCG
This sequence comes from Streptomyces asoensis, assembly GCF_016860545.1. NCBI lineage: Bacteria > Bacillati > Actinomycetota > Actinomycetes > Kitasatosporales > Streptomycetaceae > Streptomyces > Streptomyces asoensis. Next base: position 1,836,306 of record NZ_BNEB01000003.1, on the reverse strand, counting down.
GCCGCCGACGTCTTCGCGCTCGGGTCGGTGATGGTGCACGCGGCGACCGGGCGCGGGCCGTTCGACTCCGACAGCCCGTACGTCGTCGCCTACCAGGTCGTGCACGACGACCCGGATCTGACCGGTGTGCCGGAGAACCTGGCGCCGCTGGTGGTGCGTTGTCTGGCCAAGGAGCCGGAGGACCGGCCCACGCCGGACGAGTTGATGCGTGAACTGCGGTCGGTGGCCGCCTCCTACGACACGCAGGCGTTCATACCGTCTCAGCGGGTGCTGGAGGAGGAGACCGGCGCGGGGCACGCCGCCGCCGCGGAGGCGTCCGGGGCCAAGAGGTCCCTGGGGCGGAAGGGCGCGGCGGAGCGGTCCGGGGCGCAGGGGTCCGGGGCGGAGCCTTCGGCACCGGAGTCCGGCCGGGCACCGGGTCCCGGGCCGGAGCGCGGGGGCCGGCGCCGGTGGGTGCTTGCGGCGGCCGGTGTCCTGTCCGCCGTCCTCGCGGGCGGCGCGGTCCTCGCCGTCCAGGGACCCGGCGCGCAGGACCCGGGCAAGGGCGCGCGCAACCGTGCGGGCGGCTCGTCGTCCGCCGCCGCCTTCACCCCGTGGAGCGTGCGGCCGGCGAAGAGCGCGACCGGCGCCGCCGCGGGCACCGGTGCGGCCGGCCTGCCCCTGTGCACGTACGACGCGCGACGGCTGCTCTGCGCCCAGTCGGGGCTGGTGTCGGCGCTGGACGCGGCCGACGGGCGGGTGCTGTGGCGGCACGCGCTCACCGACGACGACCGGCCGGTCGGGGCGCCGGTGCCGTCGGGCGGTCTGGCCCAGGTGATCACGCACTCGGGCCGACGGCTGGAGGCGCTCGACCCGGCGTCGGGCGCCACGCGCTGGCAGCGCGACCTGTCGGCCTTCCCGGGCGTCAGGACCGTCGGCGGCACCGTGCTGCTCACCGGGACCGACGGCCGGGTGACCGGGGTGGACGCGGCCACCGGCAGGTCCTCGTGGACCCGGCGGATCCCGGGGCTGGGCCAGCCGTACTTCGTGTCGTTCCCGCAGGACCCGCTGGCGTACGCGCAGAGCACGACGCCGGACGGGCGCACCCGGATCACGGCCGTGGACCCCGCGACCGGGAAGGTGCGCTGGGACGAACGGCTCGCCGGGACGCTGGATCTCGTCGGCACCACGGACGGCAGCCTCGTCCTGCTGTCCCGCGACGACGACCGCGGCACGGTCGACGCCGTGGTCCGCTACCGGCCGCGGGACAAGGCGGAGCGGCGGGTGAGGCTGGGCTTCGCGCTCCAGGAGCCGCAGACCACCGTGCACGGGGACCGGGTCTACCTGCTGGCCTTCGACGGATCGCTCGCGGCCGTCGACCTGGCCGGGGGCAAGCAGGTGTGGTCGCTCCAGACGGCCGTGAGCCGGGGCTCGGCTCCGGCCGCGGACGGCCGGCGCGTCTACTTCAGCGCCGCCGACGGGCGGCTGCTCGCCGTCGACGCCGCGAAGGGCAAGCTGCTCGGGCAGACGGCGCTGCGGCTCGGCGCCGACTCGGACAAGGTGGTCGCGACGCTGCCCGCGCCCGAGGCGGTCGACGGCCTGGTGTACGCCGCGGCTCCCGACGGGACCGTCTTCGCGGTCGACGGAGGAGACCCGGCCGGCTGGTGACGGCGGCCCGCGGCGAGAGACGCGCGGAGGGCCGCCCCCGCGCACGGGGACGGCCCTCACGGGCGGCGGCCGGGACGACCGCGCAGGGCGTCAGCCCAGCTTGGACACGTCCCGCACCGCGCCCTTGTCTGCGCTCGTGGCCATCGCGGCGTAGGCCCGCAGGGCGGCGGACACCTTGCGCTCACGGTTCTTCGGGGCGTGGACGCCGCCGAGGGCCGCCTCGCGCCGGGCGAGTTCGGCGTCGTCGACGAGGAGCTCGATCGTGCGGTTCGGGATGTCGATGCGGATGCGGTCGCCGTCCTCGACGAGGGCGATGGTGCCGCCGGAGGCCGCCTCGGGCGAGGCGTGGCCGATGGACAGGCCCGAGGTGCCGCCGGAGAAGCGGCCGTCCGTGACCAGGGCGCAGGTCTTGCCGAGGCCGCGGCCCTTGAGGAAGGACGTCGGGTAGAGCATCTCCTGCATGCCCGGGCCGCCCTTGGGACCCTCGTAGCGGATGACGACGACGTCGCCGTCGGTCACCTGCTTGTTGAGGATCTTCTCGACGGCCTCCTCCTGCGACTCGCAGACGACGGCCGGGCCCTCGAAGGTCCAGATGGACTCGTCGACGCCGGCCGTCTTGACCACGCAGCCGTCGACGGCGAGGTTGCCGCGCAGGACGGCGAGACCGCCGTCCTTGCTGTAGGCGTGCTCGGCGGAGCGGATGCAGCCGCCCTCGGCGTCCTCGTCCAGCGCCTCCCAGCGCTCGGACTGGGAGAAGGCCTCGGCGGAGCGGACGCAGCCGGGGGCCGCGTGCCACAGTTCCACGGCCTCGGGGGACGGCGAGCCGGCGCGGACGTCCCACGTCTTCAGCCAGTCCCCGAGCGACGGGCTGTGGACCGCGTGCACGTCCTCGTTGAGCAGGCCGGCGCGGTGCAGCTCGCCGAGCAGGGCGGGGATGCCGCCGGCGCGGTGCACGTCCTCCATGTAGTACGTGCGGTCCTTGGCGACGTTGGGCGCGACCTTCGCCAGGCAGGGCACCCGGCGCGAGACCTCGTTGATCTCCTCCAGGCCGAAGGGGACGCCCGCCTCCTGCGCGGCGGCGAGGAGGTGCAGGATCGTATTGGTCGAGCCGCCCATCGCGATGTCGAGGGCCATGGCGTTCTCGAAGGCCGCGATGGTGGCGATGTTGCGGGGCAGGACCGTCTCGTCGTCCTGCTCGTAGTAGCGGCGGGTGATGTCCATCACCGTGCGGCCCGCGTCCTCGTACAGCGCCCTGCGGGCCGTGTGGGTGGCCAGCACCGAGCCGTTGCCGGGCAGGGAGAGGCCGATGGCCTCGGTCAGGCAGTTCATCGAGTTGGCGGTGAACATGCCGGAACAGCTGCCGCAGGTCGGACAGGCGTTCTCCTCGATGCGGAGGATGTCCTCGTCCGAGATCTTGTCGTTCACCGCGTCGGAGATCGCGTCGACCAGGTCGAGCGTGCGGACGGTGCCGTCGACGAGCGTGGCGCGGCCGGACTCCATCGGACCGCCGGAGACGAAGACCGTGGGGATGTTCAGCCGCAGGGCCGCGTTCAGCATGCCCGGGGTGATCTTGTCGCAGTTGGAGATGCAGATCAGGGCGTCGGCGCAGTGCGCCTCGACCATGTACTCCACGCTGTCGGCGATCAGGTCCCGGGAGGGCAGGCTGTAGAGCATGCCGCCGTGGCCCATCGCAATGCCGTCGTCGACGGCGATCGTGTTGAACTCGCGCGGGATGCCCCCGGCCGCGGTGATCGCCTCGCTGACGATGCGGCCGACCGGCTGGAGGTGCGTGTGTCCGGGCACGAACTCGGTGAAGCTGTTCGCCACGGCGATGATCGGCTTCCGGCCGATGTCCGCACCGGGTACACCGGAGGCGCGCATAAGGGCGCGGGCGCCCGCCATGTTGCGACCGTGGGTGACTGTGCGGGACCTCAGCTCGGGCATCGTCGCTCGCTCCTTCAGAGACTGCGATCAGAGACTTCTGACTGCTAACGAGCGTACGCCGGTCATCCAGAGGGCGGACACGGTGTCCGCATACCGGGACGGATGTCTCACCCCGGGTCCCGCTCTCACGGACCGGTGAGGTGCCCCTGCACGACCGGCGCCACGCGCGCGATGATCGCCTCCAGGTCCGCCGAGGCCAGCGGCTCCACCCGGATCACGTACCGCAGCATGGCGCAGCCGACCAGCTGCGCCGCGGCCAGCTCCACGCGCAGTTCGGCGTCCGGCAGGTCGAGCCGGGCGGCGACGCGGCGCAGCAGCTGGGAGACGACGAGGCCCCGGAAGACGGCGGCCGCGGTCTCGTTGTTGACGGCGGAGCGCACGATCGCCAGCAGCGGCTTGCGGGTGGTGGGGTTCTCCCAGACACCGAGGACGAACCGGGCGAGCCGTTCGCCGACCTCGTCCAGCGGGCCGTCGGCGACGGCGTCGGGGGCATCGAGCGCGGGCGCGAAGGCGACCTCGACCGCCGCCTCGAAGACCTGCTCCTTGGTGCCGAAGTAGTGGTGCACGAGTGCCGAGTCCACCCCGGCCGCCTTCGCGATACCGCGCACGGACGTCTTCTCGTAGCCCCGCTCGGAGAACTCCTCGCGGGCGGCCGTCAGGATGCGGTCGCGGGTGTCCCCCGACTCGGCACGCGGGGGGCGGCCGCGCCGGCGGGCGGTGACGCCGGTCATCGCCGGGGCACCTTCGCGTCGGAGGACGGCCGCGGGGACGACGCGGAGGCCAGGTGCAGACGGGTGAAGGCCAGGGCCTCCGCCAGGTCGGCCTCACGTTCGGCGCTCGACATCGCGCGCCGCGTGTTGACCTCGATGACGACGTGCCCGTCGAAGCCGGTCAGCGCGAGCCGTTCGAGCAGCTCGGCGCAGGGCTGGGCGCCGCGGCCGGGGACCAGGTGCTCGTCCTTCGCCGAACCGTTTCCGTCGGCGAGGTGGACGTGGCCCAGCCGGTCGCCCATGCGGTCGATCATCTGCATCGCGTCCGCGCGGGCCGTCGAGGCGTGGCTGAGATCGATCGTGAAGTGCCGGTAGTCGTCCTTGGTGACGTCCCAGTCCGGCGCGTAGGCGAGCATCTCGCGGTCGCGGTAGCGCCAGGGGTACATGTTCTCGACGGCGAACCGTACGTCCGTCTCGTCCGCCATCCGCCAGATGCCCGTCACGAAGTCGCGCGCGTACTGGCGCTGCCAGCGGAACGGCGGGTGGACGACGACGGCGCTCGCGCCGAGTTTCTCCGCCGCGGCCCGGGCCCGCTGGAGCTTGGTCCACGGGTCGGTCGACCACACCCGCTGCGTGATGAGCAGGCACGGGGCGTGGACGGCGAGGATCGGGACGCGGTGGTAGTCGCTGAGTCTGCGCAGCGCGTCGATGTCCTGGCTGACGGGGTCGTTCCAGACCATGACCTCGACGCCGTCGTACCCGAGGCGTGCGGCGATCTCGAAGGCCGTCGCCGTCGACTCCGGGTAGACCGAGGCAGTCGACAGGGCGACCTTCGCATCCGGGATCCGCACGACTGGCTCTGCCATGGGGGACAGGTTACGGGGTGCGGTCACCCGGGTGCGGGGCCCCCGGGTGCCGTTGTGGCCTTCGCCACGGGGGCGCATACAGGACGACGGCCCGCGCCCCCGCGCCCGGACACGCCCCGCGGGCCCGCGTGCGCCGAGGGACCGATCCGCCCTGCCAGGGCCGGGCACACCGCGGTACCGATCCGCCCGGCCAGGGCCGGTGGCGGAGGCGGCGGGACACATCCGCCCGGCCGGAGCCAGGTGCACCGCGGGACGCCTACGCCCTATCGGGGCCCAGCGCACCGCGGGACCCATCCGCCCGGCCGGGCCCGGCGCACCGCGGAGCCGTCAGGTCGATGCCATGTGGTCGAGCTTGCGCAGGATGACGCCCTCCCTGAGCGCCCAGGGACAGATCTCGAGCTCCTCCACGCCGAAGAGGTCCATCGCCCCCTCCGCCACCAGCGCGCCGGCGAGGAGCTGGCCGGCCCGGCCCTCGGACACCCCGGGGAGCTCCGCCCGCTGGGCGGCCGTCATGCCGGCCAGGCGGGGCACCCAGGCTTCGAGGGACTCGCGCTTGAGCTGCCGCTGCGCGTACGGGCCCTCCACGGAACGGGCGGCACCGGCGATGCGGGCGAGCTGCTTGAACGTCTTCGACGTGGCGACGACGTGGTCGGGGGTGCCGAAGCGCTTGAACTCCCCCACCGTCCGGGCGATCTGCGCGCGGGCGTGACGGCGCAGCGCCCTTATGTCCTCGGCCTCGGGCGGGTCGCCCGGCAGCCAGCCCGCGGTGAGCCGGCCCGCGCCCAGCGGCAGCGAGACGGCCGCGTCGGGCTCCTCGTCGATGCCGTACGCGATCTCCAGGGAGCCGCCGCCGATGTCCAGGACCAGCAGTTTCCCGGCGGACCAGCCGAACCAGCGGCGGGCGGCGAGAAAGGTGAGCCGGGCCTCCTCGGCGCCGGTGAGGACCTGGAGCTCGACACCGGTCTCGGCCTGCACGCGCGCGAGGACGTCGTCGGCGTTGCTGGCCTCGCGCACGGCGGAGGTCGCGAACGGCAGAAGGTCCTCGACGCCCTTGTCCTCGGCTGCCTGGAGCGCGTCCTTGACGACGGCGATCAGCTTGTCGACGCCCTCGGGGCCGATCGCTCCGTCCCCGTCGAGGAGTTGGGCGAGGCGCAGCTCCGCCTTGTGCGAGTGCGCGGGTACCGGGCACGCGCCCGGGTGTGCGTCCACCACCAGCAGATGCACCGTGTTCGATCCCACGTCGAGGACACCGAGTCTCATGCAGGGAACGCTACTGCCCGCGGGGCCGTCTGGGTGGTGCGGGGCGAAGCCCCACGTCGCGGACGGTGGCGGACGGCGGTCGGGTCGGCGGTCGGGACGGCCCTGAAGTGGCTCCCGGCGACTTACCCTGGACGGGTGCCAAAGACGAACAAGGCGAAGACCGGCAAATCAACCGAAGGTCCTTCGCGGGCGAAGCCGGTGAAGCCGGCGAAGAAGTCGGACCGGGCCCGGGCGGCGGACGCGAAGGCCCTGGCGGCGAAAGCCCTGGCCGCGGACGAGAAGGGCCTGGACTTCGCGCGCGCGTGGGTGGAGTTCCCCGACCCGGCGGACGACGAACAGGTCTTCCGGTGCGATCTGACCTGGCTGACCTCCCGCTGGAACTGCATCTTCGGCAGCGGCTGCCAGGGCATCCAGCCGGGCCGCGCGGCCGACGGCTGCTGCTCGCTGGGCGCCCACTTCTCCGACGAGGACGACGAGAAGCGCGTCGCCGGACATGTGGCGCGGCTCACGCCGGACATCTGGCAGCACCACGATGAGGGCACCCGCAACGGCTGGGTCTCCGAGGACGACGAGGGCTCCCGCCAGACCCGCCCGTTCGACGGCTCGTGCATCTTCCAGAACCGCCCCGGTTTCGCGGGCGGCGCGGGCTGCTCGCTGCACATCCTCGCCCTCAAGGAGGGCCGCGAGCCGCTGGAGACCAAGCCGGACGTCTGCTGGCAGCTGCCGGTGCGGCGCACGTACGACTGGATCGACCGGCCCGACGACACGCGGGTGCTCCAGGTGTCGATCGGCGAGTACGACCGCCGCGGCTGGGGGCCGGGCGGCCATGACCTGCACTGGTGGTGCACGTCCGCGACCTCGGCACACGGCGCGGGCGACCCGGTGTACGTCTCCTACCGCCCGGAGCTCACCGAGCTGATGGGCAAGGCCGGGTACGACCGCCTGGTCGAACTGTGCGAACAGCGTCTCGCCTCGCAGCTGCCCCTGGTCGCCCCGCACCCCGCGGATCCGACCGGACCGGCCGGACCCTCGGGCGCGGCAGGCGCGGCGGGCGCGGCGGGCGCGGCGGGCTGACGCTGCTGCCGGGGGCCGAGGGCGGAGCCGCGGCCCGCGGTCCCAGGTCTTCAGGGCGTCTACGGCGTCTGCGGGTTCGGCGGGTCGTTCCCGTCGGGCGGAGGCGTGTTCTCCGAGGCGGTCGGCGACGGGTCGCCCGGGGTGGGTCCCGGATCGGCGGAGGTCGGCGGGTCGGTCGGCGTGGGGTCCGGTGAGGACGGGCCGGTCGGTGTCGGAGCCGGGGCGGACGGCGTGGCCGGGCCCCCGGGACCCGGCCCGGGGCCGTGGCCGGGGCCCGAGGGGCCGGGTGCGGTGCCGTGCCCCACGATGGAGACGATCGCGCCCGCGGGCGCGATCGCCACACGCGCGTGCCAGTGCCCGGAGGGCTCGCGCAGATGGTCGACGCGCACCTTGACCGTCACCGACTCGCCGGGCTCCAGGCTTCCCGAGGACCGGCTCAGTGAGAGCCAGGACGCCGCCGTGGTGGCCGACCAGCGGACCGGCCCGTCGCTGTGGGCGTCGGCGGTGAGGGTGACGAGGGTCGTGTCGCCGACACTGGCCGCCGTCACGGACAGCCGGCCGGCGGCGCTGCCGAGCCCGGAGACGCCGACGACCTCCACGGAGACGTCCGGTCCGCCCTTCCCGCGGGAACCGGCGCCCGGGCGGGTGCTGGCGTTGCCCGCGTTCTCGTAGCCGCCGACCGTCTCGTCGTAGCTCTCGCGGCCGTGCGCCTCGCTCGTGCCGGTCGCGCGGCCCTCGACGCCCTCCCCCGTCGGTGTGCCCCGGTAGGCGGCCCAGAGTGCGAGCACGGGGGCGGCGACGACGGTGGCGACGACGGTGGTCGTCACGGCACGCGCGCGGAGCCGCTCCCGGCGGGCGGCGTGGTCCTTGGGGTCCATCGGGAAGCCCCGCCGGTCGAAGCGCGGTGCGGCGGCGCCCCGCGCGCGGGTGAAGCGGCTCATGGCCGTGTGCAGCTCCGCGCGGGGCGCCTCCAGCACGGGCAGCTCGGCGGGGGTGACGCCGGCGCCGGGCCAGCGGCCCGGTACGGCGCGCTCGGCGGCCCGGCGGCAGCGCGGGCAGTCGTCGACGTGCCGGACGAGTTCACGGCGCAGGGCGGCGCTGAGCACGAGCCGGCGTTCGCCGGTGAGACGGGCCACACCGGGACAGCCCCCGGTCTCGACGACGGCGAGCGCCGCGCGCGTGCGCTCGACCTCGCAGGCGGCCGAGGCGAGGAGTTCACGGGCGGCCGCGAGGTCCTTGCCGAGCACGGCGGCGACCTCGTGGGCGGCGAGCTGGTGGCGTACGGCGAGTTCGAGCGCCTCGCGCTGCTCCGGGGTCGTCCCCGCGGCCTCCGGCCAGGCGAGCAGGGTGAGTTCGCGCCGTCGCCGCTCGGCGGCCTCGTCGACGGCGGCCGGGGACTCCGGGGCCGCGCACTCCGACCCGGGCAGACCGAGCGAACCAGGCGAACCGGGCGACACGGACGACACCGGTGAGGGCTCCGAGGTGGACGTGGAGGGGGCGTGCGGGGCGGGGGCGTGCGCGGCCGAGGGGGCGGGCACGACCGGCCCGGCGGGGCCCACGCCCGGCTTGCGGCGGGATCCGCCCCGGGCCGCCGCGTGCGTGCCCTGAGGTTTCTGCCGGGCCTCGGTGAGCCTGCGCAGACAGGACCAGCGGGCCAGCGCGTACAGCCAGGCCCGGCGGCCGCCGGGCGCGTCGGGGACACGCTGGCCGCGCCGCTCGGTCAACGCCAGGACGTCGCCGAGGGCGGCGGTGGCCGCGTCGTGGTCGCACAGGACGGACAGGCAGTAGGTGAACAGGCCGTCCAGGTACGGCTCGTAGCGCGCCGGAGGCCGCTGCGCGAGCGTGCGCGCAGCGGCGCGGTCGCGCGCCTCCCGGTGCGCCCGGTGTGCACCGGTCGTGCGGGGCGAAATTTGCGGGCTGCTGCTCATCACCCGTGCGACCGTAGGCGGCCCGGAACCAGGTCTTCTTGTCCCTTGAGTCCTTTTAATCCGTACGGGTGAAACGATCCCTCATAAGGGCACAGGGGAGGGGGGTCCGATGGCCCGTTCGTGACGGGCGGTGGCCGGTTCACGGGGTTGCGCGGCCTTTGCGCGCGGGTCCGGGCGGGTGCCGGGGCCGCCACCGGGCGGGCGGATCGGGTGCCCGGCGGCTCCCGCCGTCCACAGGGACCTCCGGCTGTCGGTGGCGGCGGTTACGGTTTCCCCATGGCTGCCCGTACGAAGACCACCAAGGACCGTCCGTCCTACCGCTGCACGGAATGCGGCTGGCAGACGGCCAAGTGGCTCGGCCGCTGCCCCGAGTGCCAGGCCTGGGGGACGGTCGAGGAGTACGGCGCGCCCGCGGTCCGTACGACGGCCCCGGGGCGCGTCACCACCTCCGCCCTGCCCATCGGACAGGTGGACGGCCGGCAGGCCACCGCCCGCCCGACCGGCGTGCCCGAGCTGGACCGGGTCCTCGGCGGCGGGCTCGTGCCGGGCGCGGTCGTGCTCCTGGCCGGCGAGCCCGGCGTCGGCAAGTCCACGCTCCTGCTGGACGTGGCGGCCAAGTCGGCGAGCGAGGAGCACCGCACGCTCTATGTGACCGGTGAGGAGTCGGCCTCCCAGGTGCGTCTGCGGGCCGACCGCATCGGCGCCATCGACGACCACCTCTACCTGGCCGCCGAGACCGATCTGGCGGCCGTCCTCGGGCACTTGGACGCGGTGAAGCCGTCGTTGCTGATCATGGACTCGGTGCAGACCGTGGCCTCTCCGGAGATCGACGGGGCGCCCGGCGGCATGGCCCAGGTCCGCGAGGTCGCGGGCGCCCTGATCCGTGCCTCCAAGGAGCGCGGCATGTCCACGCTCCTGGTGGGCCATGTCACCAAGGACGGCGCGATCGCCGGCCCCCGCCTCCTCGAACACCTCGTGGACGTGGTCCTGAGCTTCGAGGGGGACCGTCACGCGCGCCTGCGCCTGGTGCGCGGCGTCAAGAACCGTTACGGCGCGACCGACGAGGTCGGCTGCTTCGAGCTGCACGACGAGGGGATCACGGGCCTGGCCGACCCGAGCGGCCTCTTCCTGACCCGTCGTGACGAACCGGTCCCCGGGACGTGCCTGACGGTCACCCTGGAGGGCCGTCGTCCTCTGGTCGCCGAGGTGCAGGCCCTCACCGTCGACTCGCAGATCCCCTCGCCCCGCCGCACCACGTCCGGCCTGGAGACCTCCCGGGTCTCGATGATGCTGGCCGTCCTGGAGCAGCGCGGCCGCATCAGCGCGCTGGGCAAGCGGGACATCTACTCGGCGACGGTCGGCGGGGTGAAGCTCTCGGAGCCCGCCGCGGACCTCGCGATCGCCCTCGCCCTGGCGTCGGCCGCGAGTGACACCCCGCTGCCCAAGAACCTCGTGGCCATCGGCGAGGTGGGCCTCGCGGGCGAGGTCAGACGGGTCACGGGCGTTCAGCGCAGGCTCTCGGAGGCCCACCGTCTGGGCTTCACGCACGCGCTCGTACCGGGCGATCCGGGCAAGATCCCCCCGGGCATGAAGGTCCTGGAAGTCGCGGACATGGGGGACGCCCTGCGGGTGCTGCCGCGCTCCCGTCGCCGAGAGGCCCCACGGGAGGCGGAGGAGCGCCGGTAGACTTTGCCCTGGTCTCGCCCGTCCGTACGAAACGAGTGCGCGAAACGGGAACGTCCCAGACCTGTGACCGGAGGAGTGCAGTGGCAGCCAACGACCGGGCGGCAGCTCCCGGAAAGTCCGGTGGGGGTTCCGGTGCCGAGGGCCTGATGCGTGCCGCGCTGAGCGCGGTGGCTCCGGGCACGGCCCTGCGCGACGGACTGGAGCGGATCCTCCGCGGCAACACCGGCGGACTCATCGTGCTGGGCTCCGACAAGACGGTCGAGGCGATGTGCACGGGCGGGTTCGTCCTGGACGTGGAGTTCGCGGCCACGCGCCTGCGCGAGCTGTGCAAGCTCGACGGCGGCATCGTCGTCTCCTCCGACCTGTCGAAGATCCTGCGGGCCGGCGTCCAGCTGGTGCCGGACCCCACGATCCCCACGGAGGAGACCGGCACCCGGCACCGCACGGCGGACCGGGTCAGCAAGCAGGTGGGCTATCCCGTCGTGTCGGTCTCCCAGTCGATGCGTCTGATCGCCCTGTACGTCGACGGACAGCGCCGCGTCCTGGAGGACTCCGCGGCGATCCTGTCCCGCGCCAACCAGGCGCTGGCGACGCTGGAGCGCTACAAGCTCCGCCTGGACGAGGTCGCGGGCACGCTGTCGGCGCTGGAGATCGAGGACCTGGTGACGGTCCGGGACGTCTCCGCGGTGGCCCAGCGCCTGGAGATGGTGCGCCGCATCGCCACCGAGATCGCCGAGTACGTGGTCGAACTGGGCACGGACGGACGTCTGCTCGCCCTCCAGCTCGACGAGCTGATCGCGGGCGTCGAGCCGGAGCGCGAGCTGGTGGTCCGGGACTACGTGCCGGAGCCCACGGCCAAGCGGTCCCGCACGGTCGACGAGGCGCTGTACGAGCTGGACGCGCTCAGCCACGCCGAGCTGCTCGAACTGTCCACGGTGGCGCGCGCGTTGGGTTACACCGGCTCCCCGGAGGCGCTGGACTCGGCGGTCTCGCCCCGCGGCTTCCGCCTGCTGGCGAAGGTACCCCGGCTGCCCGGCGCCATCATCGACCGTCTCGTCGAGCACTTCGGCGGTCTCCAGAAGCTCCTCGCCGCGAGCGTCGACGACCTCCAGACGGTGGACGGCGTGGGCGAGGCCCGGGCCCGGAGCGTGCGCGAGGGCCTGTCCCGGCTGGCGGAGTCGTCGATCCTGGAGCGGTACGTCTAGTCGTCCTTCAGCACGAACGACGTCTGTGCCTTCGCGAACCCGGGGGCCTTGGCCTCCAGCAGGTACGTCCCCGCCGCGGCGGCTCCCGCCGGCGGCGTCGCGCACTCGGGGGCGCTCGGCTTGCGGTCCCACTTCACGGTGTAGGTGAAGGTGTTCTGGGCCGGCACCCGGTACAGACGGCTCGCGGGCGCCTTGGGGCAGTCGGCGGACGACCAGTACGGGTCGGTGCCGCCCGTCTGCGTGATCGTCAGCACCGCCGACTTCGGGCCGACATCGACCTTGCAGTCGCTCCCCGAGCTGTTCTTCGCGGTCAGTCGGAACGTGGGCGTCTGGTCGGGCGAGTAGGCGTTGCGGACGCTGCTCAGCGTCAACGTGACCGAGCCTGCGGTGCAGTTGGGCAGGGTCGTGCTCGCCGGGAGCACCGCCCCCGTACCGGTGCCGACCCCGCTCGCGACTCCGCCGCCCCCGGCGCCGTCGCTGCCGTTGGCGCCGTCGTCGGTGTCCCCGGCGCCCGCCGAGTCACCGCCGGCGCCGCCGGATCCGCCGCCACCGCCGGAGCCCGTGCCCGAACCGCCGTCCGAACCACCGGTGGAGCCGGCGCTCGACTCGTCACGCCCGCCCGGGGCCTGGCTGATCGCGGGCCCCGACCCGGACGGCCCGGGAGTGATGGAGGACGCGGGATTCTTGCCGCCGCCACCGTCGGCGCCGTTGTCCTTCCCACCGCCTCCCGAGGTCACCACCCACAGGGCGATCAGCGCCAACAGGGCGAACACGGACAGCAGTACGACCCTCCGACGCCAGTAGATGGAGGAGGGAAGCGGCCCGACCGGATTGCGCAGAGATCCCACGGCCCAAACTGTACGAGAGATCGAGTCGTTCGCTGGCCCCACCCGCCGCGAGGACCACAACTTTTCCGGATCATCATTCCGGAGACCCTGTCGTGTGCTCCGACTTCGGCCCCGCGACGCGCGTGTGCCGGACGATCGCGCTCGTTGCGGCTCCGGCCTCGACCCGTGTCACGCGCCCACGCGCGCGTGGGCCGCTCCCCCGGGGCCCCGTCCGGTCGAGTGGCGGTACGCGCGTGTGCCCCGCCGCTCATGGCAGGATCGGAAGGGCCATGACTGCGCCCACGAAGCCCCCGCACCGTACCCCCGCCCATCCCGACGCCGAGGTGTCCCCGGCCGACCTGCACGCGCCGGTGATCGACTGGTTCGAGGAGAACGCCCGCGACCTGCCCTGGCGGCGCCCCGAGGCCGGAGCCTGGGGCGTGATGGTCAGCGAGTTCATGCTCCAGCAGACACCGGTCAGCCGCGTCCTGCCGGTCTACGAGCAGTGGCTGGCCCGCTGGCCCCGCCCCGCCGACCTGGCCGCCGACGCCCCGGGCGAGGCCGTCCGCGCGTGGGGACGCCTCGGCTACCCGCGCCGCGCCCTGCGGCTGCACGGCGCCGCGGTGGCGATAACGGAACGGCACGGCGGCGACGTGCCCTCCGACCACGCACAGCTCCTCGCGCTCCCCGGTATCGGCGAGTACACGGCGGCAGCCGTCGCCTCCTTCGCGTACGGGCGCCGGCACGCGGTCCTGGACACCAACGTCCGCCGCGTCTTCGCGCGCGCCGTCACGGGTGTGCGCTACCCGCCGAACGCCACCACGGCCGCCGAGCGCAAGCTCGCCCGCGCCCTGCTGCCCGAGGACGAGCCGACCGCCGCGCGCTGGGCCGCCGCGTCCATGGAGCTCGGCGCGCTCGTCTGCACGGCCAAGAACGAGACGTGCGTGCGCTGCCCGATCGCGGCGCAGTGCGCCTGGCGCCTCGCGGGCAAACCGGAGCACGAGGGGCCGCCGCGCCGGGGCCAGACGTACGCCGGCACCGACCGGCAGGTCAGGGGCAAGCTGCTCGCCGTCCTGCGGGAGGCGCACGCCCCCGTACCGCAGGACGCGCTCGACCGCGTCTGGCACGAGCCGGTGCAACGCGCGCGTGCGCTGGACGGACTCGTGGCGGACGGACTCGTCGAACCGCTGCCGGACGGCCTGTACCGCCTGCCCCTGACCTGACCGGCCCTGACCAGACCTGGCCGGCCCCGACCCACGGGGTCAAGCCGCGGTTCCGCATGCCGGGCACCGCCCCACCGGGCCGGGCCGCCTCCGTGCGCGGAGAAGTCCGTGACGAACCTCGCCTGACGCATCGTCACTTCACAGGTGCGCGGCTTCGTCACGGCGTCCGCCGGGCTTCTGTCACATCCGACGAGGGGGCATATCGCATCGAACCAGGCACATTCGGCCCGTCCCTCTACCCCGAACCTCGCTCCGTTACACAACCGACGGACAGCTGAGCGCTGGCCGAAGGCTGCTTCGGACAGCGCCGTGACAACACCTCCGTAGCTTCATTCGCGTACCCGGCAGCAGGACGACGGCTACAGACCACAGCAGTGAACCGGCGGCGACAGTCCGCCGGTACGGGGAATCGGAGGCGGTTGACCATGGCACAGGGCGAGGTGCTCGAGTTCGAGGAATACGTCCGCACGCGGCAGGACGCGCTGCTGCGCAGCGCCCGGCGCCTGGTCCCGGACCCGGTCGACGCGCAGGACCTCCTCCAGACCGCCCTGGCCCGTACCTACGGCCGCTGGGACGGCATCGCGGACAAGCGCCTCGCGGACGCCTACCTCCGCCGGGTCATGATCAACACGCGGACCGAGTGGTGGCGGGCCCGCAAGCTCGAGGAAGTCCCCACCGAGCAGCTCCCGGACGCCTGCGTGGACGACTCCACCGAGCAGCACGCGGACCGCGCCCTGCTGATGGACGCGATGAAGGTGCTGGCTCCCAAGCAGCGCAGCGTCGTGGTGCTGCGACACTGGGAGCAGATGTCCACGGAGGAGACGGCCGCCGCCCTCGGCATGTCGGCCGGAACGGTCAAGAGCACGCTGCACCGGGCGCTCGCCCGGCTCCGCGAGGAGCTGGAATCCCGCGATCTGGACGCACGCGCGCTGGAGCGTGAGGAGCGGGAGCGTTGCGTGGCGGCCTGACCGAGGCCGGGCCCACACCGGCCCGAAGCACCATCCAGGCGGCGATCACGGCGATGTCCGTGCTCGCCGCCCTCGCCCTTTTCGTCTCCGCCTGCGGCACCGGCGGCACCGGCGCCCGCGACGAGGGGCCGGCGCACGCCGACGCCGTGGCCGGCACCACGCGCTCCCCCTCGTCGACCTCCACCGCTCCCCCCGACCGGACGGACGCGGTCCGGCTGGTCAAGGACGACCCCGCGGTCTCGGCCGAGGTCAAGCGCGAGTTGCAGCCCTGCGTCGGTGACGAGTACCCGGTCGACGTCTCGTACGGCGACCTCACCGGCGGCTCCGGGAACGACATCATCGTCAACGTCCTCACCTGCGGCGACCTGGTCGGCGTGGGCTCGTACGTGTACCGCAGGAGCGACGGCGGCTACACGAACGTGTTCCGGGCCGAGGAGCCGCCCGTCTACGCGGAGATGGACCGGGGCGACCTGGTGGTGACCAAGCAGGTCTACGAGAAGGGCGACCCGGTCTCCGACCCGTCCGGCGAGAACGTGGTCACCTACCGCTGGGCCTCGGGCCGCTTCGTGAAGGAGTACAGCTGGCACAACGACTACAGCAACGTCGTCGGGACGGACCCGACGACCGCGCCGGAGACGGGCTGACCCGGCCGGCGGCGGCATGCGGAAAAATCTTCCGGCAGTGTGAACCGATCGGGCCGTCCGTTCCGATCAATGGGTGGACGGGCCACGACGGCACACGGGCGACACACATGGAAGGCGCGGGAAGTGAACGCTCCGCGGGCTTCCAGCGTCCAAGCAAGGGGCACACCCGAGGGTCACGGACAGAAGGCGGACAGAAGCCCGCCCGACGGACGACCCGCCTGCGTGCAGGGACGCACACGGGAGCGCATACGTGAACGCACACGAGAACTGAGAGCACCGGGATGGCAGACCAGACCCACGTCCTGTTCGTCGAGGACGACGACGTCATCCGCGAGGCCACCCAGCTCGCCCTCGAGCGGGACGGCTTCGTGGTCACCGCGATGCCCGACGGCCTGTCGGGGCTGGAGGCGTTCCGTGCCGACCGCCCGGACATCGCGCTGCTGGACGTCATGGTCCCGGGCCTGGACGGCGTGAGCCTGTGCAGACGCATCCGGGACGAGTCCACCGTTCCGGTGATCATGCTGTCGGCGCGCGCCGACTCCATCGACGTGGTCCTCGGCCTGGAGGCCGGCGCCGACGACTACGTGACCAAGCCCTTCGACGGCGCCGTGCTGGTGGCCCGGATCCGCGCCGTGCTGCGCCGCTTCGGCCACGCCGGTGGCGGCGACCGGACCG
Organism: Streptomyces asoensis; assembly: GCF_016860545.1. NCBI lineage: Bacteria > Bacillati > Actinomycetota > Actinomycetes > Kitasatosporales > Streptomycetaceae > Streptomyces > Streptomyces asoensis. The sequence continues at coordinate 1,819,649 of NZ_BNEB01000003.1, read as the reverse complement.
AGACCGCCGCCCCGGAGGCGGGCGGTGTGCTCTCGTTCGGCGATCTGGAGATCGACACCGAGGGCATGGAGGTGCGCCGGGGCGGGCAGCCGGTCGCGCTGACCCCGACCGAGATGCGTCTGCTGCTGGAGTTCTCCTCCGCCCCCGGCACAGTCCTCTCCCGCGACAAACTGCTGGAGCGGGTGTGGGACTACGGCTGGGGCGGCGACACCCGGGTCGTCGACGTCCATGTGCAGCGGCTGCGTACGAAGATCGGTCAGGACCGGATCGAGACGGTCCGCGGTTTCGGCTACAAGTTGAAGGCCTGAGCGGGGCAGGGGCGGAAGGATGCGGGGGATGATCCGGCAGCTGGTTCCGGCTCGCGCGCAGGGCGCGGGCATCCGCACGGGACTGCGATGGAAGCTGAGCGCGGCGATCGCGCTGGTCGGCGCGCTGGTGGCGATCGCCCTGAGTCTCGTCGTGCACAACGCCGCACGGGTGTCGATGCTGGACAACGCACGCGACCTCGCCGACGAGCGTGTCCAGATCGCCCAGCGCAACTACGAGCAGTCGGGACGGCCCAACTTCTACTTCCCGAACATCAAGATCGACGACTCCAGGCTGCCGCCCGCGCTGCGCGAGAAGGTCCGGGACGGCCGCCGGGCCACGTTCGTCTCCGACCGCAGGCGCGGCGGTCCGGACATCTGGGCGGCCGTGCCGGTCAAGGACGGACACGTGCTGTCGCTGCACACCGGCTTCACCGACCGCAGCACCGACATCCTCAACGACCTCGACCAGGCCCTGGTGATCGGTTCCATCGCGGTCGTCCTCGGCGGCAGCGCGCTCGGCGTCCTCATCGGCGGGCAGCTCTCCCGCCGGCTGCGCAAGGCGGCCGCCGCGGCCAACCAGGTCGCCAAGGGCGAGTCGGACGTACGGGTGCGGGACGCGATCGGCGGGGTCGTACGCGACGAGACCGACGACCTGGCGAGCGCGGTGGACGCCATGGCGGACACCCTTCAGGAGCGGCTGGAGGCCGAGCGCCGGGTCACCGCCGACATCGCGCACGAACTGCGCACCCCGGTCACGGGACTGCTGACGGCCGCCGAGCTGCTGCCGCCCGGCCGGCCGACGGAGCTGGTCCTGGACCGGGCGAAGGCCATGCGCACCCTGGTCGAGGACGTGCTGGAGGTGGCCCGCCTCGACGGCGCCTCGGAGCGCGCCGAACTCCAGGACATCGTGCTGGGCGAGTTCGTGGCCCGGCGGGTCGCGGCCAAGGACCCGGACGTCGAGGTGCGGGTGGTGCACGAGTCGATGGTCACGACCGACCCCCGGCGCCTGGAGCGCGTGCTGTTCAACCTGCTGGCCAACGCCGCCCGGCACGGCAAGCCGCCGATCCAGGTCACCGTCGAGGGCCGGGTCATCCGGGTCCGCGACCACGGCCCGGGCTTCCCCGGGGACCTGCTCGCCGAGGGACCCAGCCGCTTCCGTACCGGCAGCGCCGACCGGGCCGGACACGGACACGGGCTCGGGCTCACCATCGCGGCGGGCCAGGCCCGCGTGCTCGGCGCCCGGCTGACCTTCCGCAACGTACGGCCGGCGGGCGCACCGGAACACATCCCGTCCGAGGGCGCCGTAGCCGTCCTCTGGCTCCCCGAGCACGCCCCGACGAACACGGGAAGCTACCCGACGATGCCGTGACGGCGACGCGCGTCACGGCGGCTCCCGTGAGGGCAGGCCCGGTGACGCCAGGCCCGGTGAAGGCAGGTCACCCCGTGACGGAGGGCTCCGTCAGGGCGATGGTGGAGACGGCGGGTCTCGCGGCACCGGTGATCGCCGCACCGGTCATCGCCGCAGCACACGCGAAGCCCCCCGGGGCGGACACCGCCGGGGGGCCTGGGACCGCTTCGGGTCAGATCGCGTCGACGAGCGGCGGCTGCGTCTCGGCCGTGCCGTCCGCCGGCTTCTCGCCGTCCTTCGCCGGTCCGGCGCCCTTGAGCGGGACCTCCTTGACGAACACCGCGGCGACCAGCGCGACCACCGCCACCGCGGCGCCCAGCAGGAAGGCCGAGTGGGTGCCGGCCGACACCGCGTGCTGGTAGGCCTCGCGGGCCACGGCGGGCAGCTTGGCCAGGCTGGCCGCGTCGAGCTGTGCGGACTGCTCGGTGACCTTCGAACCGAGGGAGCCGGCCCGCTCGGACATCACGTCCTGGACGCGGCTGTTGAACAGCGCACCCATGATGGCGACACCGAAGGAGGAGCCGAGCGTACGGAAGAGGGTGGTGGACGAGGAGGCGACTCCCATGTCCTTCATCTCGACGCTGTTCTGCGCGACCAGCATCGTGATCTGCATCAGGCAGCCCATGCCGAGGCCGACGACCGCCATGAACACACCGGAGGTGAGCCGGCTGGTCCCGGTGTCCATCGTGGACAGCAGGTACAGGCCGATGACCATGGCGACGCTGCCGACGATCGGGAAGATCTTGTACTTGCCGCTGTTGGTGGTCACCCGGCCCGCGACCATCGAGGTGACCAGCATGGCGCCGAGCATCGGCAGGAGCAGCAGACCGGAGTTGGTCGCGGAGGCGCCCTGCACCGACTGCTGGTACAGCGGCAGGAAGAGCGTGGCGCCGAACATCACGAAGCCGGTGACGAAGCCGATGAGCGACATCAGGGTGAAGTTGCGGCTGCGGAAGATGTGCAGCGGCACGATCGGCTCGGCTGCCCTGGTCTGCCAGAAGACGAACCCGATGAGGGAGGCGACCCCGATGGCGATGAGCTCCATGATCCGCGCCGACGACCAGGCGTACTCCGAACCGCCCCAGGTGGTGACGAGGACGATGGAGGTGATGCCGACGGTCAGCAGAGCGGCGCCCAGGTAGTCGATCCGCGCCTGCGCACGCTTCTTCGGCAGGTGCAGGACGGCGCTGATGAGGGCCAGCGACACCACGCCGAGCGGCAGGTTGATGTAGAAGGACCAGCGCCAGCCCCAGTTGTCGGTGATGGTGCCGCCGACCAGCGGACCGCCGATCATCGCGAGCGCCATGACGCCGGCCATCATGCCCTGGTACTTGCCGCGCTCCCGCGGCGGGATCAGGTCGCCGATGATCGCCATGACGCCGACCATCAGACCGCCGGCGCCGAGGCCCTGGATCGCGCGGAAGCCGATGAGCTCGCCCATGTTCTGCGCCATACCGCTCAGCGCGGACCCGATCAGGAAGATCACGATCGAGGTCATGAAGGCGCCCTTGCGCCCGTACATGTCACCGAGCTTGCCCCACAGCGGGGTGGAGGCCGCGGTCGCGAGGGTGTACGCGGTCACGACCCACGAGAGGTGCTCGAGCCCGCCGAGTTCGCCGACGATCGTGGGCATCGCGGTGCCCACGATCATGTTGTCGAGCATCGCGAGCATCATCGTGATCATCAGCGCGAGCAGGACGACCCGCACGCTCCTGGGTTGTTTCTCCGGTTCGGTCTCGACCGTCTTCGTGTCCGCCATCGCTGCCACTCCCCTGGGCTTTCCCCCCGGTCGGCCACTTACTTGCCGCCCGGCTAGTTGACTACACTGGGAAGGTAGACCTGCAACTAGCCGGGCGTCAAGTAAGTTTCCGTAGTAGCTAGCCGGACGGCAAGTAAGTTCCTACGGAAGCGCAAGGAGCACGAGAATGGACGTCACCATGGACGGCACCAAGCAGCAGCGGCGCGGCAACACACGCCAGCGCATCCAGGACGTCGCGCTCGAACTCTTCGCCGAGCAGGGCTACGAGAAGACCTCACTCCGCGAGATCGCGGAGCGTCTGGAGGTCACCAAGGCGGCGCTGTACTACCACTTCAAGACCAAGGAAGAGATCATCGTCGGCATCTTCACGGATCTGACGAAGCCGATCGAGGACCTGATCGACTGGGGGAAGAGCCAGCCGCACACCCTGGAGACCAAGCAGGAACTCGTCCGGCGCTACAGCCAGGCCCTCTCCGAGGCGACCCCGCTCTTCCGCTTCATGCAGGAGAACCAGGCGACGGTGCGCGAGCTCCAGATCGGCGACTCGTTCAAGGACCGCATGCGAGGGCTGCGCGACATCATCATCGACCCGGACGCCCCCCTCGCCGACCAGGTCCGCTGCGTCAGCGCCATCTTCACGCTGCACGCCGGCATGTTCTTCCTCCAGGACCTCGAAGGCGACCCCGAGGACAAGCGTGCCGCCGTCCTCGAAGTCGCCGTCGATCTGGTGACCCAGGCGCACCAGGGCGCCTGATCACAGGTCCGTCAGACCTTCACGCCCTTGCCGCGCAGGAAGGTGACCGGGTTGATCGCCGAACCGTAGTTGGCGGTCGTGCGGATCTCGAAGTGCAGGTGGGGACCGCTGGAGTTGCCGGTGTTGCCGGACAGGGCGATCTTCTGGCCCGTCTTCACGATCTGGCCGACCTTGACGTTGATGTGCGAGAGGTGGGCGTACTGCGAGTAGAGGCCGTTGGCGTGCTTGATCACGATGGCGTTGCCGTAGGCGGGGCCGTCGCCGGCGCCGTTGCCGCCGGCCTTGACCACGGTGCCGCCGTGGGCGGCCATGACCTTGGTGCCGCTCGGCACGGCGAAGTCCTGACCGCTATGGGTGGACTGCCACATCTTGCCGGCCTGGGCGTACCCGGCGGACAGCGTGTACTTCTTCACCGGGTCTATCCAGGTGCCGGCCGAGGCGGCCGCCTTGGCGGCGGCCGGTGCCGCCGCCGGCGCCGCGGCGGACGCCACCCCGGCCCCCAGCACGACCGAGGCGCCCAGGGCGGTGGCCCCGACGGCCACGCGAGTGCGGAGCAGGGACGTACGGGAGGAACGGAACGTGGCGCGCTGGAACATCGAAGAACCTCACGGGGCTGGGGACAGGAAAACCACCCGGCGTGAACCTCCGCCGGAGTGGCCATCCCTTGGTAACCCGCGGACCCACAAGCGCCCAAACGTGTGATCTACGACGGAAACTAGTACTTCACCGCAAAACTTCCCACTTCTTGACAGACAGGCTTTTCCGGACACTCGCGACACCGGCCCACGCGGGAGGCCTGCGCGAGGCACGCAGGCCTGGTGCCATATGTCCGTTTTGCTCCTAATCGAGTTACGACTAATCGGTGTAGTAGGGGTCCGATCGCCTGTGCCCCATGTCACCGGCCGTCCCCCGTAGGGGACTTCGGAATGTGACGGCGGCTACTCCCTTGCCCCGCAGGGCACTTGTGACCCCGCTCACGTTCGTCTGCACGGGTCTGTGATCGGGCTCTCATCCGCCTCTACCGTCCAGTAACCCGCTGGTTCCCCGCAGGCCACTCCCAGCTATCAGCATGCTCACGACACCCGCAGCGCATGGACGCGAGAGGACCCCCACACATGAACACAGGCACCTGGACGCGCCGCCTGGCCATGACCGCCGTGGCGACGGCAGCCGTCACGGCGATGGCCGTCCCGGTCGGCGCCCAGGCCGCGACGGCCACCGGCACCACCACCGTCGCCGCGGCCGCCGCCGCCGAGGACGTCGACTACGCCACCTGGCAGCAGGACTGCCGAACGGTGATGAACCAGGCCCTGCCGGCGCTGAAGCAGCGCATCGCCGCCGCGAAGCCGGGCGAGAAGCAGGCCATCGTCTTCGACATCGACAACACCACCCTGGAGACCGACTTCGGCTTCAGCTACCCGTCGCCGGCCAACAAGCCGGTGCTCGACGTGGCCAAGTACGCCCAGGAGCACGGTGTCTCCCTGTTCTTCGTCACCGCCCGCCCGGGCATCATCGCCGGGGTGACCGACTACAACCTCAAGTACGTCGGCTACCAGGTCTCCGGCCTGTACGTCCGCGGCTTCCTCGACCTCTTCAAGGACGTCGCCGCCTACAAGACCGCCCAGCGCGTCACCATCGAGTCCAAGGGCTACACGATCATCGCGAACATCGGCAACAGCGCCACCGACCTCTCGGGAGGCCACGCCGAGACGACGTACAAGCTGCCGGACTACGACGGCCAGCTGTCGTAGCCCGCGGCAAGACCCACGGGCGAGCGTGGGGGCATGCGAAAGGGGCCGGTGCTGTGCAGCACCGGCCCCTCTTGCGCGCTCAGTCCCCTGGGGGTCAGGCGTCCTTGCTCAGGTTCGGTCCGGCACCGCCGGCCGCCTGCTCGATCGGCGGGACGTCCGGCAGAGCCGACTTCTCCTCGCCGCGGAAGGTGAAGGTCTTGGTGTCGCCCTCACCCTCGGTGTCCACGACCACGATGTGACCGGGGCGCAGCTCGCCGAAGAGGATCTTCTCCGAGAGCGTGTCCTCGATCTCGCGCTGGATGGTGCGACGCAGCGGACGCGCACCCAGCACCGGGTCGTACCCCTTCTTCGACAGCAGCTCCTTCGCGGACTGGGAGAGCTCGATGCCCATGTCCCGGTCCTTGAGGCGCTCGTCGACCTTGCCGATCATCAGGTCGACGATCCGCAGGATGTCCTCCTGCGTCAGCTGCGGGAAGACGACGACGTCGTCGACACGGTTGAGGAACTCGGGGCGGAAGTGCTGCTTGAGCTCGTCCGAGACCTTGTTCTTCATGCGCTCGTAGTTGGACTTCTTGTCGCCCGAGGCCGCGAAACCAAGGTTGAAGCCCTTGGAGATGTCCCGCGTGCCGAGGTTGGTCGTCATGATGATGACCGTGTTCTTGAAGTCCACGACCCGGCCCTGGGAGTCGGTCAGCCGACCGTCCTCCAGGATCTGGAGCAGCGAGTTGAAGATGTCCGGGTGGGCCTTCTCGACCTCGTCGAAGAGGACGACGGAGAACGGCTTGCGACGGACCTTCTCGGTCAGCTGGCCGCCCTCTTCGTAGCCCACGTATCCGGGGGGCGAACCGAAGAGCCGCGACACCGTGTGCTTCTCGCTGAACTCCGACATGTCGAGGGAGATCAGCGCGTCCTCGTCACCGAAGAGGAACTCGGCGAGCGCCTTGGACAGCTCGGTCTTACCGACACCGGACGGACCGGCGAAGATGAACGAACCACCGGGACGCTTCGGGTCCTTGAGGCCCGCGCGCGTACGACGGATCGCCTTCGACAGCGCCTTGACGGCGTCGACCTGGCCGATGACCCGCTTGTGGAGCTCGTCCTCCATGCGCAGCAGACGCGAGGACTCCTCCTCGGTCAGCTTGAAGACCGGGATGCCGGTGGCCGTGGCGAGGACCTCGGCGATCAGCTCGCCGTCGACCTCGGCGACGACGTCCATGTCGCCGGCCTTCCACTCCTTCTCCCGCTTGGCCTTGGCGGCCAGGAGCTGCTTCTCCTTGTCGCGGAGGGAGGCGGCCTTCTCGAAGTCCTGCGAGTCGATCGCGGACTCCTTGTCGCGGCGGACGCCGGCGATCTTCTCGTCGAACTCGCGCAGGTCCGGCGGCGCGGTCATCCGGCGGATGCGCATCCGGGAGCCGGCCTCGTCGATCAGGTCGATCGCCTTGTCCGGGAGGAAGCGGTCCGAGATGTACCGGTCGGCCAGGGTGGCGGCCTGGACCAGCGCCTCGTCGGTGATCGAGACGCGGTGGTGCGCCTCGTACCGGTCACGCAGACCCTTGAGGATCTCGATCGTGTGCGGCAGGGACGGCTCCGCGACCTGGATGGGCTGGAAGCGGCGCTCGAGGGCCGCGTCCTTCTCCAGGTGCTTGCGGTACTCGTCCAGCGTGGTCGCACCGATGGTCTGGAGCTCACCGCGGGCCAGCATCGGCTTCAGGATGGAGGCGGCGTCGATGGCCCCCTCGGCGGCACCCGCACCGACCAGCGTGTGCAGCTCGTCGATGAACAGGATGATGTCGCCGCGGGTGCGGATCTCCTTGAGGACCTTCTTCAGGCGCTCCTCGAAGTCACCGCGGTAGCGGGAGCCGGCGACCAGGGCGCCGAGGTCCAGGGTGTAGAGGTGCTTGTCCTTGAGGGTCTCGGGCACCTCGCCCTTGACGATGGCCTGGGCGAGGCCCTCGACGACGGCGGTCTTGCCGACGCCGGGCTCACCGATCAGGACCGGGTTGTTCTTGGTACGGCGGGACAGCACCTGCATGACCCGCTCGATCTCCTTCTCGCGCCCGATGACCGGGTCGAGCTTGGACTCGCGAGCGGCCTGGGTGAGGTTCCGGCCGAACTGGTCGAGGACCAGGGACGTCGAGGGCGTGCCCTCGGCAGGGCCGCCGGCGGTGGCGGTCTCCTTGCCCTGGTAGCCGGAGAGCAGCTGGATGACCTGCTGCCGCACCCGGTTGAGATCTGCGCCCAGCTTGACGAGGACTTGGGCCGCGACGCCCTCGCCCTCGCGGATCAGGCCGAGCAGGATGTGCTCCGTGCCGATGTAGTTGTGTCCCAGCTGAAGGGCCTCGCGGAGCGACAGCTCCAGGACCTTCTTGGCACGGGGGGTGAAGGGGATGTGGCCGGACGGGGCCTGCTGGCCCTGGCCGATGATCTCCTCCACCTGCTGGCGGACCGCCTCGAGCGAAATCCCGAGGCTCTCAAGGGCCTTGGCGGCGACACCCTCACCCTCGTGGATCAGGCCCAGGAGGATGTGCTCGGTGCCGATGTAGTTGTGGTTGAGCATCCGGGCTTCTTCCTGAGCCAGGACGACAACCCGCCGCGCGCGGTCGGTGAACCTCTCGAACATCGTTAATCGCTCCTCAGAGCGGTCAGGCAGTGGGGGGAACTTCCCCTCCCTGTCCTTCCGCAGCTTAGTCCCGCAAGCGGGGACCGCTCATTCCAACTGCCGACACCGTCGATGGCCTCCTGACCCCGAACGCCGACATCTGCTCCAACCCGATGGTGCGAGACGATGTTCCCGCAGGCCAGGCAGTTACCCCAGTCGCCAGTACGCCGATGGCGAACGTGAGACGGCCTTTCCTGCGTGTCGCCCCCTCCCACTAGGGATGTCTTACCCGCTGCGACCGACAGTCCATGCCGTGGGCACCTGTCCCCTCCGCTACGGGCGAACAACCTTGCGCCTCCCGGCACCCCCGCACGCCCCGTCGGCGGACACGAAACGCGTCCACCCGGGCACCCAGCGTAACTTGCGGGCCTCTTCGGCGGTTGGACTCGGCATGGTTGGTTCGGTCCCGCCGGCTGCCCGCTCGGCCGCCGCACCCACGGTCCCCCTTCCCCGGCGGCCGCTCGGTCCGGACGCTCCGGCCGACCGGATCCGCGGCTGGTACGAGAACGAACTGGGCTGGGCGACGGTGCCCGGGGAGCCGGTACGACTTTCGGTGGGCGAGCGCTTCGACGTGCTGGACGTGCCGGCCGAGGCGGGTCTCGCGGCGCTGCGGCGGCTGGCGCCGGCGTCACCGGTGGCGGTGCTGGGCGACCGGATGCGGCTGCTGGTGGCGGCGGGCGGCGCTCAGGAGCTGCCGGGGATCCTGGCGTGGCTGGAGTGGGGCGCGCTGCCACTGGATCTGCGGGCGATCGGCGCGGGCGGGCTGGTCGAGGCACCGCTGCCGCCCTCCGGCTTCGGCTCCGCGCCGGACCTGGAGGGTGAACCGGCCCCGGACCCGACCGGGCCGGTGCAGGGGGCCGCCGTCTGGCTGCGGCCCCCCGTGGGCGGAGGCGAGACACAGGCCTCGCTGCCGGCGATGTCGGCGCTGGGGGGCGGTGGGGGCGCCCCCGATCTCGTACGGCTGGTGGACACACTGGCGACGCACTGTCACCGTGTCCGACTGCGGCGCGCGAGCGCTCAGCCGTTGGCCTTCTCGTAGGCCTCGCGAATGGACGCGGGAACGCGGCCGCGGTCATTGACCTCGTAACCGTTCTCCTTGGCCCAGGCGCGGATCTGCGCGGTGTCCTGGCTGCCACCGGAAGCGGCTCGCGCCTTTCCGCGGCCACCCGAAGCACGGCCCCCGGTACGGCGGCCGCCCTTCACGTAGGGCTCGAGAAGTCCACGGAGCTTGTCCGCATTGGTGGTCGTGAGATCGATCTCGTAGGTCTTGCCGTCCAGCGCGAACGTCACGGTCTCGTCCGCCTCGCCGCCGTCGAGGTCGTCGACAAGAAGGACCTGAACCTTCTGTGCCACCGGATTTCCTTTCATCGAAAACGTGAGGGTCGGGGGGTCCGCGGCGTCCGCCGTTTAGCCGAGCCCTGTTATATGCAGTACTGCAGTACGTCGGAAAGCAAACCGCTTTTGCTGAGAAAACACAAACCCCCGGCGGAGACCGTCGGCCCGCCCCTCGCCCGGAAACGTGCGCGTTTCGGACATAGGGAACCGGGCAGTGCCGGTCCCTGTGAATGAAGGGCGACGATCACAGATGCAGAAGCATCCGGCTGTTGCCCAAGGTGTTCGGTTTCACTCGTTCGAGTCCGAGGAACTCCGCGACGCCCTCGTCATAGGAACGCAACAGCTCCGCGTAGACATCGGTGTCGACGGGCGTCTCGCCGATCTCCACGAAGCCGTGCTTGGCGAAGAAGTCGACTTCGAAGGTCAGGCAGAAAACCCGGCGAACGCCGAGCCACCGCGCGGTGTGCAGCAACTTCTCCAACAACTGGTGCCCGACGCCCGCGCCCTTCAGCCCCGGCTTGACCGCGAGAGTGCGGACTTCAGCCAGGTCTTCCCACATCACGTGGAGGGCGCCGCAGCCGACCACCTCGGCGTTGTCGTCGCGTTCGGCGACCCAGAACTCCTGGATGTCCTCGTAAAGCGTGACCGTGGCTTTGTCGAGCAGGATGCCGCCGCGGACGTAGGCGTCAAGGAGACGGCGCACGGCGAAGACATCGCCGGTCCGGGCCCGGCGGACGGTGATGGCTTTAGCGCTGACTTCACGGTTCTCGGCCGAGGGACTCTCTGCTGACATGTGCGGACGCTATCGCCCGTCGGCCTCCGTCGCCGAGCCGGGGTTCTCACCGGTACTCCCCGTACTCCCGGGACTCCCCGCTGTCGCGGGTTCGGCTGTTTCCGGCCCCTGGACGATGCGTACGGCGTCCCGCAGCGCGAGCCGCTGTTCCTCGCTCATCATCCCGAAGAAGGCGACGAGAGCGGCGGCGGGGTTGTCGCTCTGCGCCCAGGCCTCGTTCATCAGGGCCGCCGCGTAGGCGGCCCGGGTCGAGACCGCCTCATATCGATAGGCCCGGCCTTCCGCTTCCCGGCGCACCCAGCCCTTCTGATGGAGATTGTCCAAAACGGTCATCACGGTGGTGTACGCGATGGACCGTTCCTGCTGAAGGTCTTCCAGGACTTCCCGAACGGTGACCGGGCGGTTCCACTTCCACACCCGCGTCATGACCGCGTCTTCGAGTTCTCCCAATGGGCGAGGCACAGCTCAGAACAATAGTGGGAGATGTCGCCAATCGCGTGCCGGACGTGCGCTTTTGTCGGCAAACGGCAACAAAAAGGGCGTGCGGCTCCGAAAGGAGCGGCACGCCCGGGGGAGGCGGAAGGGGTGCGGCCGGTCAGGCATCGGGGCCCGCGGGGGCCTGCCGGGCGCCGTCCGCGCGCGAGGACGGCGTCCACGGCCGCGTCCTCCTTGGCCTTGTTGGCGCCGCCCTGGGTCTTCACGATCACCCTGATCACACCGATGAAGAACACCGCCATGACGACGGGGGGCACGAGCGCGGAGACGTAGTCCATGGATCCAGGGTAGCCAGGAGGCGAGCGGGAGCCGGGGCGGGGTCGCCCCGTGTCAGCCGACGGCGAGCCTGTGCTGCTCCGGATCGGCGGGCGGCGGGGCCGGCTTGCGGCGCGGGAAGACCTCGCCCGGCGTCGGGACGGGCCTGCGGGCGGGCTCGGGCGTGGCGGGTCCGACGGGGACCGGCCCCGGGGCGGGCGCGGCGGGCTTTTCCGCGGGCTTCTTGCGGGGCTCCTCCCCCGGGCCGGCACCCCGGTCCGCGACGGCGGCGACGGACGTACCGGCCGGACCCTGGCCGGAGCGGCCGCCCGGAAGGGCCTGGAGCCGTGTACGGGAGGCCGGGACGGTGGCGGTGACCACCGGGGCCCTGCGGGCCGCGCGGCGGGCCAGACGGGCGCGTACGTCCTTTTCGGCGAGCGCCTGGCAGCGGGTGAGGAGTGCGGCGGCTGGGGGGCTGCCCCGCAGGGCGCGGAGCGCCGCGAGGTCGTCGGCGTCGGGCCGGTAGCCGGTGGCCAGCACCTGTCCGAGGAGCGTGAGGTAGCCGGCGGCCGTGCCGGGGAGGGCGGCTCGGTACCGGCCGAGGTCGGCCACCAGGAAGGCCCGCAGCCGGGCGGCCTCGCGCATCGCCTCGTCGAGGGACTCGGCGAGGCGGTGACAGTCCTGGACGTCCTCGGCGGAGACGGGGCCGGGGTGGAGGGCGAGGGCGAGGGCGCGGCGGAGCACACGCAGCTCCTCCGCACCGAACGCCATGCCGCCGCGGGATCCGTAGGGCGTGGGCATGCCGCGACGATACGCGCTAATCAGACAAATTCGACATAACGGACGGGTGTGGCGCGCCCGCAATCCACCCGGCCGGTCCGCCCGGCCGCCGGGAGGCAGGCACGCGGGGAAACTCGACCCCCCGCGGGGGCCACGCGCGCGGGGCGGCGGCACGCGGCCGCGGACGTGTCCACGCGCGCGTGGAGACCTCCGCGGCCGCGGCCGTCACATGCGGGACACGTTCCGCTCGTACACCAGGCGCAGGCCGATCAGGGTCAGCCAGGGCTCGTGCTCGTCGATCACCGAGGACTCGCCGAGCACCGTCGGGGCCAGCCCTCCGGTCGCGATCACCGTGACCTCGTCCGGGTCGTCCGCCAGCTCGCGGGCCATCCGGGTGACCACACCGTCGACCTGGCCGGCGAACCCGTAGACGATGCCGGACTGCATCGCCTCGACGGTGTTCTTGCCGATCACGCTCCGGGGACGGGCCAGTTCGATCTTGCGCAGCTGCGCGGCCTTGACGCCGAGGGCCTCGACGGAGATCTCGATGCCGGGGGCGATGACCCCGCCGACGTACTCCCCGCGCGCGCTGACCGCGTCGAACGTCGTCGCGGTGCCGAAGTCGACGACGATCGCCGGGCCGCCGTAGAGCTCGTTCGCCGCGACCGCGTTGATGATGCGGTCGGCGCCGACCTCCTTGGGGTTGTCGAACAGGATCGGCACGCCCGTCTTCACACCGGGCTCGACGAGCACGGCGGGCACGTCGCCGTAGTAGCGCCGGGTCACCTCGCGCAGTTCGTGCAGCACCGAGGGCACGGTCGCGCAGATCGCGATGCCGTCGATGCCGTCGCCCAGCTCGTCCCCGAGCAGCGGGTGCATGCCCATGAGGCCCTGGAGGAGTACGGCCAGTTCGTCCGCGGTGCGGCGGGCGTCGGTGGAGATCCGCCAGTGCTCGACGATGTCCTCACCGTCGAACAGGCCGAGCACGGTGTGCGTGTTGCCCACGTCGATCGTCAGCAGCATGGCCGGTCCCCGTTCCCTACTCCGCCGCTCGCAGATCCAGACCGATGTCCAGGATCGGCGAGGAGTGCGTCAGGGCACCGACGGCGAGGAAGTCGACGCCCGTGTCCGCGTACGCCCCGGCGTTGGCCAGGGTGAGCCGGCCCGACGCCTCCAGCAGGGCGCGTCCGCCGACGATGCCGACGGCCTCCGCGCACTCGGCGGGCGTGAAGTTGTCCAGCAGGATGAGGTCGGCACCGGCGTCGACGACCTCGCGCAGCTGGTGCAGGGTGTCGACCTCGACCTCGATCGGCACGTCCGGGAAGGTCTCGCGGACGGCCTGGAAGGCCTGGGCGACACCGCCCGCGGCGACCACGTGGTTGTCCTTGACCAGGGCCGCGTCGGACAGCGACATGCGGTGGTTGACGCCTCCGCCGCAGCGGACCGCGAACTTCTCCAGGGAGCGCAGGCCCGGGGTGGTCTTGCGGGTGTCACGCACGCGCGCCTTGGAGCCCTCCAGGACGTCCGACCACGCGCGCGTGGCGGTGGCGATGCCCGACAGGCGGCACAGCAGGTTGAGCGCGCTGCGCTCGGCGGTGAGCAGGTCACGCGTGCGCGTGGTGACCGACAGCAGCTTCTGGCCGGCCTCCACCAGGTCGCCGTCCTCGACGTGCCGCTCGACCTCGAACTCCTCCGTGCAGACGACCGAGACGACGGCCTCGGCGATCCGCAGACCCGCGACGACACCCGCCTCGCGCGCGGTGAAGTCGGCGGTGGCGACGGCGTCCTCGGGGATGGTGGCGACGGTCGTCACGTCGACGCCGTGGGCCAGGTCCTCCTGGATGGCGACGTTGGCGATGTCCTCGACCTCCACGGGGTCGAGTCCGGCGTCGGACAGCAGTTCGGCGAGCGCGGGGTCGAGGCCGCACTCCGCGTATTCGGCGTATCCCTCGTCGGTGAATTCGGCGTCCGTGTCGGCGCCGCAGGCACAGCCGTCGCCGCAGCCGCCGCTCGGGGCGAGGGGAAGGTCGGGGGTGCTCACGTCTGTCACTGCTCCTGGTGGTGCTGCCGGGTAGGGGGGAAGTCTGCGGTATCGGTGGTGTGTACGGCGAGCGTGCGGTCCGGATTCAGCCGTACGACGATGTGCCGGCGCCAGTTCGCGTCGTCACGGTCGGCGTGGTCCTCGCGCCAGTGGCAGCCGCGGGTCTCCTCGCGCTGCCGCGCGGCGGCGACCAGGACCCGCGCCACGCACAGGAGGTTGGTGGCCTCCCAGGTGTCGACGCCGGGCTCGGCCGTCTTGCCGTTCTCGTCCAGGGCGTCCCGGGCGTCGGAGTGCAGCCGCACCAGCTGGCCGGCCGCCTTCTCCAGGGACTCGGCGGAACGCAGGACGCCCGCGCCGTCGGTCATGATCCGCTGGATGGCGAACCGGGCCTCCGGGGCGAGGAGCGGGTGGGCCGGCTTCTCGGGGTGCTCCACCGGCGCGGGCACCCGCGCGTGCAGCCCGTCGTCCGCGCGGCTCGCCGTGATGTCGGCGACGATGCGCTCGGCGTAGACGAGGCCTTCGAGGAGCGAGTTCGACGCGAGCCGGTTCGCGCCGTGCACACCGGTGCAGGCGACCTCCCCGCACGCGTACAGGCCCGGCACGGTCGTCCGGCCGCGGGAGTCGGTACGCACGCCCCCGGACGCGTAGTGGGCCGCCGGGGCCACGGGGACGGGCTCGGTGACGGGGTCGATGCCATGGGCGCGGCACGCGGCGAGGATCGTCGGGAAGCGGTGCTCCCACATGTCGGCGCCGAAGTGGCGGGCGTCGAGGAACATGTGCTCGGCGTCCTGCTCCTGCATGCGGCGCATGATGCCCTTGGCGACGATGTCCCGGGGCGCCAGTTCGGCCAGCTCGTGCTGTCCCACCATGAAGCGCACGCCGTCCGCGTCCACCAGGTGGGCGCCCTCGCCGCGCACGGCCTCGGAGACCAGCGGCTGCTGGCCCTCGGCGTCCGCTCCGAGGAACAGCACCGTGGGGTGGAACTGGACGAACTCCAGGTCGGAGACCTCCGCGCCCGCGCGCAGGGCGAGCGCCACGCCGTCGCCGGTCGAGACGGAGGGGTTGGTGGTGGCGGAGAACACCTGGCCCATGCCGCCGGTCGCGAGGACCACCGCGGGGGCGTGCACGGCGCCCACGCCGTCGTGCTGGCCCTCGTCCATGACGTGCAGGGTGACGCCGGCGGTGCGGCCCGCGGCGTCGGTGAGCAGGTCCAGCACGAGCGCGTTCTCGATCGTGCGCAGTCCCCGCGCGCGTACCGCCTCGACGAGGGCGCGGGAGATCTCCGCGCCGGTCGCGTCGCCGCCCGCGTGCGCGATACGGCGTCGGTGGTGGCCGCCCTCGCGGGTGAGCTCCAGGCCGCCCTCCTCCGACTCGTCGAAGTGGGCGCCGGTCTCGATCAGCCGGCGCACGGCGTCCGGGCCCTCGGTGACGAGGATCCGTACGGCGTTCTCGTCGCACAGGCCCGCGCCCGCCACCAGCGTGTCGTCCAGGTGCTGTTCGGGCGTGTCGCCCTCGCCCAGGGCGGCGGCTATGCCGCCCTGCGCCCAGCGCGTCGAGCCGTCGTCGAGCCGGGCCTTGGTGACGACGACCGTCCTCAGGCCGGCGGCCTCGCAGCGCAGGGCGGCGGTCAGGCCGGCGACGCCGGAACCCACGACCACCACGTCCGCGGCGATGCTCCACCCGGGCGCGGGCGCGTGCAGTCGTATGCCTGTGCTGGTCACGAGGCGGCTCCGAAGGTGAGGGGGAGGTTGTCGATCAGCCGGGTCGTCCCGACCCTGGCGGCGACGGCGAGGACGGCCTCGCCGGTGAAGTCGTCCTCGGGGTCGGTGATCTCCCTGAAGTCCGACGGGTCGACCAGCGCGAGGTAGTCCAGCTCCAGCGGCGGGTCCATCCGGGCGGCCTCGTCGAGGACGGCGCGGGCCGCGGCGCGGACGGCGGCCGGGTTGCCGGGGGCGGCTTTCGCCACGGCGTGGGCGTCGGCCGCCGCGCGGGACTCCCCTATGGCGCTGAGCGCCTCGGCCCGCGCGCGGCTCGCGGGCACCTGACGCGCGCGTGCCCGCAGCGCCTCCTGCGCGGCGTGCCGGTCGCGGCCGGCGAACAGGGCCTGCGAGAGCGCGAGCGCGGTGCGCCGGTCCTTGGCGGACAGATAGCGGTTACGGCTGGACAGGGCCAGCCCGTCCTCCTCGCGCACGGTCGGCACGGCGACGATCTCCACGCCGAAGTTCAGGTCCCGTGTCATGCGGCGGATCAGGGCGAGCTGCTGGGCGTCCTTCTGCCCGAAGAGCGCGGCGTCGGGCCGGGTGAGGTGCAGCAGTTTGGCGACGACGGTGAGCATGCCGTCGAAGTGGCCGGGGCGCGAGCCGCCTTCGAGGCGCTCGCCCATCGGGCCCGCGGTGATGCGGACCTGGGGTTCGCCGCCCGGGTAGACCTCGTCCACGGACGGGGCGAAGACGACGTCCGCGCCGGCCTGTTCGGCGAGCTTGACGTCGGCGTCCAGGGTGCGCGGGTAGCGGTCGAGGTCCTCGCCCTGCCCGAACTGGAGAGGGTTGACGAAGACCGTGACGACGACCTCGCCGTCCGGTCCGGCGACCTCGCGGGCGGTGCGCACGAGGGTGGCGTGGCCCTCGTGCAGGGCGCCCATCGTCATCACGACGGCCCGGCGGCCGCCACGCGTGCGTGCGTGCAGTTCGTCGGCCGTGCGCAGCAGGGTGGTGGTCATCCGGCATCTCCTTCGGTGCCCTGCGGGCCGGGAGTTCCGGGCGTGCCGGGGGCTCCGTCGGCGAGTACTCCGAGGAGGTCCTCGGCGAGTTCGGGCTTGAGCAGTCCGCGGGCGAGCGCGCGGTCGGCGGTCGCGCGGGCCATCGCCAGATAGCCGGCCACGGTCTGCGGGGCGTGCGCGCGCAGCTCGGCCACGTGCGCGGCGACCGTGCCCGCGTCGCCGCGTGCGACGGGGCCGGTGAGCGCGCCGTCGCCCGAGCGCAGCGCGTTGTCGAGGGCGGCGCCGAGCAGGGGGCCGAGCATCCGGTCGGGGGCCTCGACGCCGGCCGCGCGCAGCAGCTCCATGGACTGGGCGACCAGCGTGACCAGGTGGTTCGCGCCCAGGGCGAGGGCGGTGTGGTAGAGCGGCCGGTTCTCCTCGGCGATCCACTCGGGTTCGCCGCCCATCTCGATGACGAGGGCTTCCGCCGCCAGCCGCAGCTCGTCGGGAGCGGTGACGCCGAAGGAGCAGCCCGCCAGGCGCTGGACGTCGACGGCGCTGCCGGTGAAGGTCATCGCCGGGTGCAGGGCCAGGGGCAGGGCGCCCGCGCGCAGGGCCGGGTCGAGGACCTTCGCGCCGTAGCGCCCGGACGTGTGCACGAGCAGCTGGCCGGGCCGTACGGCGCCGGTCTCGGCGAGGCCTTCCACGAGCCCGGGCAGGGTGTCGTCGGGGACGGTCAGCAGCACCAGGTCGGCGCGTTGCAGGACCTCGGCGGGCGGGACGAGGGGCACGTCGGGCAGCATCAGCGCGGCGCGTCGCCTGGAGGCGTCGGAGACGCCGGAGACGGCGACCGGACGGTGCCCGGCGAGCTGGAGGGACGCGGCCAGCACGGGTCCCACCCGCCCGGCGCCGACGACGCCGACGGCGAGCCGCGCGGGGCGGTCCCTGGGGTCTGGCTGTTGGGCTGTACTCACTCGACGGCGGCCTTCCGTTCCAGTCCGCTCCGGGTACCGGACGATTTCTCGTCATGTTAACGCTATCCGCCCCCGCGGCGTCCGGTCGTCCACAGGCTGTGGGTTATCCCACCCGCCCCCGACCGGCACGCGCGGGCGTGCGCGCGAGGGCTGCGCCGCGAACGCGCGTGACCTCGCGGACCACCGCACGGCATGATCCGGAACATGACACGAACGGCGGGACAGGACGACGAGGAGAAGTCGGCGCGGCAGCGGCTGCGGGAGCGGCGGACGGCCGCCCGCAGACAGGCCGGACGCGTGCTCTCGCGCGACGGGGCGCTGGGCACCCTGCGCGACCGGCTCACGCTGCTGCACGAGGCGGCGCCCCAGGTCTACGACCTGGACGAGCAGGCCGACCTCTACGGCGACGGGGTCGTGGCGGCCCTGGAGGAGCGGGTCGCCGCACTGCTGGGCACGGAGGCCGCCGCCTTCTTCCCGACCGGCACGATGGCCCAGCAGGTCGCCCTGCGCTGCTGGGCGGGGCGCACCGGCAACCCCACGGTGGCGCTGCACGCGATGAGCCACCCCGAGGTGTGGGAGCGCGGCGCCTTCACCGCCGTGAGCGGGCTGCGCCCGGTCCAGGTGACGCGCGAGCCCCGGCTGCCGACGGCCGAGGAGGTGCGCGGCTTCGAGGAGCCGTTCGGGTCGCTGATGCTGGAGCTGCCCCTCAGGGACGCCGGCCATGTGCTGCCCACGTGGGAGGAGCTGACCGAGGTCGTCGAGGCGGCACGCGAGCGTGACGCCGTGGTGCACTTCGACGGGGCGCGCCTGTGGGAGACGACCCACCACTTCGGCCGCTCCCTGAGCGAGATCGCGGAGCTGGCGGACAGCGTCTACGTGTCGTTCTACAAGTCCCTCGCCGGGTTCGGCGGCGCCGCGCTCGCCGGCCCGAAGACCCTGGTGGACGAGGCGAGGACCTGGCGGCACCGCTACGGCGGGGCGGTCTTCCAGCAGTTCCCCACGGCGCTGTCGGCCCTGATCGGCCTGGAGCGCGAGCTGCCCCGGCTGCCCGACTACGTGGCGCACGCGCACGTGGTGGCCGCCGCGCTGCGCGAGGGCTTCGCCGCCGCGGGCCCGGCATGGGCGCGCGTCCACCCCGAGGTGCCGCACACGCACGAGTTCCAGGTCTGGCTGCCGTACGACGCCGACGTCCTCGCCGAGGCGGCGACGCGCCAGGCCGAGCGGACCGGGACGATGCTCTTCGTGGGCGCCTGGGCCCAGGGCGGGCCGGGCCTGTCCCGCACCGAGGTCACCGTCGGCGCCGCCGGACTGGAGTGGACGGCGGACGACGTGCGGCGCGCCACGGCGGACTTCGTGGACCTCGTGAGGGAGGTCGTCAGCGGTTAGGACGCAGCCGGCGGAGCAGGGCGCCGCGCAGCCGGCCGCGGGCGGGCCGGCCGGCGAGGGCCGCGCGGCAGTGCAGGTGGCCGCGCAGCTCGCGGATCATCTGCCAGTCGTGCGCGCCGGGCGCGGGCACGGGCGGCTCCCCGTGCTGTCGGGCGCGACAGGCGTCCAGGGCGTACTCCTGCATGATGCTCATGGCGGTTCCTTCCTGGTGCGAGCGTGGTCCGTACGGCTCCACCAGGCTGTGCCGGGCCGC